>JANMZO010000089.1:0-2140 GCA_031383405.1 Acidimicrobiia bacterium | reverse complement strand
CGCTGGCGTAGTAGTCGACAAACACCTCCGGCGCCGCCACGGCCAGCTTTTCGTGAGAGTTCCAGATTCGATCGTTCGCGCCCGCCTTTGCAAAGTGGTCACCGACACCGATACCGGTGGCCCGCTGCGTCGCGATCAGGTCATCGAAGACCCGGGTCGCTGCAGCCACCGTTTCGGGCGGCACCGCGTCGCGGACCACGAACACACCGGGCCCGTGTCCCAAGACGTGGCACAACTCGGAAAGGACCGACGCCCGATCGGCGCGCGCGGCGACCTCGAGGCGGTTCGCCAGGTAGATCACGACTCCACGCTCGACCGCAGCGGCCGTTGGGTAATCGGTCACCACGCTGCGCTGAACGGTAAGGCTCCGAAGCGCTTCGACGTCTACGTCAGCCTCCGTAAACCCTCTCGGTTCTGCCCGACTGATCTCTGACGTCAACGGTTCACGGACAGTTCGCATACGCACAGTGTCGCACCGGTCGGCACCCTTTCGCTGAGCAGTTGCTTTTCCGAATCGCAGTTCCGAATCGTTTGTCCGAGTGCCCTCTGAATAGAATGTCATGACAAGGTTCGGTGAGCCGAGTTCGTTTCACAACAGTTGGAGACACGGAGCGGCGAAGATCAAGATCCCAGGGGCTCGGATCTCGTGGGGTGTCCGTAGGGGGAACCCGATACATGAACCGGCGCTGTCGTGTTGTGGAGACGAAGTCGGCCCTCAGCCCGAATCTCGAATCCCGAATCCTGACTGAACGAGAAGTCAAGAAACCTGCCCAACGTACGTGAAGGACCGATCGATGAACGCAGCGACCGCAGAGGATCCCGGGACCGAGTTCGAGCCCTTGGCATCCGACGCTCCACTCAAGGTGATGGCCGAGACGACGCCAACGCGATTTTTCAACGACTCATGCGCAACATCGGAGCTGACCTATGCCATCGACCGCGGCGCGACCGGCGCGACCAGCAACCCGGTGATCTGCCTGGCAGTGCTGCGTAGTGAAGGCGATCGATGGCTACCACGAGCTGCCGAGTTGATCAGTGCGCAGAGGTCCGCCAACGAGCGGACGATCGCGTGGCAACTGTATTGCGAGATGGGAGCCCGCGGCGCAGAGCTGCTGATGCCGGTGTTCGAGAAGAACGACCGTACCTGGGGTCGGATCTCGGTGCAGACCGATCCAACCCTGCACAACAATGGTGGCGCCATGCTTTCTCAGGCAGAGGAGCTCGCTCGGCTCGGGCCCAACCTTCAGGTCAAGATGCCGGCCACTTCGGCTGGAATCTCCGCTCTCGAAGAGGCGACCTTTCGCGGGGTAAACCTGAACGTGACGGTCAGCTTCTGCGTGCCGCAGGTACTCGCGATTGCCGAGGCCATCGAGCGGGGTCTCCAGCGACGTGACGACGCTGGTCTCGATACCGCTCATATGGCGCCCGTGGCCACGCTGATGGTCGGGCGCCTCGATGACTGGATGAAGGTTGTCGTGGAGCGGGACCAGCTGACGGTGGATCCATCGGCACTCGACTGGGCGGGCATCGCTTGCGCGAAACGAGCGTTGGCCATTTTCCAGGAACGTGGCTACCGGACGAAGCTGCTGGCGGCCGCGTACCGTCACCTCGGCCACTGGACGGAACTGGTCGGTGGGGACGTGGTCCTCACGATGCCTTGGGAGTGGCAGGTGAAGGCAAACAGATCGGGTCACCGCCCCGAACCGCGCATCGACCTTCGCGTTGACAGGGAAGTCATGGCCGCGCTCTTGACTATCCCGGATTTTAAGCGCGCCTATGAACCCGATGGCATGACGGTGTCGGAATTTGACACTTTCGGCCCGACCGTGCGGACCCTCCGGTCGTTTATCGGCGCCTGGTACGAATTCGTCGGCGACGTCCGAAATGTGTTGCTGCCCGACCCCGACCCACGTCGTCCGTGATCTTCATCCAAAACGACCGCGGCATCATCGCGTCGCGATTGTCAGACGCTCCTTTGTTGGGTGGCCCTGGCGAGACGACGTTGGAACTCGGCCGTCGGCGAAGGCGGAAAGAGCGAGCGTAGCGAGTGAGTGCAGCTGTAAGGAGAATCCACTTGTAGTGGTTAGGCGACTTTGGTGAGGTTGACTCCGTAGCCGAGGGTTTGGAGTTGTTTGATGAG
>JANMZO010000069.1:0-1659 GCA_031383405.1 Acidimicrobiia bacterium | reverse complement strand
CAGGTCAACGACGGCGCCCCGGGATCGGCGTCGGCGTCGGTGTCGCCGTCGGCGTCGGTGTCGGTGTCGCCGTCGGCGTCCGCGTCGGTGTCCCCGTCGGCGTCCGCGTCCGTGTCGCCGTCCGCGTCGGTGTCCGCGTCGGTGTCGGTCGTGGCAGTGTCCAGGTTCAGGGGGTAACAGTTCCCGTCCTCGGCCCGGCCGAATCCGGCCGCACAGGGAGGGTCGCCGCAGCCGGCGAACAAGAGGACGGTGGGGATCAACAGATACATGGGGTCTCCTCGCTCCGGGTCAGATGGCCATCCCGTAGAGGCCGTAAAGCATCATTTTGGGATGGATGGTCTTCAGGTCTACCAGCTGACGTCGGACTTGATCGTACCGCATGTAGAACCGCCTGAGTCCATACGACTGCATCTTGATCAGCAAGTCCGGATCGTAGCCCTCGGGATGGTAGACCAGACGGTCCGGGTCCGGGTTGAACGTGGTGTAGTTCTCCCAGTCATCCCGGAACAACGTCTTCTGCCATTGATCCTCGAAGAGCTTCGATCCGGGGAACGGCACGGTGATGGCGAATTTCGCGAAGTCGAGGTCGAGATCCACCGCGAACTCGATCGTCTCGCGCGTCATCTCGGGGGTCTCCCCGGGCATCCCGATCATGAACAGGCCGACGGTCTGGATGCCGGCCTTGCGCGCGTTGTTCACCCCCCACCGGACCTTCTCGGTCGTGAGGTTCTTGTTCACGTTCCCGAGGAGCATGTCGACCCCGGTCTCGATCCCCATCAGCACCCGCGGGCAGCCCCCGGCGTACATCATCCGACAGGTCTCCTCGTCGTGGCGATCGGCGCGGGTCTCGGAGAGCCACACACACCGGTCGTCGAGCTTCCGCTGTTGCGCAACAAGCTCGCGGTGCGCGGCAGCGCGGTCTTCCAGCATGATGGCTACGTCCGCAAGCCCTCCGGCACCGACTCGAAGCGGCTCAACGCCATGGTGCGTTACCAGCCGTTCAAACGCACGACGCTGACGGCCTCGCATTTCTACTTTCACATCACGGGCAACCGGCCCAACACCACGCCGCCGCGCGATGCGATCACGGGCTGGATCAAGGCCGGCATGCCCACGTGGGATCCCGTCACCACCACGGCGAAAATCAACGGCGTGCGCGTGCCCGGCACGTTCACGGCGACGACGTTGCCGACGTATTTCACGAGCGCCAGTATTCGCGACCAGTCCGCGCTGTTCATCGATACGAATGGCTCGATTGGCTACTGGGGCCCGGGCCGCACGACCAGCACAAACACGCCGGAAGGTCGCAACCAGAACATCGTTTTCGTCAACACCACGCCGGAGCAGATTCGCGCGACCCAACCGCTGTTCTCAAGCGATCCCTCGGTGACGAGCAAGTCCGTCTACGACTGGGAAAACGTCAACCTGGCCGCGATGAATCGGATCAACGAGACGACGCTCATCACGCACCTCCAGGCCGAGCAGATTATCCTCGATACGCCGCGCCACATGATTGCGCTGCAGGCGGGATATTTTCGCGAGGCGTCGCGGCGGGACAACCGCGGGCTCTACGGCACCGCGGGCAGCTCCGGTGCGACCGGTTTCCTGCACATCGACGCCAACGAGCGGATGGTCGATGGCAGCGCGAATCCGTTTTTC
>JANMZO010000066.1:0-2765 GCA_031383405.1 Acidimicrobiia bacterium | reverse complement strand
GCCATCGACGTGACGGCCGATGTGTTGAAAGGTCAGCGCCTCGGCTTCACGCCGCAACGCTGGTCGCAGATCGAGAATGAGGTCGAACGCATGAACGTTGCCCTCGAGCGGATTCGCCGGGTCAACCTCGGGGCGCAGTGGCTGCTTGACCGCAGCCTGCCGAACAAGTCGGAAGCGTCGGTCAGCAAGGCCTTCGGGCCGCCGACGTTTGAGAAGATCATCCGGCGTTGCATGATGCTTCTCGGACCCGACGGCACCAGTCAGGAACTGCTTTTGGAGAAGTGGTACCGCGACTCGAAGATTCTCGACATCTTCGAAGGATCGGCGCAGGTGCAACGAATCATCATCGGTCGTACGCTGATGGGCGCCGACGCTGGAAGGGGATAGCCGTGATTACACCGCCGTATGTCATAGATGATCGGGAGACACCGCGATTTCGGGTGCACCGGGGCTCGATGATCGATCCCGATGTTCTCGACGAAGAGCGCCGGCTCATCTTCGACCGTAGCTGGCTGTACGTCGGTCACGAGAGCGAGATCGAGAATCCCCACGATTTTCGGACCCGCAACGTCGGAGGCCGTCCGATCATCCTCACGCGCAACGCGGAAGGCCAGGTGATGGTCTTCGTCAACTCGTGCCCGCACCGTGGTATGCAGATCGAAACCCGCGGAGAAGGTCACGGTCGCTTCCTCAAGTGCTTCTACCACGGGTGGTCGTTCAACACCTCGGGTGACCTGGTGGCGCTGCCGGGTGAAGAGGCCTACGGCGAAAACTTTGATCGGCAGAACCTGTGCCTGGTCCGGCCGGCCAAGGTCGAGTCCTATCGCGGGTTCGTGTTTCTTTCCTGGACGAACGACATCGTTGATCTCGACGCGTACCTTGCCGGTGCCAGCGACATCCTCGATCTCTTTGCCGATCAATCCGAACAGGGGATGCAGGTGATCGGCGGCTCGCACCTCTATGCGGCCAACGCGAACTGGAAGTTGCTGAGCGAGAACTCAGCCGATGGCTACCACGCCATGACCACCCACCACCGCTATCTCGCCATGCTGAAGGAATCGGGCAAGGATCTCAGCTTGGTGTTCGCCGCTGGCACCGCACCGAACCTGGGCTACGACCTCGGCAACGGCCACGCGGTGATCGGCGGCGCTGACGGAACCGGCGGTCGCAACGCTGGCCTCGGACGCGATCTTTCGGGCGAGATCCTTGATCGGCAGGTGGCCCGCCGAAACCGATTCGCCGAGCTCTACGGGGCCGACTGGGCCAACCGGATGTTCTCGGGGCGCAACCTGGTGATCTTCCCGAACCTGGCTGTCGTCGACCTGATCATGGGAATTACTCTGCGCACATACTATCCGGTTGCACCCGGCTACATGGAGGTAACGGCGTGGAGCCTGCAGCCCAAAGACGATGATCCCGAACTTCGTAAGATGCGTCAGGAGAACTTCCTCACCTTCTGGGGACCGGCCGGTCTGGCCACTCCAGACGACATCGAAGCACTCGAACGCTGCCAAAGGGGTTTTGCGGCTCACGAAGTAGCTCCGTGGAATGACATCTCCCGAGGGATGGCTTCGGATCGGAAGATCTTCACCGACGAGTTGCAGATGCGCACGTTCTGGCGGGAGTGGGACCGCCGCATGACCGGCACCGCACACCCACTGGAAGTTCCACAGCTCGGCAAACGGGGCCGGGTCGGATGGCCCGGACAACTCAGCCCCACTCCGTGAGTCCGGCTCCGCCGAAATGAGACAGTAGGAGTTTGACGATGACGACTGCAGAAGAAGTACCGGTTGCGGCTCCGCCGCAGACCGCCGATCCGGTGCTCTCCCGGGAAATCGAGATGTTCCTCTACTACGAGGCTCGCCTCCTGGACGAGTGGCGACTGCGTGAGTGGTTCGCGCTCTTCACACCCGACTGCGAGTACCTGGTGCCCTCGACCGACCGCCCGAACGGTGATGCCGAGCATGATCTGTTCTTCGTTCGAGACGACTGGTTTCTCCTGAGCCAGCGCGTCGACGCGATGGTCGACGGAAGCGCATGGACCGAATCGCCGCACTCGATCACGCAGCACATCGTCAGCAATGTTCTCGCAACTGAAGATGCCGAGGGGTCGATAGCCGTGACGGCCAACTTTGTCGTCTACCGGTCGGCGTTGGCCAAACTCGACATCTATCCGGGTTCGTATCAGATGCGCCTGGTGCGTGGCGGTTCGGCCGGGTTCGAGATTCGGCACCGGCGATCCACGCTGGCGTTGGCGCAGCTCCGCCCTCACGGACGCGTCAGCGTCATCCTGTAGAACTGCAGAAAGAAACTGTCATGGATTTTGGAATCAACGGGAAACGAGCGGCCGTGGCCGCCTCATCCACCGGGCTCGGTTTCGCGTCGGCTCAGTGTCTGGCCGACGAGGGTGTGCAGGTTGCGCTGTGCAGCCGCGACGAGGCTCGGGTGAAGGCGGCGGCGGAAAGGATCGGCCCCTTGGCGATTCCAATCGTGGCCGATGTATCGACCGCAGCCGGAGCCACCTCGTTCGTCGAGCAGGCCATTGCCGCCATGGGCGGAGTCGACATTCTGGTGGCCAACGGAGGCGGGCCACCGTCGGGAGGGCTCGATGCCATGGAACTCGATGCCTACACGAAAGCCTTCGAGTCGAATGCGCTCGCTTCGATCGCTATGTGCAAGGCCGCGCTCCCCGGAATGCGGGCCCAGGGCTGGGGTCGGATCGTGGCCATCACGTCGGTGGTCGTGAAACAGCCGGCGGCGTACCT
>JANMZO010000052.1:0-5838 GCA_031383405.1 Acidimicrobiia bacterium | reverse complement strand
CGCGCTGACTGCGACAGGAACGTACGATGCGGTGAATCAAGGCGGTGGTGAGAAGGGCAGCATCTCGCTCCAGGGTGTAGCTCAATGGTAGAGTTCCTGCCTTCCAAGCAGGCCATGCCGGTTCGATCCCGGTCACCCGCTCCACACGAAACCCCTGCTCAGGCAGGGGTTTTCTGGTTTCTTGGGTGTGGCACCGTCGCCGAAACCCGCCGGTCGTGCCCTTATCGTGCCCCTTATGAACGGGGTCGAAGGGCAGCGACCAGACACGGACGGTTGATTCGGGCGACCTGTCGACATCGCCCTTGACAGGGTTCCGCATCCTTGGCCCTGCTCAGTCGGATACCAACTCCTGCGGCCCGACAGACGCTCCAGTCCCACCGAACGTTCGGCCGCCAGCGCAGAGTCGTGTCCCCGCACGAGACCTCGGTGACAGTCCAATTCAGTTGTCAGTCGCAGGCGAAACGCCCCGGTTTGGAAGGCAACGCGCGCAGATCAACGCCGGCGCTGCACAGCGCTTTGGCGTAGAAGGCAGCAAGCGTCTGAGATGGTCAGCAGAATCCCGAGATCCCGACCGGTCGCACACCTCGCACCTCGGCCACGATCGAACGCTCGGACGCGACTCGGCCCGACATCACCCGTATAACGGCCGGCTATTCGGCGGGTCAGTGGGTTCTTTGGAGTGAGCGAAGTGTGCGTGTGGTGTTGGTTGGGCGCGCGGTGGCCGTTGGGCCGTTCACGGCGCCGCGGGTTCGGTGCGGGCGTAGCGGACGGCTTCGGTGATGGTCATCGCCGCCCCGGTGCGGACACAGCTGTCGAAGGTGTCGACGTCGAGCACGCTGCGTACTTGATCGACCGCCGCAACAACGCTGACGGCCACGTCGGCGCCAGGGCGGTGGGTGGCGGCGCCGTAGAGAGTGGCGGCGATCTCCGGTCGCCCGGTCCTGTCGAAGAGCACGACCATTCGGCCGAACGAGAATGTTAGGAAGGTGGTGTTGCCGGCTTGGTGGAACGAGTCGATGCTCGCGCTGAACAGTTCGAGCGCCTGGCCGATGTCGCCATGGGCTGCTTCGAGCCCGGCTGCTTCCCTGGAGATGATCGCTTCAGAGAACGGGGTCTGGTGTTGTCGAGTGTAGGCGAGGCCTTCACGGAAGATGTTGAGCGCCCGGTGCGGGTCAGCCACGGCGTACGCCAACCCGTACGCGTAGTACGCCGTCGCAATGATGCCCGGGTTGGCGTGAGCGCGGGCAGCGTTCATGGCGTCGTCCGCGATCGCGATCGCCTCACCGGAGCGTCCGACCAACGCAAGAATGGATGTCAGTGAGCACAATCCGAGGACGTGAGCGAGCCCGGTCTGGGCGGCGCGCCCGGTGAAGATCTCCAACGACCGGTCAACCCGCCCGGCCTGGAGGTGGGCGTGAGCCTCCCGGTAGGCGGCCCACCCGTCGGTGAAGGGCTGGTAGCCGGCTTCGTCCTGCAACCCGACCGCAGCCTGGGCGTAGCCGACACCATTCTCAACGCTCGATTCGAGTGCTCCACCGCCTGCCGTGACCATCACCTTGGTCACTGACGATGTGGCTGCGATGGTCGCCGCTGCGCCCGCCGCTGGTGCGCGCCCCCTACGTCGAACCCATCGACAAGCCGTGGGGTCAAACCGTCGCCTACATCATCGACCCCGGCGGCACGCTGATCGAGATCGCCACGCCGGTCGGAGGCGGCTAACGCCACCGCTCCGTCACGAAAACCCGGGCGGGGTAGCCTTTTCCGATGCCCGACATCAAACGCTCGATCACCGACCACGGCGACAACATCGACCGTACGGCCGAATGGGAGGAGCTCCGGCGGCGCTACATCGCGGACGAGCGCCCCGCCTCGAGCGCGCGGGGCGTGCATCACCTCGCCCTGCTGTCCTCGGACGTGGCGAGAACGATCGACTTCTACCAAGGTGTGCTCGGGTTTCCGTGCACAGAGATCTTCGAGAACCGCGACTACCGGGGCTCCACCCACTTCTTCTTCGACATCGGCAACGGGAACGCGCTGGCCTTCTTCGACTTTCCTGGCCTCGACCTCGGCCCGTACGCAGAGGTGCTCGGGAGCATGCATCACCTGGCCATCTCCGTCTCGGCTGAACAGCAGCAGGCCATCCGCGCCCGCCTCGACGACGCCGGCGTCCCCATCGGCTTCGAGCACGGAAGGTCGATCTACTTCAACGGTCCCGACGGCGAACGACTCGAACTCCTGGCCGAACCACTCGGCGAGATGGGTGGCGAGCCCATCATGTAGCCCGGTTCGGCGGCGCACGACGGGTGCACCCGTTGGCGGTTGGCGGGCGCCGCCCCTGAAGTGAGCTCAGAGGAAAACGATGTGGATTCAGAGTGGTACTGGCGTTTTCGTCTGCCCGACGACCAGGTCGATGCTGCGCGCGGCCAAGCAAGCCGAGATCGTATGGGCGTCGACGAAGGAGGCGACACCGCCGAGACACTCGACAAGCTCCTCGAACTGGCCTGGGTACTCGCTCCGCTCGGTGAAGAACAAGAAGCAACACGATACGTGGAGCTTGCTCGATCGCGAGGCTTGGTCGCCATGGAGATCGAGGCACTGCTCCACACGGCCACGGCGTTGCGATACTCAAATAGGCAAGCCGAAGCGGAGGCAATGTTCGAAGACGGGATCGAGCTCTGTCGCCTGTCAGGCGAAGACGAGCAGCTGCACTACTTCCTCCATCACGTTGGACGACTCAAGGCAGAACAACTCGACGCGAGCGCAACCGCAAGGTTCCACGAGGCGATCATCGAGCGTGAGCATCGCAGCCTCGACCACTTGGCCGAGTCGTCACGCATGGCTTTGGCCGGTCTCCGACCCTGGATCGAGAATCAACTGCGCACCCGGTAACGGCCCATACGAGCGGTCCCGACGCCCGTCGCGACGACAGCGTGACGGCCCAATCGTCGGCAAAGTTGACGCGAGAGTCCCGACCCATCGCACACCTCGCACCTCTCCCACGATCAAACGCTCGGACCGCGACTCGGCCCGACATCACCCGTATAACGCCGGTTACTCGGGGGAAGCTCGGCGCGGCCCGCCATCGCAGGGAGCGAGGCCTCGTCGAACGCAGATGCGAGGCCACCGCGCCTTCGAGCCGACTCAGTTGCCGAACTTCGAGTACGTCTCTTTGGCAGCCAAGATCACGTGATCCTCGATCGCGTTCTCGCGCTGGACATTCGCAAGTGCGTACTCGGGTGACGTCATCATCGAGAGGAACGCTGCACGCGAGGGATAGAACGCCACGACGACCCAGTCCCAACGACCGTCACCGAGATCTCCAACTGCTGCACCCTCGACGTGTCCGGCCCACAAGACGGTTCCGCCCACTCGCTTGAGCAATGGCATATCTGCCTTGCTGTAGCGGCTGTACGCGTCCCATCCGCTCCCGTCTCCATCAAGCGAATACTCGCGGAACCGAACGAGGTTGACCATCACAACGGGACCGTCATCAGGTAAAGAAGAGACGAATTGCTGATTGAGATCTCTTGGACCTGTCGACACCGCTTCCCCATTTTTTTGGTTGTCCATCACCTTTTCGAATCTACTGCTGCAACCCGGTCGTGTCGTTGTACCGGGCCCCATTGCAGCTCGCATAGTGACGCCCGGTTTCGACGGCGCTCGCACGTATCGAGGCCCCCGCAAGAGGCGCACACTTCGGCCCGATGAGCACCGCCGTTGACGATGTTCGCGGCCAGGACTAGCTGCTTGGACTCGCTGCTTGGACTCGTGAAACGGGCGCCCCGGGAACGTGAGTTTGGAATCGATGTTGGTCGAGATCGCGGCACGTGCAGAACAGCGGGTCACGGAAGAGTTGGTGAACGAGATTCGACGCGTGACTGGGAAGGCGTTGGGACGACGCCGAGCGGAAGCGTCACGACACGATGATGGTTCCCTTCACACGTGCGTCTGGTCCGTCGACCGTGTAGCTGCTACTGCCCATGGCGGCGGAGGCGCGTACGCGGCGGCGGTAGTGAGGCGGCAGGTAGACGTGGATGCCGGCCGTGCCGGCGTCGACGAACAGAGGACTGTCGTCAGCATTGTGGAGCACGACGGTCCCTCGGCTCGGAATGGCGATGACCGGTAGCGCCGCCAAGTTATCGCGGAGTTCGATGACCGCCTCCCCGGCCCGGGCCGCGTCGTCGTGGATGGCAAGCCGGGCGGGAACGGAGTACCCCGTCGCGGCGACCCACACAGCCACGGCTGCGATGCCGACCCAGCGGGCGAGATGGGACTGTCTTCCCGTCATCGTTGCAGCCACCAGGATCACGGCGAGGCCGACCGTCAGACCGACGACGGTGATGAAACTTTCAGCGCCTTCGGGGTGCTTGGCCACCAGAGTCATGACGAAGGCATGCAGGACGAATGCAGGATCGACGGGCGTGTGCGGGTGGGCCTTCCGTTACAACTCGACCATGAGGCCCGAGCACCACTCGCGTGGCTGTGGTAGAACCAACACCGGCAGTCGTGCACCACTAGGTGCGCTGGCCCGATCCTTCGGGGGTTATCGCGATGAGAATTCGACCGGTCGTCGTCATGAGCATCCTGACCGCAAGTACGTTCAGCGGTTACGCGATGGCTGCCACAACGAGCAGTAGTACCGCGGCCGACGCCGCCTCATTCCTGAACGTTGTGAAGGCCAGCGCCAAGGCCCAGGATGCCAAGGATGCCAAGACGTTCCTAAAGCTATGGACCGACAAGGGACTATCGGAGTTCGACGTCGGCTCGCGCAGCGACGTCGCGGCCGGCAAGAGCGACAACTTCGGCGCCGACCCGGCGACGGTGCTGAACTACGGCACACCGGTCATCACCGCGAAAACCGCGACGGTCGACATTCAAGTCACGCTCGGCGCCAGCACCTTCGCTCGGCCCGTCTACCTCATCTCGTTCAAGGGACTGAAACAGAACGGCAAGTGGCTGATCAACGGATTCGAGTTCAAAGGCAGCCCGCCACCACCAGCCGGGACCGACATCGTGCAGGTCACCGCCCTCAACTACGCCTTCAGCCTCAACAAGACGACCGCCAAAGGCAACCTCGCGTTCCACTTCGTCAACAAGACGACTGAGGCGCACGAGATCACGTTCTTCAAGACCCCATCAGGCGTAACGCTGGCGCAGGCCAAGACGGCCCTCGAAAACGTCGACGGACACGAACTCAAGCCGATCCCGGCCGGCTACCAAGTGAACCACATCAGCTACGCCGAACCGGGCCAGACAAGCGACATCACGTTCGCCGCCCCGCTCGCCCCCGGCGACTACGCCATCGTGTGCTACATCCCCAAAGGCGGCACGGACGACCACGGCAATCCAAAGGACCCGAAAGCGGTCCCACACGTGAAACTCGGAATGATCACCCTTCTGCACGTGGTCTGATTCGATCACCGCACCACGAGTTCGAATTCCCAGCACCCGAGCCTGTGGAGGTGGCCAATCTCCCACACGGTTCGATACGCAACCGGATCTGACTCTGGTTGTTCCAGCGGCTCATGATCGTGCCATGGTGCGACATGACCTGCAAGGCAGTTTGGCGGACCGGGCCCGGCGCAGAACTGCTGGCATCAGCGGGATCGGTCGATGTGAATTTCTCCTCTATTGGCGTCGACTCGTAGCCAGGTGCCGTCGGGGATCAAGCGGGTTGCGCCGGTGACGCTGACGACTGCGGGGATGCCCAACTCGCGGGCGACGATGGCCGCGTGGCTTTGCTGTGCGCCGACCTCGACCACCACAGCGGCGGCGCTCAGGAAGAGGGGTGTCCAGGCCGGATCGGTGATTGGGGCGACGAGTATCTCGTCGGGTTCG
>JANMZO010000473.1:0-9094 GCA_031383405.1 Acidimicrobiia bacterium | reverse complement strand
CTCGTGTTGATGATGACGGGCCGCCAATGTCCGATCGGTGTACGTCACCGTCATCCCGGCTGCTTCGACACGACGCGTCAACACAGCAATTCGACTGACCGCATTCGTCAACAACCCGGAGTCGTGAACCGCATCGAACCCCTGCATGCGACAGAGTTCGGACACACCGATGCCCAAGTTGATGGGCATGATGGGCAGCTCCGGCCGCAGATCATCTCGCCGACCCGGCGAATCAGCTGCTCATGATCATCTTCTTGGAGCGGAAGACGGGATTCGAACCCGCGACCCTCACCTTGGCAAAAAAAGGTGATGCTAGGTGTCCATACAGTCCGTGACCTGCGGCTACGCACGTCTGCGGCCACGTTTTGTCCACCAAATACGCCCCAGTCCAGGCAGTTCGTAGAGCGGTCTACGTACGCGCGCTTACCATTTGCGTTCGCCACGACCTTGCTGTGATGGCGAGAGAGGCTCGCAGTCGTGCGGCGTGCGCGTTCCGTCGACGCCCCCACTTGGACCGTCGTTCTCGTAGATACTTCAGTGGCACAGTGAGGTATGGTCTTCGGTTGAGGTATTCATGTCGACCGTTCGAACAATTCCGGACTCCGGCGCGGGCCGTGCCCAGACAGCGCTTCGTACCGTGCTACCCGCATCGATTCATCTCGTCGTCCTTCGGTCGCTCGGCCCGACTCTGTCAGTCAAGGTGGCGGGTCGACGACTCCGTCTGGTGTGGGGTGGCGAGGGGTGGCGGCGTGACATCGAAGGCGTCATTGGCGACACCAGAGAAAAGCCCGACATCGTCGCGGCGCGACGCATGTCTCCCGGGGCGCGCCTCGCGCTTGACGCGGCCGGGATTGGCTGGGTCGACGAACTCGGCAACGCCGAAATCGCAATCGGATCGATTCTGGTGTCACGCTCCGGGTCTGTGAACTCGCCATCGCCTCGTGATCCACGTTGGACACCGTCCGTCGTCGCTGTGACCGAAGCCCTCCTGCTCAAAACGCCGGCCACCGTCTCCGAAATGCAACAGGCAACCCACCTTTCAACGGGCAGCTGCACGAACGCACTACGAACGTTGACCGATCTTGGTCTCCTCCGCTCCGACGCGTCGCGTGGGCGTGGTTCTGCGCGACGCGTCGCCGATCCCGACGCGCTCCTCAACGCGTACGCTGCTGCCGCACCAAAATTGAACCCGCCCGAATGGATCGCTGTGGGTGTGACATGGCGAGACTCGATCAGCTGCACACGCGACCTCGGTCGACAATTCGACGATCTCGGCATCGATTGGGCAACTACTGGAGCTGTTGCTGCAGCGCTCATCGCACCACTGGTTACCAACGTCACCACGGCCACCATCTACGTCAACGAGACAACTATCCCCGCGCTGGCAGCGACTGCAGCGCGTGTCGGTCTGAAGCCAATCGATGGAGGGCGCCTCACTTTGCGACCCTTCCCGACAACGTCCGTGCACCACCTATCCACGATCGTCGAAGACATTCGAGTTGCGCCGTGGCCACGGGTTTATGTCGACGTCCGCGGTGCCGGCGTCCGCGGAGAAGAAGCAGCCGAACATCTCCGAGAGGTCTCCCATGCCCGATGAACCCAGCCGATCACGTGCCGCCCGCGCGGCAGCGGAAGCGGCCCTCGTACGGGTCGTGCATCACTACGGCGCACGTCCCGAATTCGTCGTTATCGGAGGACTTGTTCCCGAACTCCTCTGCGCCGAAAGCGGATACAGCCACGCAGGCACAACAGACGTCGATGTCCAGGTCAACCTTGAAATCGCATGCGGCGCGGTCAATACTCGCAAACTTGAAAACGCCCTTCGAAACGCCGAGTTTCAACCCGACGCTGACCTGGTCTGGAGATGGGTTGCCGACACAACCCAAACCAAGACGGTCGTAAAGTTCGAACTCCTCGCCGATCTCGACGACCAACCCGCGCCGTCAACGATCGTGTTCAACGAGTGCGACAACCTCGGTGCAGCGAACCTTCGTGGAACTGGATTTGCGACACGAGACATCGAGATCCACGAACTCCTTGCACGCATCGGCGACACCCAACACCTCGTCGAAGTCAACATCACCGGGCTCGCAGGGTTTCTGCTTGCGAAGGCCGCCGCTGCTCATTCGCGGCGCAAGCCGAAGGACTGGTATGACATCGCGTTCGTGCTCCTCCACAATGACGAAGGCGGAGTAAAGGCCGCCGCGAATCGGGTTCTTGCGATCTTCGGGTCCGAACTCGTCGGCCCGATCCGCACCGCACTTGACGACCTCCGCGACAACTTTGGCCACCCCGAATCTCAAGGTCCGAACGCATACACCGACCAAATGATCCTCGACCACCCCGAACTCGACTCCACGACCCTGCGGGCCGATGCAGTGACTGCCGTTGACCAATTCCACAGCCAATTGCTCCAAGGCTGAACACGCCCCTGTCGTCTCGGATCTTCGGACCGTCAAAAATGGTAGAGCGGTCTACGTACGCGCGCTTAGCAACCGAGGGGTTTGGCACGCCATTTTGGACTCGACATTAACCAAAGTCGGCGATTGGTAGAGCATCACCTTCGAGCCCCCGTTTCGCACCGAAACCCATTTCCGCCGGTCAGGAACAGTGTCGTC
Organism: Acidimicrobiia bacterium; assembly: GCA_031383405.1. Classification (GTDB taxonomy): domain Bacteria; phylum Actinomycetota; class Acidimicrobiia; order Acidimicrobiales; family JANYDT01; genus JANMZO01. The sequence continues at coordinate 6,476 of JANMZO010000473.1, read as the reverse complement.
TGTAGGTAAAATGCCCGGTCTACCATGGCCAGAAAGCAAACAGGCACCCTCGAAAGGGTGCCTGAGCTGCGTAAACGCTTGGAGCGGAAGACGGGATTCGAACCCGCGACCCTCACCTTGGCAAGGTGATGCTAAGTGTCCATACAGTCCACGACCTGCGGTTACGTGCTCCTGCGTCCACGTTTTGTCCAGCAAATACGCCCCAGTCCACCCAGTTCGTAGAGCGGTCTACGTACGCGCGCTTACTATCGGTCCGAATCGAGGCGGACCGGTCCAGAGCGAGTTCAAGGCCGTTCGATCAGCCATTGCTCGAACGCCGAGGCGCAATTGTCGGAGGGCGCTGCTCCCCCCCAGTCGAGGAGGTCGTCGTCGCCGGTGACAATCCACACAGCATCATTTTCTCGTGCCTACGCAACAGGTAGTCATCGTCGGCATCACGAGTCGCAACAGCAATCTCCGAAGGGTCAGGTACTTGGTTCGGAAGAGCCGAGATCGTTGCGACGACTCGCGAGCGTACTCGTCGCTGATTCGTTTACGCAGACGCGGACGGTCGAAGACGTCGCTGATCTCGCCGATCAATCTCGGACACACAATCAGTTCGAACGAAGCTTGGCCCGACATCCACTGGTCGATCAATCGCGTTGACGGTCTGCGACCGATCGCGGCTGAAACGAACACGTTCGCGTCGATAACGACGCGAACTGGATCAGCGGGCACGCCGTCGTCGCACCTCCCGTGTTTCCTCGACCGCCAGCCGCAACACCTCGTCTTCGTCCAACGAAGCAGTCGCAGCACGTGCAGCCATCGATTCACGTACGGGCCGAGAGAAGTACTCCCACGCCGACTGACGTGTCATGCCGAGCGACTCCCCGATCTGATCCCACGACACCCCTGCGGTGCGAGCCTTGGCGACGAACTGTCGCCGAAGCTCGCCCAACTCAACGTCAGTCCGCGTCAGCTCACGCAACGCTTCCAACGGATCAGTCGGCAACTTACCAAGAACAGCACTCACAGCGTCAGGCTACCCTGACACCTCGCTTTGCGAAAAGGGGCCACACGTTTCATGCTGCCCCTCGGGCGTTGTCGATAATCGACCGCAAGACGTCAGCGGAGTGCGCGTCGCCCGACGGGACCGTGTGAGCGTAGTAGTCAACAAGGGAAAGATTGCGGCCCACTTCGCAGATTCGCATCGCCGAGTCCGCGCAGCCGACGCGTTCGCGCACCCACGACACCGGCAAGCCCGCCTCGACGGCGTCGCAGCCATCACCGCAGCAGACATCGCCGCCGGCGTCCCGTACCACTGAATGACCCGTACGCGCACCGTGAGGATCGTTCTTGAAGTGTGCCTGCTCGGCCCCTGTCGCGACGCGACGTCCTCGGTTTGTGGTGACATGGGCGTCAGAGTTTCGAGAGGAGCGTGGCGATGATGAGTTCTCCTGCTTCGTTGATGTCATAGTCGGTCGGCCATTCCGTAACGAGTGGTAGGAGGTCGGCGCGGAAGTTCGCGTCGGCGAGTTTCAAGCGAAGGTTCTGTTGAGCCCGAGCGGCGGTGATGCCGTCGGGTCGGTACGGTTGGAAGCACGCAAGCATCTTTTCTGGGTCGACGTCGAGCACAGTGAGAGCGAGCCACAGGTCGAACAGGTCCCGCCCTTTCGATCGTTGAAACAGTGCTCGGATTTTCGTCGCAACGAGTTCCGGTAGCGCGAATGTCGCCACGTCCGCGCCTCCACGAAACCAGGACGAGTTGACGTCGTAGCGAACGTGTTCGTACTGGCGAGCGGGCGAACGTTCGAAGGTGTTCATCTCGACCTTCACCTTCATTATCACCGAACCAGACTCGAACGGCGCACGAAAGAAGACCTTCGGGTGCTGGCCGATCTTTGTTCGTACGTCGAATCCTAAACGGGTGCCGATCGCGGTCAACGATCGAGTGATGTCGGAGATACCGCCTCCACTTCGCCGGACATAGTCGAGGTCCTCGCTATAGCGGCGTGGAGTCGCGAGGCGAAGCTTGTGGAGACAGGTGCCGCCGCGAAACACAAGCTCCTCAGCCAGGTATGCGTCATTCGCGATCTCGACAATCAGGCGACTTAGCAGCAAGTCCTGTTCGATCTGATCATCGCTCGGCCACGATGCTGTTCGGCCCCATTCGACAATCGCAGGCTGCGGAATCATGTTTCGATCTCGACCGTCGTATTCACGATGACATTCCACCGTTCATCAAGCGCGCCCGTACGCGGACCTGCGCTGTCAAGCAGCGTCGGCGAAACACGAGCGGCGACGAGCGAACGTAGTCCGTCAACGTCCACGGCCCTTTCAACGTGTTCGGCCGCAAGTTCAACCAGCCAACCCATTCTTGCGACAACCGACGCCGGGTACCCGGTGGCTGCTTCACGTAACAACTTGGTATCGACACGTTCGTCATCAATGATCTCGCTCATGATCGTGGCGACATTCGAGAGCCCCCCACTACGCAGCGGCATCGAGACCAGATCGAGAATCGTGCACTCCAACGACGAAACACGCACCACGCCTGTCGGGGTGTTTCGCACAGTGATTGATCGCGACGAGATCGACGACGAGTACACGAACGACATGTGCACCCGACCGAACGACCGGTCGCGAAGTCGAGCGTTTGTCATGACCTGAAACGTCTGTGGACGCTGATGGGCGAATCCATGAATCTCGGCCGCCGACAATAAGCACACGTAGTATTCGTGCTTTAAGTGGCGCATCATTGCATCGATGAACTCCAACCCAGGCAAAGTTCCCCACGCTCGATACTGCGGCGGAATCGGCACATAGGCTCCCTTCGTTGGGCTGAACAACAAACCCTTCCGAATCCACCGAGCCAACAACGGCGCGACATGCGCAACTGGTACGCCGAGAAGCCCCGCAACCTCGGACGACGTAACCCAGTGTCGGCCACGCGCCAGCAACCAGTCAGCCAAATCGCGAGGACCGGTTGGACCATCTCCATCGATTTCTGACATGTACCAATACTAACCACAGCGATTAGATACGACACAAGAGTGCAAGCACCCAGGGAACGGGAACCCAGCACCTTTGGTAGAGCATCACCAGAAACCACCATTCAAACGAATCTCAGAAACGCAAACCCATTTCCCCAGGTCACAGCCCTGCGCGCTCTACGAGATTTCGCAGAGGTCTCATGGGGCCTACCTCGCCGAGCGTCTCGCAGGGAGGCGAACACTGCCTCTGAGACGAAAATGGGTTTCGGTGTCGCGAGGTGTGGGCGCGCGAAGCGGGGTCGGGGCGTGTTGGCGGCTTGACTGTGTGATCGTGTGGCGGGTGGTTTCGGTGGTGGTGTTTGGCGACGCGTTGGTGGCTGGGTGAGGATGGCGGGTTCCTGAACGCGAGGGACCCCTCCCGGTTCGTCGAGTTGACGCTCGGCGGGGAGGGGTCCGGAAGGGTGTCGTATCACCCGTGGCCATCGTATGGCCGTGTCCTGTTTCTGTCGATGTGTACGCGGCTGCTGGCCGTGGTGTGGTCGCGCCGCGCCTGTCGTGTCCGTCGTGTGGCGGGCGGATGGGGTTTTGGTCTGGGTATGAGCGGACGGTCCGGGTCGGGTGTCGTGATTTGCGGGTGTGGCTGGTTCGGGCGCGGTGCTCGCCGTGCGGGGTGTCGCATGCGTTGGTTCCGTCGTTTCTGCTGGTTGGTCGTCTGAATGTGGTCGACACGATCGGCAGTGTGCTTGCTGCGGTGGCGTCTGGGCGGACGTTGGGTCGGGTCGCGGCCGAGGTTGATGTTCCGTTTACGACGGTTCGCGGGTGGGTTCGACGGTTCCGTGATCGGGCGGGGGTGATGTTGTCGGGTTTCGCGGCGTTGACGATCGAGTTGGGTGGTGACGTGCCGTTTCGTTGGCCGGTGTCGGTGACGGCGGCCACGATCGTCGCGATTGTGTGTGCGCATAGGGCTGCGGTGGTGCGTCATGAGGTTTTGACGCCTGGGGTGTGGGCGTTCGTGTCGTTGGTGACCGGCGGGATGTTGATCAGGTCCAACACGGATCCGCCGTGGCGCGTGTTCGGCAATCGTCGTTTCATTCCTCCGATCCCATTTGCGGGGTCTTGACCCGAGGAGAACACGAATGCCTGGTCCCGATATGGACGCTGACACGGTGGCGTTGCACCGATACGCAGTGATCGCCGAAGCACTCCCGGACCGGTTGGTCCCGGCGGAACGAGGTCATGTCGTGCGCATGATTGCTATGCGCACACATGTTCATCCCGATGGTGGTGAACGGTCGTACTCGCGTGGAACTGTTGATCGTTGGATTCGGGCGTGGCGGCGTGAGGGTCTGGCCGGGCTGACACCATCGAAGCGGTCCGATACTGGCACCGTCCGTTCGCATCCCGAGCTTGCGGATGTTGTCGCCGCGTTGCGGATCGAGTTGCCGACACGGTCCGCGGCGCAGATCGCTGACATGGTGTGGCACCGCCACGGGGTGCGGATCGCGGAACGCACTATCCGTGCCCAACTTCGCCGCCGCGGGTTGCATCGCGAAGCGCTCGCTGCGGAACCGAAGGTGTTCGGCCGGTTCGAGGCCGAAGCCCCGAACACCCGGTGGATCACCGACGTGCTCGTCGGCCCGTTCGTCCCTTACCCGCAAGTCCCGGTTTCGGTTCGGGCCCGCTTGTTCCTGATCGTCGATGACCACTCCCGCCTCCTCGTGCACGGCCGGTTCCATCCGGTCGAGAATGCCCGTGCCGGCCAAGACGTGCTGCGTCAAGCGATCGTGCGCTGCGGGACCCCAGAGGTCCTATACGCCGATAACGGCGCCCCGTTCTCAAACGCCGCGCTGGCTCGCACGTGCGCGATTCTCGGGATCCGGCTCGTGCACTCGCGGCCCTACGCGCCCCAGGGCCGAGGGAAACAAGAACGACTGAACCGTTTCATCCGCGACCGGTTCCTGAACGAAGCCACCCATCAAGGCATCGTCAGCCTCGCCGAGCTGAACGACCGGTTCGACGCGTGGGCCGTGCAGGTCTGCAACGTCCGTGTCCACGCCGAAACCAAGCAGCGCCCCATCGATCGGTGGCAGGCCGGCGGACCGCCCCGACACCCCGACCAGGCCCGCCTCGTCGACGCGTTCCGTTGGGCCGTCACCCGCAAAGTCACGAAAACCGCGACGATCCAGATGGAAGGAAACAACTACGCCGTCGACGCCGCGCTTGTCGGACGTCGGGTCGAGGTGCGCTTCGACCCGGAAAACCTCACACGTCTCGACGTCTACCACGAGGGCCGACCCGCCGGTGTCGCAACCCCGTTCAAGATCGGCCGCCACGTCGCGAAAGCCGTCCCACAAGCCGTCCGGCCCGTGCCCGAACCGACCGGGATCGACTACCTCGGCAACGTTCAAGCCGCTCACGAGAACGACACGATCGGCACCATCCACTACCGCCACGCACCACTCATGAACGTGCCGCTCTTCAACGACCCCCACACCAATCCAACCGAGGCCGCACGATGAGTCTCGCCCCGTGGGTCAAACACTTCGGTCTCACCCGAACCCCGTTCACCAAAACCATCGCCCCGAACCAGTTCTTCGCCCGTGACGGCCACGACGAAGCCGTCGCCCGAATCAGCTTCTGCATCCAAGAGAACGCCCTGGGCGTCATCACCGGCGACGTCGGCGCCGGCAAAACCGTCGCCGTTCGCGCCGCCGTCGCAGCCCTCGACCCCACCCGCCACCACGTCATCTACATCCCGAACCCCGCATTCGGAACCCGCGGGCTCTACGTCACCATCGTGTCCGCGCTCGGCGCCCACCCCCGATTCCACAAAGCCGAAGTCATGGCCCAAGCCGCCGGACTCCTCGCCGCCGAAACCGCCGAACGACACCGCCGACCCGTAATCATCATCGACGAAGCCCACCTCCTCACCCCCCAACAACTCGAAGAACTACGCCTACTCACCAACGCCGACATGGACTCCACCAGCCCATTCGCCGGAATCCTCGTCGGACAACCCACCCTCGCCCGACAACTCCGCATGGGCACCTTCGCCGCCCTCGACCAACGAATCGCCACCCGCTACCAACTCAAACCCATGGACCTCGCCGACACCGCCGGCTACCTCAAACACCACCTCACCATCGCCGGCCGCGAAGAACCACTCTTCGCCGACGACGCCATCGCCCGACTCCACCGAGCCGCGAACGGCCTACCCCGACAACTCAACAACGCCGCCACCGCCGCCCTCATCGCCGCCGCCACCGCCGGCCACCACCTCGTCGACGACACCGACGCCCGCAAAGCCGCCAACGAACTCACCCGCAACTGACATGCACACCACCAACCACCACACCACCCGCATCACCATCACCATCGACATCAAAACCACCCCAACCATCGCCTACACCCTCGCCCAAGCCCGACTCCAAGAAACCATCAAAAAACTCAACCACCACGGCCACACCGCCACACCCATCCGCATCGACGTTCAACCCCTAACCC
>JANMZO010000433.1:0-36927 GCA_031383405.1 Acidimicrobiia bacterium | reverse complement strand
GTCTGCAAGCTTGGTCGTTTTGACGGCAGTAGTAGTGGTCGTGGCCGGTGCGGGAGTTGTCGTGGTCGTTGGGGCCGTTGTCGAGGTGGTGGAGGGAGTCGTCGTCGTCTCCGCTGGAGTGGTAGTGGTCGTCGTCTCAGGAGTGGTAGAGGTCGTCGTCGCACCGGTCGTTGTAGTCGTCTCCGCCGGAGTCGTCGTAGTCGTCCCCCATGGAGTCGTCGTAGTCGTCCCCCATGGAGTCGTCGTAGTAGTTGTCGTAGCGTCCCATGGCGTCGTCGTAGTTGTTGTCGGCGCCGCAGTGGTCGTGGTCGAAGCGACCGGAGACACGAACCCGAAATCGAACGAATAGTCGTTCTGGCCGGGCCCAACCGTGGCCGCCACGGCCACGATGCTGCCGACGGCTATGGGCTTCGAGCCCAGGTTGGTCTCGGTCGAACCGGCCACGACATAAAAGCCGTTGGAGTCGTTCAACACGTTTCCACTGTTTGCGGTCGCGAACTGCGTTGTCAGGGTGAGCCCGGTGAGCGCAGGCTGGGAGGCGTCGATGACGACCCGGTATGTACGCGGTCCACCAACGTTGGTGAAGTAGTACTCGCCGTCGGCGTTGGTCACAACACCGGGCAACACCTGGTTCGTGCTGAGGTTGACCGCTGGATCGCCGCCTTCGTCCACGAGGTTAACCAGCACACCGGGGATACCGGCCTCCCCGGGATCCTGCACGCCGTTCGCATTGGTGTCGCGCCAGACCCGGTTGCCGATTTCCAACGTCTCGTACAGCAGCTCGTTGAGCTCGCCAAGGCCGTTGACCTTGCCGAACAGGGTGAACTTGATGGGGTCTCCGCCAGTCGGGAACTGCACCGACGTTCCACCGAGCCGGTTACCCGACGCGATCTTGGTCGACACGAAGTTCGAGAATTCAACGCGGAACGGGCCCACGTTATCGGTGACAATTTGCCAGGTTCCGTTTGCGAGCGTGGTTGCCGCTCCGGCGACTGCACCGTTGCTGTCGAACGCGGTCACATTGACGTTGGCAAATCCCGGCTCGTTGGTACCGGGATCCGCGGTCAGGTCCTGCACGCCGTTTTGGTTCAGGTCAAGGTAGACCAGACCCGTCAATGTGGTGGCAGCGCGGGCCTTGGCGCTCAGACCTGGCAGAACGCCGCTGAGGCCCGATCCCAGCGTCAGTACGGTGGCCAGGGAGACACCGGCGGCCAAGGCACCGATTGATCGCCTGCGCTTTTGTTGGTAGCGGGACACACCTTGTCTCGTGGGGAGCACACCGGGGTTCGTTGTTTCCATATAAGTCGCCATCTGCCGTTGCCTTGTGAGAAGTAGTCGAATGCACGCGGTTTGCGAACGCATCTTCATAATTGACCACAAAGAGTAGCAGCACAAGTGAATCGACCTTCACGAGTGATAAATAGTTCAAATAACTCACGAGATTGGGGATTTCACCGCAACCATAGGCGCTGCGCCCGATTCGCTCCCTCGAGAGCATCGTCGGTGGCGGCCGCTTCGCAAAAGCAGTAGCAGGGTACCGGTGAACAGGTCACCCGCACCCCGCAACTGTTGCCGAAACCCCGCGGCTAGCTAGCTAGATGGCCAACGCCGGTGGGACTTTCCGGTCGACCGGACCGGTCAGACCCGGTTCAGCCGATCAGACGAGAACGAGGCGCTCGGTGCCGTCACTCGAGTCGGCGCTGGTCGGAGCGCTGGTGGCGGTATCGACCCGGACCGTCATGCCTTCCAGGTAACCACCTCCGAGGAGCGCACGGGCCAACGGATCACCGATCTCTTTTTGTATGAGCCGCTTGAGCGGCCGAGCCCCGAAGACCGGGTCATAGCCGTGTTCCACAAGCCACGCCTTGGCAGTGGGGCTGACCTCAAGGCCGAGTCGACGGGCGGTGAGGCGCGACCGGAGGTGTTCCAGTTGGACATCGACGATCGGGAGCAGATCCTCTCGACTGAGCGAGCGGAATCGGATGATCTCGTCGATGCGGTTGATGAATTCCGGGCGGAAGAACGCTGAGGGTTCGCCCGGGATATTCGAGGTCATGATCAGAACGACGTTGGTGAAGTCGACCGTGCGCCCCTGACCATCGGTCAGCCGACCGTCGTCAAGCAACTGCAACAGCACGTTGAACACGTCGGGGTGGGCCTTTTCGACCTCATCAAGTAGAACGACAGCGTAGGGGCGACGACGAACCGCCTCGGTCAGCTGACCGCCCTCGTCATAACCGACGTAGCCGGGAGGGGCCCCGATCAGACGCGACACGGAGTGCTTCTCCATGTATTCGCTCATGTCGATCCGGACCATTGAACGCTCGTCATCGAACAGGAACTGCGCGAGCGAACGGGCCAACTCGGTCTTACCGACACCGGTCGGGCCCAGGAACAGGAACGAACCAATCGGACGGTTCGGGTCGGACAGCCCGGCACGGGAACGGCGGATTGCGTTGGCGACGGCCTCAACCGCGACCTCCTGCCCGATGACCCGCTCGTGGAGCACGTCTTCCATCCGAACCAGCTTGCTGGTCTCGCCTTCGAGCAGTCGGGTGACCGGGATACCCGTGGCCTTGCCGACCACTTCTGCGATATCTTCCGCGTCGACTTCCTCCTTCAGCATGCGCTGCCCGTCGGACTGGACCTCGTCGAGCGCAGCTGTGGCCCGGGCCACTTGGCGCTCGAGTTCCGGAATCCGGCCATAACGGATCTCGGCGGCCTTCTCAAGGTTCTCTTCGCGCTCGACTTGTGAGTTGAGTGTTTCAAGCTCCTCTTTCAGGGTCCGAATCACCTTGATAGCGCCTTTCTCCTGTTCCCAGTGACCTTTCATCGCATCGGACTTCTCTCGAAGATCAGCCAATTCGCAGTCGAGGACTTCGAGCCGCTCGATCGACGCATCATCGGTTTCCTTGGCCAGCGCGACCCGCTCGATCTCCAACTGGCGCTGCCGACGTTCGACAACGTCGATCTCCGTCGGCATCGAGTCGATCTCGATTCGCAGACGGGAGGCCGCTTCGTCAATGAGGTCGATGGCCTTGTCGGGGAGGAAGCGCGAGGTGATGTAGCGGTCGCTCAGCATCGCCGCAGCCACCAGCGCACTGTCTTGGATACGCACGCCGTGGTGTACTTCGTATCGCTCCTTGAGACCTCGCAGGATCGCAATCGTTGATTCAACCGATGGCTCGCCTACGTAAACCTGCTGGAAGCGGCGCTCCAGTGCGGGGTCCTTTTCAATGTGTTTACGGAACTCGTCGAGTGTCGTGGCGCCGATCATCCGCAACTCGCCGCGGGCCAGCATCGGTTTGATCATGTTGCTGGCATCCATGGCACCCTCACCGGTTGCACCGGCTCCGACGATCGTGTGCAGTTCGTCTATGAACGTGATCACTTCACCCTGGGCATCCGTGATCTCTTTGAGTACCGCCTTAAGGCGTTCTTCGAACTCACCGCGATACTTCGCGCCCGCGAGCATCGACGAAAGATCGAGGGAAATGAGGCGTCGGTTCTTGAGACTTTCCGGCACGTCGCCGTCGACGATTCGACGGGCGAGTCCTTCAACGATCGCGGTCTTACCCACACCGGGTTCGCCGATGAGGACCGGATTGTTCTTGGTCCGACGGGCGAGCACCTGGATCGTGCGGCGAATCTCCTCGTCGCGTCCGATCACCGGGTCAAGCTTGCCCTTGCGGGCATCAGCGGTGAGATCGCGGCCATATTTCTCCAGAGCTTGGAATGTGTCTTCGGGAGACTGGCTCGTGATGCGCTGGCTCCCACGGATCGACTGGAGCCCGAGCAGGAGGTCGTCGCGACTCACATCAACCGTTCAGTCATCGCGAGCAGGAGATGCTCTATCGACAGGTATTCATCGCCCAGCGACACCCGCTCGGCGTCGGCCCGGTCGAGCAGATCCCGGAGGGGTCGGCCGACGGTCGACTCGCCTCCATGGGCTTTGGGTAGCTTGGCGATCTTTTCGTCGACCTCGCGTTTGAGCGCCGCCGGGGCGAGACCGACCTTGGTGAGCAGCGGAAGCACGATACTGTCCGGCTGGCCGAGTAAGGCCGCCAGTAGATGGTCAGGTGTGACCTCCGGGTTGGCGTAGCCGCGTGCCGAGCCGACGGCGTTGTTGAAAGCTTCCTGGGTCTTGAGGGTCCACTTGTTTGGATCGAGCGCCATTGTGCGCACCTTTCTCGGGCAGCCATATGAGGCCGATGAAACTTGCTACTAGCAACATCAAGTTTTCTACTGGCGATATTCCCAAGTTTGAAGGTTCCACCAACGTTGGGACCTTCGACCTGTCGGGCCCTGCCATCGGGCCGCGTCAGCGTGGATACGTCAGCGTGGACGCGAGACGTCCGGGCGGATCGCGGGAAGGTTGGACAATGGGACCAGATCTCGCCGGTACTGGCGGTGGGTCGCCTCGACGGCTTGGTGAAGCTGGGCTTGAACCTTACTCAGCTGTGACCGCAACGAGACCACCTCGTCCTCGAGGGCCATCACCTGCCGAACCCCTTCGAGGTTCAACCCGGCGTTGGTCAACTCGGCGATGCGGTGCAGGCGGGCAATGTCGTGCTGGGAGTACCGACGGCTGCCACCGCCCGTTCGCGACGGTTCCACGAGGCCTTTGCGTTCATAGATCCGGAGCGTTTGTGGGTGCATACCGGCCAACTCAGCCGCCACGGAAATGACAAACACAGCGTGCGATGCGTGCACCCGGCTTGCGTCGTCGTCATAGGACATCGAAATCACCTCCGACAGGAACTCTTCAGCAACTGCACCAAGAAGCAGCCACCACTGGAAGTAGCTGCCACATCGTCAGCTCACCCCGAGGTGAGCCCGGGGATTCACCATTGCAGGTAGGGCGGCCAACTGCTCGAAGAGCGTACGTTCTTCGTCGTTGAGTTGACCCGGAATCACGACATCGAGCGTAACCAGGAGGTCACCCTCAGCCCCGGACGTGGAGGCCCCCTTGCCGCGCACTCGCAGAACCCGTCCGGACTTCGTCCCGGCGGGAACCTTGAGTGACACGGGAACATCGAGCGTCGGAACCCGGATCGTCGAGCCGAGCACGGCCTCAACCAGGGTGATCGGAACCGTCAGCGTGAGGTCAGAACCGCGACGACCGAACATCGAGTGGCCGGAAACGCGGACGACCACGTAAAGATCGCCCGGGGCGCCACCGTTGCGGCCCGTCCCACCGCGGTTCTTCAACCGGATCCGTTGACCGTCGTCGACGCCAGCCGGAATCCGGACCTTCACGTTCCGCGGCTTACGCTCCGTGCCACTACCTCGGCAGACCGGGCACGGTCTTTCGACCCTCATACCATTCCCACCACACGCCTGACACGGCTGGCTGAAGCTGAAGAATCCCTGATTCGAATCGATCACGCCCTTGCCCCCGCAACTCGAGCACACGACCGGCGTAGATCCTGGCGCCGCGCCGGTCGCGTTGCAGGTAGCGCATGGCGCGTCGCTGACGAGCGTAATCGTCGTGGTGACGCCTGATACGGCTTCTTCGAACGAGAGGTTCAGCGTCGATTCGAGATCGTCGCCCCGCCTCGGGCCCTGACCGCTACGGGCCTGGCCTTTGTTCCGCCCACCGAAAAGTCCACCGAGGAGGTCACCGAGGTCGGCACCTCCACCGAAACCGGAGAACCCGCCTCCCCCGCTCCCGCCACCGAAACCGCCGGCGCCGGGACCCATCTTGCGGACCTCGTCGTAGCTTTTGCGCTTTTCCGCGTCGGAAAGCACGGCGTAGGCGCCACTGATCTCTTTGAATTTCTCCTCACGACCAGGATGGGAGTCGGGATGATTCTCCTTGGCGAGTTTACGATACGCGCGCGTAACATCTTTTTCTGTCACGTCTTCTTTGACGCCCAGAATCTTGTAGTAGTCCTTTTCGAACCATTCACGTTGTGGCTGGGTCATGCCGACTCACCTCCTTCTTTCAGTTACTCTGTACGCTTACGAACTGGTATGCGGCGCACCAGTGCACCTTCGTAAATACTTTGAACGCCGTGAGCTAACCGCGCACTTTCACCATGGCCGCACGGACAACGCGGCCTTTCCATATATAACCGGCCCGGAGGACTTCCGACACGGTTGGCTCCCCTCCGTCGCCGGGTTCGTGCATCACTGCTTCCGCTGAGTTGGGGTCAAACGGCTCGCCGAGCGGGGATACGCGTTCGAGTCCTTCGCCTTCGAGCGCGCTGAGCAGCGACTCGTGCATCTTGGCTATTGGACTGCCATCTGGATCGGTCTCGTGAGCAAGTGCGAACTCAAACGTGTCGAGTACGGGAAGCAACCGATTGACGAGTTTCTCGCCCGCTTTGTCGGCCGCAGCATCGCTGTCGCGCTGCATCCGCTTGCGATAGTTCTCAAAGTCGGCCTGGAGACGGCGGAGCGCATCGAGGTACTCATCGCGCTCGGCCACCACCTGAGCGTGCATGGCGCCGTCGACCGGGTCGAGCCCGACCATTGAGGCCAGTTCGGCGGCACCGATATCGGTAGTGGACCCGTCGTCCTCGATGGGTTTCTCGGACGGGTCAGGGGTGTCAGACATGCCCTGCGACATGATCAGCCCTACTTCTCGTCGACGATTTCAGCGTCGATGATCTCGTCATCGTTACCGGCCGACGAACCCGCCGACGGCCCCTGACCGCTGTCTCCGCCCGCGGCGTTCTTTGCCGCCGCAGCCTCGTAAAGCTTCTGAGACGCAGTCTGGCTCGCCGTGGCAAGGTTTTCCGTATTGCGCTTGATCTCTTCAAGGTCGGTTCCGGCGATCGATGTCTTCAGGTCGGCAAGCGCCGCCTCCAGGCGGATCTTTTCGTCGCTCGGGATGTTGTCGCCGTTGTCGCGGATCATCTTTTCAATTTGATACACGAGCGAATCAGCGTTGTTGCGGGTTTCGGCTTCGGCTCGGCGCTGACGGTCTTCCTCAGCGTGGGCTTCGGCGTCTTTCACCATGGCTGCGATGTCATCTTTCGACAGCGACGACTGACCGGTGATCGTCATCGACTGCTCTTTGTTGGTCGCCCGGTCCTTCGCCGACACGTGCACGATGCCGTTGGCATCGATGTCGAAGGTGACCTCGATCTGAGGTACACCCTGCGGAGCGGGCGGAAGGTCGACGAGCTGGAACTTGCCGAGCGTCTTGTTGTACTGGGCCATCTCCCGCTCACCCTGCAAAACGTGGATCTCCACGCTCGGCTGCATGTCGACCGCGGTCGTGAAGACCTCCGTTTTGCGGGTCGGAATCGTAGTGTTGCGCTCGATGAGCTTGGTCATGACCCCACCCTTGGTCTCGATGCCGAGCGACAACGGGGTGACGTCGAGGAGCAGAACGTCTTTGACGTCGCCTTTGAGCACACCGGCTTGGACCGCGGCACCGATGGCCACGACCTCGTCGGGGTTCACGCCCTTGTGCGGTTCCTTGCCCGTCATACCCTGGACCAGGTCCTGCACGGCCGGCATACGGGTCGAGCCACCGACCATCACGACGTGGTGGATCTGGGCCTTGGTCAGGCCTGCGTCTTTGATCGCGGCTTCGAACGGTCCTTTGCACCGGTCGAGCAGACCCGCGCTCATCTCCTGGAACTTGGCCCGCGTGAGCGACACATCGAGGTGCTTGGGGCCTTCGCTCGTGGCGGTGATGAAGGGCAGGTTGATCTGCGTCTGCTGGACCTGGCTGAGTTCGATCTTGGCCTTTTCGGCCGCTTCCTTGAGACGCTGGGTAGCCATCTTGTCCGCCGCGAGGTCTACGCCTTCGGTGTTCTTGAACTCCTTGACGAGCCAGTCGATGATCGCCTGATCCCAGTCATCGCCGCCGAGGTGGGTATCGCCCGACGTCGACTTCACTTCGAAGACGCCGTCGCCGATTTCAAGGACGGACACGTCGAACGTGCCACCGCCGAGGTCGAACACGAGGATCGTCTGGTCGGTGTCGCCGTCTTTTTCCAGACCGTAGGCAAGCGCTGCTGCGGTTGGCTCGTTGATGATGCGGAGCACTTCGAGACCGGCGATCTGGCCGGCCTCTTTGGTGGCCTGGCGCTGCGCGTCGTCGAAGTACGCGGGCACGGTGATAACGGCCTGGTTGACCGTGTCACCCAGGTACGCCTCGGCGTCACGCTTCAGCTTCATGAGCGTGCGAGCGCTGATTTCCTGCGCGTTGTACTTCTTACCGTCGATGTCTACGCTCCAGTTGGTGCCCATATGGCGCTTCACGGAACGGATCGTGCGATCGGGGTTGGTGATCGCCTGACGCTTTGCCACTTCACCGACGAGAACCTCGCCGGTCTTGGAAAAGCCGACGATCGAAGGTGTCGTACGGGCGCCTTCAGAGTTTGGAATAACAACGGGCTCGCCCGCCTCCATCACGCTGACGACGGAGTTGGTGGTGCCGAGGTCGATGCCGACTGCTTTAGCCATGGTTTGGAACTCCTGGGGGATGGGGCCCTCTACGAGCCCGGTTTCTACAATTCTGACGCAGTATCGGTTGGCCCTCTAACTGCGTTGCTATGAATAACAGTAGCAAAGTTGCGTGTATTCCACTCAACTTCTCGTTCAACGGGTTCTGCGTGGCGACGGGCCCGACGTTTGGATAGTTTCACCCGCTCACCGATCAGATTCATCCGAACCTTTGACCAGCGCACGCCGCTGGGTGCTCAACTGGAGTCGGGACCTGCACAACTACGACGTAACGTTGGCGGCGCTCGGCCGAAATCCAGACACAATTTCCAGCGAGGAACGTTTCTCCCATGACCGTGACCACTCACCGAACGGCATGCCCGCTCGATTGCCCTGATTCGTGCTCCCTAACCGTGATGGTCTCGTCGGGGCGGCTGCTGAGCGTCGACGCCACCCCCGTCGATGAGGCCGCGAATCCGCTTACTGCCGGGTTCATCTGCCAGAAGGTGAAGCACCACGCCCAGCGAGTTCACGGTCAGGACCGGATTCTCACCCCCCTGATCCGCACGGGCGAGAAGGGTCGCGGCGAGTTTCGTTCGGCGAGTTGGGACGAGGTGATGCAGCTTGTGGTCGACCGAATCCGAGACGCCGTTGCTTCACGAGGACCGGGTTCCGTGTTGCCCTACCTCTACAACTCATCCGCCGGTGTTCTCAATACGGCGTTCGGTGCACGGGTGGCGGCGGAACTGGGTTTCGCCGAGGTAACCCACACGATCTGCGCGGCGCCGATGGGAGCGGCCAAGTCGATCGTGCTCGGCGGGCTCATGAGCACCGATCCGCTCGACATCGTGCACGCGAAATACATCGTCGTGTGGGGCGCGAATCCCACCATTTCCAACACGCACCTTCCGCCGCTCATCAACCAGGCCGTGCGCAAAGGCGGAGCGAAACTCGTCGTGATCGACCCGCGCCGAACCGGGATTGCGAATAGGGCAACGACCCATCTGGCACTTCGTCCGGGTACCGACGTCGTGCTGGCTGCGGCGATCGCCCGCCAGGCACAGGAGAAGGGATTGTTGAACCAGGGATTCATCTCCGAGCACGTCCGAGGTGCCGAGGCATTTCTCGAGGCATGTCAGGAATGGACGCTCGAGCGGGCCGCTTCGGTGACCGGACTCGATGCTGCTGTCGTCGCGGAGGTAGCCGAGGAGTGGGCCGCCACCCGACCGGCGACGTTGCGCATCGGGTGGGGTCTGGAGCGCAACCGCAATGGTGGTTCCGGAATAATGGCGGCGCTGGCCCTTCCCGCCCTCATGGGCCATTTCGGAGAACGGGGTTCTGGGATCTTGCACTCGACGGCTTCGGGAAACGACCTTGACACCCGAGCCATAACGTCTCCCCGAGATATCAGCGCAAACCGCCGGATCGTGTCGCAGAACGATCTCGGCGAAGTTCTCAATGCCTCGTCCGATCAACCCGAGGAGCGCGTCGAAGTTCTGGTTGTGCAGGGCGCGAACCCAGCGCTCATGAACCTCGATCAGGGGGCCGTTCTGCGCGGGCTCAGCCGCAACGACCTCTTCACCGTGGTGCACGAACAGGTTATGACCGACACGTGTCGCTACGCCGACGTCGTGCTCCCGGCGACCACGCACTTCGAAGCACCCGACATCGCGAGCGGATACGGCGCATTCGTTGCGCAGCGGTTCGACGCCGTGATCGACCGGGTCGGAGAGAGTCGCACGAACACCGAGTTCTTCGTGGAACTCGGACGCCGTCTGGGCCTCGATTTACCTGATGCCACCGACGCAGCGCTGGTCGAGCGGATCCGGGCTCCCCGCCCGTTCGGCGAGGCCCGAACTTCTGGGTCGTCAGTGCAATTCGTCGACACCTTCCCCACCCGAGATGGCCGCAAGATTCACCTCATGGCTCCCGAGTACGTGGCCCTTGAGGTCGACGAAGGGGAGCTCGTACTTCTGTCCCCGGCAAACAGCAAGACGATCAACTCGGTGTTCGGTGAGCGGCACGGTGTTCCCAGTATCCACATCAACCCCATCGACGCGCAGGCCCGTACGGTTGTGGACGGTCAGCGAGTCGAGGTGTTCAACGACGGTGGCCGCCTGACGCTCACCGCGAACATCACCGACGAAACTCGACCGGGTGTGGTGGTGATCGCGAAAGGCTTCTGGACGAGAGCGTTCGGCGATTCGGGAGTTTCGTTGAACGCGCTTACGCCACGACTCGTCGAGCCGCTCGCCGGCGGCGCCTGTTTCAACGACGCGAAGGTCCGCGTCGTCGCGTTGTAGGTCGTCGGGTGGTGAAGCGACACCTGCTTCGTTCGTTCAACGATGAGCGAAACGACAATGTGCTCCGCCTGAACCTCCTGGTACTGTCACCCGATGGCACCGGGCGAGGCACTGACCAACGATCAGCTGAGCATTGATGAGCTGAGCAACCGGTACATCGAACATATGGCGCTCCTCGATCCGGTCCTGGCGACCAGCTGGGGAATACCTGGCGGTGAGCATCTGCTGACCGATCACTCCCCTACGGGATCGGCGGCACGCGCCGAACTACAACGCGACACGCTCGTCGGACTCGACCGCTTGCAACGCTCGAACGACCGCGACCGTGTTGCCGCAGAGGTGCTGCGCGAGCGGATGCAATCGGCCGTCGACCTCTACGACGCCGGCGAGTACCTTCGTCCCTTGAGGATCATCGGCAGTCCGCAGGGCTCGCTGCGATCGGCGTTCGACCTCATGCGCCTGAACGACGATGCCGATTGGGAAGTGGCCCGGGCGCGACTTGCCGCGGTTCCTCAAGCGATCGCCCAGATTCGATCCCTTTTCGCCGAGGGCCGCGGCGCTGGCGTCGTCTCAGCTCGTCGCCAGGTGATGGCGTGTGCAACGCAATGCGATACCTGGGGAAACCCGGCCGACGGCTTCTGGGTGTCGTTCGCCCGTCGAAGCTCCAACGTTTCACTCGCCGAGGAAGCTACCGCTGCAGCAGCTGCGTATCGCGATCTCGGCGACTGGCTACGAGCAGTGTACGCCCCTGAGTCTGAACCGCGAGACCCCGTCGGCCGAGACCGCTACCAGTTGTTCTCCCGAACCATGAACGGCAGCATCATCGACCTCGACGAGACCTATGCGTGGGGATGGGAGGAGTTACGGCGGATCGAGTTACGAATGGCAGAACTCGCCGAACAGCTTCTCCCCGGCGCGTCAATCGCAGAGGCCATCGCGTTCGTGGAATCCGACGACCGCTATGTCATCGAAGGAGTGGAGGAGTTCCAGCGATGGAACCAACAGCTCATCGATCAGACAGTCGCCTCACTCAATGGCGTCCACTTCGAAATCGCCGAACCGATCCGACGTTGCGAGGCGATGATTGCGCCTCCAGGTGGCGCAGCGGCGATGTACTACACCGGCCCGTCGGAGGACTTCTCCCGGCCCGGCCGCACGTGGTATCCCACGTTGGGTAAGACACGCTTTCCGCTTTGGCGCGAGGTCTCGATCTGCTACCACGAAGGAGTTCCCGGACACCATCTGCAGATAGCCCAGATGCGCTTCCTTTCCCAGACGCTGACTCGCTTCCAACGCCTGGCCGGGTTCACATCGGGCCATGCCGAGGGCTGGGCACTGTACGCCGAGCGGCTCATGCAGGAACTCGGCTATCTCGATGATCCTGTCTATGAGCTGGGTCTGCTGTCGTGCCAGGCCATGCGGGCCGTACGCGTGATCGTCGACATCGGCATGCATCTAGAACTTCCGATTCCGACAGACGAGCGCTTCCACCCCGGGGAGACCTGGACGCCCGAGCTCGCGCTTCCGTTCGTGATCGAGCGTTCCCGCTTTCCGGAGTCGTTCATGGCGAGCGAGGTTGACCGGTATCTCGGTTGGCCGGCGCAGGCCATCACGTACAAGGTCGGCGAGCGGGTGTGGCTCGCGGGTCGCGCTGCCGCGAAAATGAGGCATGGCACATCGTTCAATTTGAAGGAGTTTCACCGCCGAGCACTCGACCTGGGCGGCATGGGCTTGGATCAGCTTCGAGACGAACTCGCCCGGTTGTAGCGGGAGTAGAAATCAACGAATCAATCGGGTCGCATGATCTCGCGATCCCTGACTCAGCCGTTACCGACCGGTGGAGGAGAAATGCTGGTAGTCCTTCGTCCGCTTGAACAGGCCACCCCACTTCCAGCCTTCGGAACCGAAGATCTTCACAACGACGCCGTCGGCCACGATCACACCGGGTTCATCCGCTATGGCTACCCGATCGATGAAGCGCTTGGCCGCAGGGTCGAGAACCGTGCCATCGGCTCGCACGTAGGGATTCTGCACCGGGTTGATGTCGATGGCCCGACCATACGCGTGCTCGGAGAACGTGCGTCCTCCTGTGGTGGACCGACAGTTGAAGGCGGATGAGTTGTTCGCCATCGTCGAGCGGTCATCGTCGCCACCGAACGCTTCGATAGGAATCATGGACTCGACGGGAAACTTCGCCGCATAGAGCTTCGACAGTATGCGTGCGGCCTCGAGGGCCACGTCTTTGTGAACGACGAGCGCACCGGTGAATGTGGAACCGTCCATGCCGAGCACCGGGCTCTCGACCCGTCGTAGGTCGCTCAACGCAACCGGACACCCTGGTTTCCACACTACGCCGCGCATAGCCGATTGCTCCATTTGGGTGAGACTGCGAATGCGAGGCGGAGCCTGAGCCGCGACACCCGGGCCGCGGGTCAGGACTACCGCAGCGTTGATGGCGCAAGCGACCGCCAAGAAGCCATACGCGCGCTTACTACAACTCACACTACGTAACGACGCGACGGCCCTCAAGGGCGCGTCCGAGGGTGAGTTCGTCGGCGTATTCAAGATCGCCACCGACTGGAAGACCGCTGGCGATGCGCGTGACGTTGATGCCGAGCGGCTTGAACAACCGGGCCAGATACATCGCCGTGGCCTCACCGTCGAGGTTCGGATTGGTGCAGAGAATAATCTCCACGACGTCTTCGGAACCGAGGCGCTGGAGCAGTTCCCGAATGCGGAGCTGATCCGGTCCAATCCCTTCGAGATGGTTGATCGCTCCCTGCAGCACGTGATAGCGACCCTTGAACTCCTGGGTGCGTTCCACCGCGACAATGTCTTTCGGCTCCTCCACGACGCAGATGATCTGCGAATTGCGCCGTGGATCTCGACAGATCGCGCATTCGGCCGATACGTCGGCGGTGCCGGGCGCAAGCTCGGCGATGTTGAAACAGAGCTCACAGAACACCACTCGATCCTTGGCATTCGAAATCGAGCGGGCGAGACGCATCGCGTCGTCCTTGGGGCGCTTCAACAGGTGATAGGCGATCCGCTGCGCGGACTTCGGGCCGATGCCCGGCAGCCGACCAAGCTCATCGATGAGTTCCTGAACGGGACCGGCGTAAAGAGATGCCATGTGCGCTTACCAGTGTTGTGCGGGAGCGGGCGAGGTGCCGTGGCTACTGGCCGAGAAGACCGCCGAAGGACAGGCCTCCGATAGCTTCCTGGCTGAGTTCGGACGCTTTCATGGCAGCATCATGGATCGCGGCAAGCACGAGATCTTCGAGCATCTCCACGTCGGTGGGATCAACGACCTTCGGGTCGATCTTCACGTTCGTGATCTCGCCAGCACCCGTCGCGATGACCCGGACAACGCCTCCCCCCGACACGCCCTCGACGAACTGGGCTGCAGCTAGTTGCTGCGCAGCCTGAAGTTCCTGCTGCATCTTCATAGCCTGACCGAGCAACTCGCTGAGGTCGGGCATTCCCGCTGCGGAAAGGTCGGGTAGATCAGACATGGTGTTCCCTTCAGGCGCTAACGGGAGGTGTCAGCGGCGAGTGTCGTCGACAATCTCAGCACCGGGAAAGACCGACGTGAGGTGATCCAGGGTAGACGGGGCGACGACGTCGTTCGCGTCGGCGAGAGCGGAGAGATCGATCTCGTCCTCAGGTTCGAAACCGGCATCTTCGTCGAGCGGTGGAACGGCGACCAGTCGACGACCTGAAGTCGGCACCGGCACACCTTCGCTTTCGTACGCAAGCGGTCCCGGTGAGGCTGCGGAATCAACCACCAGCAGCACCGTGATCGGTCGGCCGAGCGCCGCCGACGTCGCGGTCGTAAGGGTCGGCAGCCATTCCACGCAGCGCTGCAGGTGCATAGCGTTGGGAAGCCCGAACTCAACCTGTTCATCAGAGATGCGGACGAAACGTCCGGCGCTCAACATCACCTTGGCTCGACGCTCGAGCAGTTCGAAAACCTCCTCGCGGCCAATACCCAACAGGTCACTAACCGTGATGACGTTGCCGGCGCGAACCTGGCTGAGATCGACCAACACATCAGTGTCGATTGATGGATGCCCACTGGTGGCCCGTGAGGGTTTCGGTGCCGTTGATTCCGCAGTGCGAAGCGGTACCGGTGCCTTCGACGCAGCCGGCGCCGCGTTGCTCAGCCCCTTCATTCCGGGTGCGTTCATTCCAGGAGCATTGCCGAGGACCGCGCGTGCCGCATCGGCAATTCCGCCACGTCGTGGACCGTTCGAGAGATCCTTCAGCGCAGTTCCTCCCGGAAGCGGCGGCAGCGAACCCCGGGGCGCGGGTGCCGGCGTGGCTGGCACTGTTGATGGATCGGACGCGCCCGGTTCCGATGTCGGGGCCAACAATGTCGGGTCCAACGATGTCGGGTCCAACGATGTCGGGGCCGGCGATGTTGCGCTCACTGCCGAAGGTACCGCGCTCGGCACGGCCCGCTCGACCGAGGGAGTGGCCAAGCCGGGAGTAGGCGCCGGAAGCGAACCGCTCACGATCATCCGCTCAATCTGTTCCATGCGTTGCACGAGTGCAGCCGGAGTGGTGTCGAGTTCGGGGCGCACCAGGCGCATCAGCGACGTCTCAAGAATGATTCGGGGATCGAGGGCGTCGCGCATGTCGACCAATGCTTGGCCCAGCAACTCAAGCGCTCGAGTTGCCATCGCGGGACCGATCGCCGACACCAGTTGGGCGTCGATGCCAGGGCGCGGCATGCCCATATGAAGCAGGAAGACGTCGCGAAGCGACTCGATGAGATCACGTGTGAGTTGGCGGATGTCGCGTCCACGGTCCGTCGCCCGGTTGACCCCCGCCATCAACGCGAGCGTGTCCTTTGATCCGAGGGCTTCAGTAAGTTCACTTATATCAAAGCCCTCTTCGACTCCACCGGCGGCTGCGACCTGATCGAGAGCCGACAGGGCATCGCGGGCTGATCCGTTACCCTTGCGTGTTACGGCTTCAAGAGTCGCATCGTCGAGTCCGAGACCCGCATCGGCTGCGACACGGCTCACCAGGTCGAGAAGGGTGTCGAACGGAAACAGCCGGAACTCAAAGTGCTGAGTACGACTTCGTATGGTCGGGAGCACCTTCTGCGGATCGGTTGTCGCGAGCACGAAGACCACATGGTCCGGGGGTTCTTCGAGTGTCTTCAACAGGGCGTTTGAAGCCGCTGTTGAGAGCATGTGCACCTCGTCGATAATGTAAACCTTGCGTCGCCCGGCCGTGCCGAGCGATGCGCGCGACACGAGATCGCGCATCGCGTCGACGCCGTTGTTCGATGCCGCGTCTAGTTCGTTGACGTCCATCGACAGCCCACTAGCGACCGTCTGGCACGATTCGCAGACCCCGCAGGGCTCGCCGTCTCTAAGGTCGGTGCAGTTGAGTGCCTTGGCAAGAATGCGAGCGCTCGTGGTCTTGCCGCATCCGCGCGGGCCGGAGAACAGATACGCGTGTGCGACTTTTCCGGTTCGCAACGCGTTGCGCAGGGTTGCGCTGACGTGATCCTGACCGAGCACATCGCCGAAGCACTGCGGTCGATAGCGACGGTAAAGCGACTGATATGCCACAACCTGAGCGTACCGGCCGCGGAAGGGTCCGCGTTTCGCGCCCGCCGACCGGAGACACGGGCCAGTCGTCGCCCGCGATCGTGACGATGGGATAACCGGGAATCAGGCTCATTGACTCCGGAGTTTGGCGACGATGTTGCGCAGTCTCGAGGCGACCGCCTCCATCGCCCCGGTGGGAGCGGCACCCCGTGATTCCGAAGGGTCGGCCTGCAGATCGAAGACCTGTTCGTCGCCCGTTGCGACGTCATGTACGAGCTTGTAGCGCTCGTCACGTACGGCCCACACGTTGACACCGGCGGTCGAGGCTCCTCCACCCGGAAGCGCGACTCCACCCGACCCGTTGCCCCCGCCGGGCCGCGGCCGACCACCGGGGAGCGTAGACCGCGTCGGGGTGGCCGCCGGGGCGCGGACCGTGCCCGTGAACAGCTCCGAGTATGCGAATGTGCGTGCGCTACTCGCCCCTTCTGTATGAAGCGTGGACGCGAACGAGACGCCATCGATCGGGCTTGTCACCTTGCCGTGGGCCAGCTCCGCGATGGTCGGGAACACGTCCACACCGTTGAGGAGCGAGGCGTTGCGCGTCGCGCGTGGGGTGACTCCGGCTCCGGCAACGATCAGCGGAACATGAACACCACCCTCGGAAACGGTGCCTTTCGAGTTATCGATGGTAAACGGCTCCTGGGCAACCCGCGAAGGAGTTCCGTTGTCACCCATGAACATCACGACCGTGTTCTCACGAGTGGACGCGGGCATCGACGCCAGGAGACGGCCGAGTTCTTTGTCGAGGGCTTCGAGCGCAGCGAAGTAGTACTTCTGCGGATTCTGGGCCACATCATCGGCCGCTCCGGAAAGTGTTGGATCCGACACGAGGGCGGCAGGAGGTAGATGGAAGGGCGTGTGTGGTGCGTTGTACGCGAGCCAGAGGAACCAGGGCTTCGTCTGCTTCGATGTCCATGCGATGGCCGAATCGGTGAAAGCGGTGGTTGTGTACACCGTCGACGCCGATGCCTGACCCTGCGTTACTCGTGGCCAGTTGCTGTAGTCCTGCACCTGAGCTCGCAGGAACCCATCGAAGTACTCCACCCCGAGACGCTGCGGCTGAGCCGGGTCGGGTTGCGCGCCCCCGAGGTGCCATTTGCCGATCAGGGCGTTGGCGTAGGGCACCGGAGCCGCCGCAACGACATCATGGATCGATGTTTCGTCGGCCGAGAGTTCGTCATCGACGTTGCCCACGTTCGTTCGGAAGCCGTACTTGCCGGTGAGGGCGGCGGCCCGGCTCGGCGAGCAGACGGGGCTCGCCGTCATGTTGTCGAAAACAACACCGTCGTGACAGAGCTGCTCGACGTTGGGCATCTTCGGTTTCGTAATGCCGAAAGCCCGATAGCAGGGGCTTGCGTCGACTCCCATGTCGTCGGCCAACACGAACAGGATGTTCGGAGCGGAAACCTTTACCTTCACGGTCGCAGGAACGGTCGGCTTCACGCTTGTGGGGCTTTTGGCCCTGGTTGTCTTCCTGGTCGTGGAGGAAGCGGTCTGTGGGCCCGTAACCGATGTCAACAGGGGATTCACGGCGAGCGCTGCGCTGAGCCCGGCAAGGGTAAGAGACCGGAGCGGGGTGCGGGCTGTCATGTTCGTATCCTGTCAGCTCCGCTGCCAACGAACGATCACGTGTCTCGTCTCCGCAGACCGGGCACAGGCGAATCGCCACGAGCACGAGCGACAAAGGAAAGCGGCGCTGTTCGGCGCGGCCGGCCAGACGTTCTGCGGCACAAGCGATGGACCGCTGAGAGCTGCTGCATTCCTGCCCTGACTCGGTTCACGGATTCACTTTGCGCAGGGCCCGACCGGCCACGCCCAACAGCGCCACCGGAATGATTCCCGTTGATCTCGCCCATCGAGATCAAAAACAAGGCTAGCCTCTCTGGCCGGTTGTGTTGTTCTCCCTCGTGGAAGCATCTCTGCGCAGGAGCCTCGCGACCGACGTTGTCAGGATCTACCCACTTCCACGGGGAACCTCCTGGCTACTGGAGGAGTGCGAGAGCGGCCGAACCGGCACGCTTGGAAAGCGTGTGTGGGGCAACTCACCGTGGGTTCGAATCCCACCTCCTCCGCGTGACCAACGAAGATGCGATGGATCTGGCTCTGGCCGAGGCGCGTCGAGCGCTCGAACACGGAGACGTCCCCGTTGGCGCGGTCGTGGTGGTCGATGGTCGGGTGATCGCAAGCCGGCACAACGAACGCGAACTTACGGGCGACCCGACCGCCCACGCCGAGGTGCTCGCCCTTCGCGACGCAGCGAAGGTCGTCGGAAGCTGGCGGCTCGAACGTGCCACCCTGGTTGTGACCCTCGAGCCGTGCCCCATGTGCGCCGGTGCCATCCTCAACGCCCGGGTTCCGCATCTTGTCTTCGGCGCCAGCGATCCGAAAGCTGGCGCGACGGGTTCGCTCTACAACATCTGCGCCGACGCCCGACTGAACCACGAAACGTCGGTTGAACCAGCCGTCCGGGCCGAGGCGGCTGCCGAGTTGCTCACCACGTTCTTCGCCGGCAAGCGCTGATCGACCCGCCGACCGGCGCGCTTCCCACAGAAGGAATTTCACCGCTCCGAAGCCAGAAAACCATCACGATCGGCGGCCTGCGAGGAATCGGTTCCTTCGCCCTATCGGTTTGAGCTAGGTTTAGCTGGCTCATTTTGGACCGGGAGAGGTGCGAGAGAGGCCGAATCGAACGCACTCGAAATGCGTCGTACTGCAAGGTACCGTGGGTTCAAATCCCACCCTCTCCGCGTTTGACCTAGTGGATGTGCCGGGTTCGAACCAGGCCGCAACCGATGCCCCGGCCGCCGCCGGGGCATCGGCCGTTCATCGACGTAGTTCATCGACGTAGTTCATCGAATTTGTTCATCGAGGCCGAATTTCGCTATCCACCGAACGACGCGTAGCCGGAGCGAACGGGTTCACGACTGCGGCCCCAGTGCACATCACGTCGTTGACATTTCGGGTAACTAGGGTGAGGTCGTGTTCGAGCGCGGTCGCCGCCAACAGACCGTCGATCACGGGCACCGGATCGGGGACCGAGAGAAGCGCCCATCGCTGACCAATCTCCAAAGTGACGGGGAGAATTCGATCCTCGTAGCCGGCGATGGTCGAGTCGAGCCACATCATGAGGGTCGAGGCTGCGGACGCGTCGCGTCGACCGATGAGCTCTACCCCGCGCCGAAGCTCCGCAACGACGAGCACCGACAGCCAGAACTCGTCATCTCGATGGTCGTCGATCCACGTCCGAACATGCGCATCAGCGCGGTCGCGCTTGCGGAGCTCCGAGATCACGTTCGTGTCGAGGAGGAACCTGCTCACAAATCGATGTCGCGCGGCAGGTCATTCGTACGCGCGAAGTCATCGTCTGATCCGACGTCGGGCATCTCGCGCAATCGGCTGATCAGGCCTTCCGAGCGGAGGGCAGCACGAAGCAGGTGGCGGTGCTCCTCCTCCGCGGAACGGCCATGCTTGGCGGCCCGCTGCTTGAGTCGTTGGACGAGATCGTCCTCGACGTTTCGCACGATCAGTTGCGCCATGATTCCTCCTGTGTCGGATCGACTGCTATCAATGATAGCGAGGTCACTCGCGCCCCGTCACCACCATCGACCTCATGACAAGCCGAACCTGCCGCGTTGGCCGGCTGCATGGCCGGCTTTCGAACCCCGGCCGCTGGCCGGGGTTTGTCCGTTCACCGTTGGAGGTGACGAAGTGGCAAGTTCATCGCTCCTCCGAAACGCGCGTTGCCAAAGCCGGCCGGAGTGCGTGTCGCGAGGCTTCAGTCCGCCGACCTGGCCCCCGAGCCTTCGGAACGTCTCGGGAGGGTTCGAAAGCCGTCCCACCCTCTCCGCCTTACACCCGAAGAGCCACGAAACAACAACGACGAATGTCAGAAAAATGGCAAGAGCCCCGGAGATCTGCACGATCTGCGGGGCTCTTGTGTTTCCGACCCCGGGGGGAGCGGGGATCAAAAACGGTGTGTCGTTCGGGTTCTGCGACGTCACGACGCGCCGCCGGGTGTTCCGCCGTGGCCGCTGTCCAAGCCTTTCCGGCGGCCCTTCAGCGACGGAACATCGACACCATTGCGCGCTCAAGGAACGAGGCGAGGGAACTCCAGTCGGTTCGGGACTGGCCGACAAAGGCGGGAATGCAGTTGGCAATGAGGCCGAGAAGTGCGGTGGCAGCGAACGTCGGATCTTCCATGCGGTAGAGGCCGGAACTGACACCATCGCTGTACCGTTCAGCAAAACGGGGAAGAAGCGCATGGCGCAGGGCGATCTGGTCGACGTTGGCACCCTCGTCGGGAGAGCTGGGTCCGTCCCACCGGAGTAGCGCGCACATGAGTCCGGGTGTGTCGGTCGTGCGGGCGCAAACGACCCGGGCCAGTGTGGCGAGTGGGTCGGGGGAGCCACCGAACGAACGGACCGTTTCGATAGCGGATGATTCTTCCTGCTCAATTCGACGGAGCACGAAACCCGAGACGGCGACGGCGATCGCGTCTTTGTCCTCGAAGTGCAGGTAGAAGGTGCCGAGACCAACGTCGGCCCTTTCGGTAATCGCGCTGATTGTGGCACCCTCAACGCCGACCTCGGAGTACGTTTCGGCGGCTGCGTCGAGCAAGCGTCGTTTGGTGTGTTGCTTACGACGTTCTCCCCGTCGCAGCGGTGCGACATTGTCGACCGTTTGATTGAGCTGATTTGTTAGCAAGGTTCCCCCTTGGAAGGTGCCGAAGTGGTGAAAGCATCGGCATGTGAATTCGAAACCTGAATGATTCTTCGCTCAGTCGAACCTCAGTGGTCCGTTCGACCCAGAATTTCCCGTTCCGCTGTGTCGAATTCTTCAACTCGGAACGGTCGGCGGCGAAACCCGCTAATCTCTTTTTCGCCGTCCACCGGGCCTGCTCACGTGAGTACGCGGTAGTGCCACAGACGGATCGTTGCTCGGCTCCCGCCGAATAGCGCGTCCCCTTCCCGCTGGTCCGTTACCCGGAGTGACTTCTGTCATGACGGGTGGCGCTCGAACGTTAAGGAGGCTCCCCGGTGGAGACCTTTGCAACACGCATGCCCTTCGAGGGCAAGATCCTTATGGTTGGCTGCGGCTCCGTCGCCCAGTGCACACTTCCGCTTCTTCTCCGCCACGTCGCGCGACCGGATCAGATCACGGTCATGGACTTTGTCGACAACCGTTCGCGCATCGAAACCGAGCTGGCCGCCGGGGTCACGTACGTGATCGACCGGGTATGGCAGCACAACCTCGGCGAAGTGCTCGGCAAATACCTGAGCACCGGTGACATCCTGATGGATCTGGCCTGGAGCATCGACACGTGCGAAATTCTGCAGTGGTGTCACGATGCCGGCGTCCGCTACCTCAACACGAGCGTCGAACTGTGGGACGCCTACACCGACGCTGACCTTCAAGACCCGCGTCAACGGTCGCTCTACGTCCGTCATATGGATGTGCGCCGCATGGCGGCCGCTTGGTCCAACCCCGGCCCAACCGCGGTTCTGGAGCACGGGGCGAACCCGGGCATGGTCTCCCACTTCACCAAAGACGCGTTGCGCACGATCTCCGGTCGGGCCCTGTCAGATGGCCTTCTCGGGCCCAACGCCGTGACTGCAGTTGAAATCGCTCTTTCGGCGGGCGCCTACAACGATCTCGCCCACAACCTCGGCGTGAAGGTCATCCACATCGCCGAGCGTGACACGCAGATCACGAGCAAACCGAAGGAACCGGGCGAGTTCTGCAACACCTGGAGTGTCGAGGGACTTTATGAGGAAGGCATCGCGCCCGCCGAGCTCGGTTGGGGCACCCACGAGCGCCGGATGCCCGAGAATGCGTACCTGCACCAATTCGGCCCGGGCAATCAGATTGCATTGGCCAGGATGGGCATGGACACGATGGTGCGCTCGTGGACCCCCCTCGGCGAGATTCACGGCATGATCATCCGCCACGGCGAGGCCTTCACGATCAGCGACCATCTCACTGTCTGGGACGGCGACCGTCCTGTCTACCGTCCGACGGTTCACTACGCCTATTGCCCAACCGACGTCGCGCTCGCTTCGGTTCACGAGTTGCGCATGAACCACCTCGTCATGCCGCCCCGTGAACGTCACCGCATTCTCAACGACGAGATCATCTCGGGCTCCGACGCGATGGGCATCTTGTTGTGCGGTCACCCGTACAAGAGCTGGTGGGCGGGCTCGGTGCTCGACATCGACACCGCGCGGTCCCTCGTTCCCGGCCAGAGCGCGACGACTGTACAGGTGGCCGCATCGGTCATGGCTGCCGTCGTGTGGATGATCGAGAACCCCGACCGCGGTGTTGTCACTCCCGACGACCTCGACTACGAACGGGTTCTTGACATCGCCAAGCCGTACCTAGGTGAGTACTACTCCGAGCCGGTCGACTGGACCCCGCTCGACAACCGTGCCGAGTCGAACCTGTTCGGCCGCTACGCCCAGCCGGCGATCCGAACCAGCGACCCGGATGAAACCTGGCAGTTCACGTCATTCCTTGTCTGAATTTCGTGGTTGCGGGCCAAGCCGAACCTCAGGGATTATGTGGTTGTGAGCCAAGCCGAACCTCAGGGATTATGTGGTCGAGGTAGACCTTCAGCATGTCGTCGTCCCACGGGGCGCGGAGGGCGACGTTGATGTCGGTCGCGCCGGCGGCCCGGTAGAGCTTGATTCGCTCGACCGCCTGGTCAGGCGTGCCGAGCAGTCCTCCGCCAACGACACGGTTGTAGCCCGGACCCCACTGGGCTTTCAGGCGATCGCTCTCCGCTTCGACGGCCGCCGCGTTGGGCCGCACGTTGAACGAAAGGTTCACACCTCTACGGATGGTCAACGGGTCCCGGCCCTCGGTCTCGCACCATCCGTCGAGCACACCGCTCAATCGGGAGAATTCTTCAGGCGTGATGTACGCGGTGTTCCAGCCGTCGGCGTGTCGAGCGACCAGGCGCAGAGTCTTACGTTCACCGATGCCGCCGATCCAGATCGGCAAACGGTCCTGGACCGGAGCGGGAAGGCACGAAGCGTTTTCGACGCGGAAGTGCTTTCCGGTGAACGAAGTACGGTCCTGCGTGAGTAAGCCCCGGATGATCTGCGTGGCCTCGTCGACCATGTCGAGTCGTGGACCTATACCCGGAAAGTCGTAGCCAAAGGCAACCGCTTCGGGTTCATGCCAGCCACCACCGAGGCCGAGTTCGAAGCGTCCGTTGCTCAGATGATCGAGCGTCGTCGCCGCTTTCGCGAGCACGCCAGGCGAGCGGTAGCCAACGTAGAAGACGAGGCAGCCGAGTCGCGCATGTTCCGTTTCCGACGCCAAGGCGCCGAGCACGGTCAACGCTTCGAAGTGATCGAGGATGCCACCCTGGTTCGGGGCCTCGTAAAGGTGATCCCACGCGGAGATCCAGTCAACTTGCGGGTCGCACAGCCGCCAGGTGTCGCGCATCTTCGCAATCGACATGTTCTGCTGACCGACGTGGACCCCGAGTCGGAGTCGAAACGGTCCGCGGCCATGATGCTCAGTCAACGATTCGGTCAACGATTCGGTCATCGACACATTCTGGTGGTTCGAGACGGGTCCGCGCCTATCGGCGGTGGACGCACCACGACCTCAGTCGAGGAGCGAGGGTCCGATTGGGTGCCATCGCTTAGCCGCACAGTCTAAGAAATCCCACCCAATCCGGGTCAGCTTTGGCGGTGGATGGATTCGACGTGGTGATCGGGGCGGAGACGCACGACGAGATCGGCGTTCACCATCGTCGGTGCGATGTGGTTTCGGAGGTTCGGACCGTTGATGGCGTCCCACACGCCGCGCGCCGTCTCCGCCCGCTCGTCGGGGCCGAGGGCGACGAACCGTGTATAGAAGCTCATCGGGTCGGATTCGGCTTCGATGATCAGCTTCAGGAACCGACGCACAAACCAGTCGATCACGATCTGTTCGTCAGCGTCGAGGTAAATACGAAGGTCGAGGAGCGGCGCGTAGTCATCGCCAAGAATGTTGATGCCTTCGACGAGCACGATCTCCGAAAGATCGATCGTCTGGGTGCCCACGGTGTCGAAAACCTCATGGGAGTACGTCGGCACAACCACCTGACTTGCGGGTGACGTGGCCACCCTGAGGAAACCCTGAAGCGCTCCTACGTCGTAGGTTTCGGGCAGGCCCTTGTGGTACATGAGGCCGCGCGGTTCGAGCACGGCGTTCGGGAGAAGGAACCCGTCGGTTCCGACGACGCCGGCCAATCGGTCAAAGCAGGCCCGCAACTGGGCTGCCAAGCTTGTGGCGAACGTCGTCTTCCCAACGCTCACGGCGCCAGCAAGCCCGACCACCAGGCGACGGTTGCGTTCCGACGCCATGCGGCCTCTTCGTTGGTTGATCTCATCGAGGACCGAAAGAAATTGCGTGTCGACCACGTTCTCCATCATGGGCCAAGACCGACCGACCTGTCGACGGCTGGGCGGACAGTCGCCGACAACACGCTCGGCGCAGAGAACCGGGTCGCCGACCACAAACCTGGGAACCAAACCAGGGCGTCAGGGTGAACCGTCGGAGGTAGCGTGGAGAAATGTCCTCGAACCGCCGCCTGTTTCTTATTCTGGCGTTGCTTCCCGGGCTCGGGGCGGCCAGCTATGGCGTGATGTTCACCGTCCTCGCCGATTACCGGGAGAAGTACAACATCTCGGAGACCACCCTCGGATTCGTCGTTTCGGTTGGGTTCTTTACGTCATTCTTCTCGATGCTCGTTCTCTCGCGTTATGCCGATCGCGGCTACGCGAAGCAACTCGTCATAACCGGAGGCGTCCTCACCGCCCTCGGATCGATCGGCATGGGTTATGGCCGAACCACCGCCGCTCTTCTGCTGGCCCGGATGCTCCTCGGTATAGGTGCGGGCATGCTTGTCCCCGCCGTGCGTCGGCTCGTGATTGTCGCTGATCCGGAAAACATGGGTCGCAACCTCGGAATGTTGCTGTCGGTCGATGTCGGGGGTTTCGCGCTCGGGCCAGTACTAAGTGCACTTACGGTTGATCATTTCGGGTTGAAGTTTCCGTTCCTGATGATCACCGCGGCAGTAGCCCTGGCTCTCCCGTTTGTGATCCGGTTCAAGGTCAACGACGTCCCCGATCCCGAATCCGGCACAAGCCGACTCGGACTCGACCTGCTGAAGATCCGCCCGCTCGCCGGAGCGATACTCATCGGCTCGGCCGTGTATCTCATGATCGGCACCTTCGACGCGCTCTGGTCGTTCGTTATGCGAGATCTCGATGCTCCGAAGTGGATGGCTCGGGCGGGCATCACCGTGTTCGTGGTTCCACTCATCATCCTCGGTCCCTTCGGCGGAAAGCTCGTTCAGCGCGTCGGAGCATTCCGTCTCGGCACGCTCGGCCTCTTTATCGGCTCACTTTGTATGTTCGCCTACGGTCAGCTTCCCTTTCCCTGGATGCTTCTCGCTGTGGGTTTCATCCACGCCATCAACGACGGCTTGACCGTCACAGGAACGTCCGTCGCCGTCGGTCAGGTCGCCCCAATGGAACGGGCCGCGGCAGCCCAGGGACTCCTCGGAGCGTGCGGCACGCTGATGGGCGGCCTGTCGGCAGTTACGGCCGGTTGGTCATACAACCAGTTCGGTCGAACCACGACGTACACCGGTGCCATGCTCTGTATGATGACGCTGATCGCCAGCGGGGCGTACCTCGCGGGTCCCCAGTCCTACCGACGCGAATCAACGACGTCACCCGAGCAGCAACTCGTGTCAGTCCATTGACGTTCGGTGATCCTTCGTGTAGCGGCACCATCCGTCTGGTAAACGCGCGGCCCACCACTACGCTTCCCCAACGATGAACGTCGCAGAGGAAGCACAGAGAACGCTGTCCGCCGGCTTCGCCGCAATTGCCGATCAGTACAGGCTTCCTGTCGACTTCCCTGCTGACGTCAACGACGCAGCCGCTCACGTTGTTGCGGAACGGGGTCCCGACGGAAAGCCGGCATGGTCAGCCAACCGCAACGACCGCACCGACATGAACTTCGTGACACTGGATCCGGCATCGTCGACGGACCTCGATCAGGCGTTCTCGTTAGGCGTAGACGGCGACCAGATTGTGCTCTCCTACGCACTCGCCGATGTCGGCGCGTTCGTCGAGACCGGAGGCGTCATTGAGACCGAGGGGTGGCAGCGCGGGGTCACGATCTACGGCTTGGCGGAGAAGGTACCGCTCTACCCGAAGGTCATTTCGCAGAATGTCGCCAGCCTTCTGCCCAACGGTCCGCGCCCGGCCATTTTGGTTGTTGTTGCAATTGCACCGAACGGTCAGGTGAAACTCCGGAGCGTCGAGCGGGCCATCGTGTCGAGTCGGGCCAAACTCGCCTACGAGAGCGTCGACATTGCGATGATTCCGCACCTTGCGGAGTTCGCAAAACGTATGTGGACTGATGAAGTGGCACGGGGAGCGGTACGCATCGACTTCCCCCAACAGGAAGTGGTGGTCGACGGGTCGGCCCCGGGAGGGGTTCGGCTCGATTTCCGCGCCCGCGTCGAGTCCGAAGTCGTGAACTCGGCGCTTTCGCTTGCGGTGAACCTCGCCCTCGCAGCGCTGATGGATCAGGCCAAAATCGGAGTGTTCCGGGTCATGGATGATCCCGAACCCAGGGTCCTCGCCACGCTTCGTCGCGTGGCGCACGCGCTCGGCATACGTTGGGCCAGGTCCGAAAGCCTGCGCGACCTCCAAAAGCGCATGGATCCCAACAACTCCGTGCACCAGAGGTTTCTTCTTGACGCCCAGCGCTCGGGTGGCCGCGCGGGATACGCCGTGTACAGCGACGAGAAGCGTCCGTGGCATTCGGCGGTTGCGGCGACGTACGCACACGCAACAGCTCCGATGCGTCGCCTGGCCGACCGCTACGTCCTCGACCTCAGCCACAGGCTTGCGAACAACGAAACCGTACCGTCGGATCTCCGAGCGAAACTCGCTCGGCTACCCGATGTCATGGAACGGGGAGAAGGACGCGGAGCAAGTGTCGAGCGCGCCATCATCGATCTGTTGGAAGCGGTCTCGCTGCAACACCGGATCGGTGACATCCTCGAAGCGGAGGTCGTTGATGCGAACGATGAGATCGTCCAGGTCGCGGATCCCGCCATCCGGGCGCGGGTGGCGGACCTGTCGGGTGCCGCTGAAGGAGATATAATACGTGTACGTATTGATTCGGCCGATCCGTTGACCCGCAAGGTGCGCCTCACCGCGATCCAATAAATCGGCAGGCTCGACACTGCGACCTCCCTGACGCCTCAGCCCCTGTTCACATGTTCGATGGCGGAATCGACAACTCCCCGACTATGCGTAGGGGTCATAACGAGATCGCCACCGATCTTGAGCAGGAGTGAACGCTCGATATCGGTGAGCGAACCCCTGTCGGCCAAGGTGACCGGAGCAAACCGTGTGAGCGGAAAATGACGCGGCATCCCAGATGATCATGATCCTCGTCCAGTGTTGGACGCGGATGCGCTCCAGGCATCCGCCGTCCTCAACGTTGGGCCCACGTTCCGCGTTGCACGCGCTGGCGGGCCTCTCCAAGACCAATTCGGTGGAGGTCCCGGGCCCGGCCGTGGGCCGTACCCAAGTAAGAACCCACCGGTGGTACGGTTCGGTGCATGCCTTCCATATACGACATCACCATGACGTCGATTGCAGGCGAACCGGTCAGTCTCGGTGGATACCGAGACCAGGTTTGTCTCATCGTAAACGTTGCCACTCTTTGAGGCCTCACTCCTCAGTACGCAGGTCTGCGTGCACTTCATGACGACAACCACGACAAGGGTTTCAACGTTCTCGGGTTTCCCTGTAACCAGTTCGGCGCTCAAGAGCCCGGGACCGACGCAGAGATTCTCGCCTTCGCAACGTCTACCTACAACGTAAGTTTCCCGATGTTCTCAAAGATCGAGGTCAACGGCGACAGTGCGTGCGAGCTCTATCAGTGGCTCAAATCGCAACAGCCCGGTGACGGGGCGGCGAGCGACATCACCTGGAACTTCGAGAAGTTTCTCGTCGACCGCTCCGGTACTGTCGTTGCCCGTTTTTCACCGATGAAGACCCCGGCCGACATAGCGGAACACATCGCTGCACTTCTGTAAGTCCACGCTAAATGGCCCGGCTGTCGCCCGACGATAGCCGGGCCGTTTCGCGCCTGCCTGCCTCTCGGGTTGCGGCGGTGCAGCGTGATTCTCAGAGTGATTCGTCGGGAAACACGATCCGGACCGGCTCGGCCCATTCCGCCGTGGCCAGATGCACCAGGAAGCTCGCAATTCCTGCCGCGCCCTGCATGTACCCGGTCTGGGACTGGATGAAATTCGGCCGGTTCCGGTGCTCAGCCTGCGGCCACGACGCGACGCCCTCGGTTTCAGCCACGTGCTCAGTCAGAACAGCAGCGCAATCGTGCGCAAGCTCGAGATAGCCCGGTAACCGGTTCGCCGTCCACATCGACAGGGCGTAGTCGCCCAAACCGGCATCGCCGCAGCACTGACCGTAGTTGTTCCACCACCCCCACGAACGTGTGGCCGGGGCCCCGATTCCTCGAAGACCATCAAACAGTTGCGCCGAATAGGTGGACCAGACGGCATCGCCGGTCAGACGACCCAGTATTCCGAGCAGACGACCCGTCCCGGCCGGTCCGTGACACGCACCGAGATAGAACGCGGGTGGCTGCTGCTCCTCGGTGTGGCACACCAGGCAGCCGTCGCCAACCTTCGACGCCCGCGACATCGTGTACCTGGCCGCGGACATCGCCGCGTCGAGATACTTCGGATCGTTGGTCCGCTCGTACAACCGTGCCATCAGATAGCCCACGCCGGCGCCGCCGTGCGCGAAGTTCGGAGCGGTGAACGGAAACGGCATGTCGGCCATGAGTGCCCAGCGAGCGCCGTCGGGTGTCGGGTCCACAACATCCAGCAAACGGTCCGCCACGGAGACTGCGCTCTCGAGCATCCCAGGTTCGAGA
The DNA here is from genome assembly GCA_031383405.1 of Acidimicrobiia bacterium. Classification (GTDB taxonomy): domain Bacteria; phylum Actinomycetota; class Acidimicrobiia; order Acidimicrobiales; family JANYDT01; genus JANMZO01. Next base: position 7,604 of record JANMZO010000433.1, on the reverse strand, counting down.
GCGTGGTCATGCGCGTCGAGTAGCGCGAGCGCCGCCCCGGCCGAGCCAACGGATAGATCGTAGATTTCGCGCTCACCGCTGTGGCCCGTTATGTCGGAAAAAGGCATTGGTTCAATCCAGCCGAGACCGGTCCCGAACCGGGTTGCCTGCGCGAGAAGCTGGTTCGTTGCGTAACGCGACGTGTCACGGAACATCGCACGGTCAGCGTCGGCCACGGCATGATCGCTGAGGACGCGAAGGGAAAACGAGTAGCCGGGCCAACCGGTCGCGAATGCGACCGAGGATCGCAGCTTCTGCGTGACCCGGTCAGCAAGTTCACGCCCGGCGAGAACCGCCCGGGCGGTGTACTCAGGGCGCTTCGTGGCCTGGCCAAGTTCAAGCATGAACAGGGCAATACCGGCGGCGCCGTGATAAAGCGTCAGATCGGTGCCGCTGTCGGGCTCATCGGTGCGACGCCACAGCGCGCCGTCGCCCTGCCGGTTGATGAACTCGGCAGCGGAGGTGGCGAGTCGAAGAGCTTCGGTGGCATCCATGCCAGCCACCCTAGAGACTCACGCTCATCGTTGGTAATCCCCGGCCCGAATCAGAACCGCAGAGTTACAGCACACCTACTCGCCGGGCGCGTGGGGGTTGCGGACAAACACCGGACGCGTCGCGGACGACCGCTCGGGATCGAAGCGGTAGCCAAGCCCTTCGAACTCGGTGAGGGCCTTCGCGGACGTGAGACGCTCTTTGATAATCCACGCCGTCATGGCACCCCGGGCCTTTTTGGCGAAGAAGCTCACGATCTTCTCGTCGCCCTGGGTGTTCGTGTCGAGGAAGGCCGGGGCCACCACCGGAACTCCGAGACGGGCCGGACGCACGGACCCGAAGTACTCGTTCGACGCGAGATTGATCAGCACCTTCGCGCCGGGACTCGCTTCAAGATCATCCCGGAGCGCGTCGGTGATGGCGTCACCCCAAAAGGAGTAAAGGTCGCTACCGCTCGGGTTGGCCAACTTCGTACCCATCTCCAAGCGATACGGCATCATGAGATCGAGCGGGCGAAGAACCCCGTAGAGACCGGAAAGGATGCGCAGCATTTTCTGTGCGTGCGTGAAATCGCGTTCGCTGAAGCTGTTTCGGGCATTCATGCCGTCGTAGACGTCACCGTCGAAGGCCAGCAGTGCGGCCCGGGCATTCTGGCGGGTGAACGGTCGCTCCCAGTCCAGATAGCGCTCGTGGTTCAAGGCTGCGAGTGCAGGCGAGATCGACATCAGGTTCCCAATCTCGGCCGGCGTCTTTTTGACCATGATGTCGATGAGTTCGCTCGAGCGGTCAAGCATGGTTGGCTCCGTGAACTTCCTGGTCGGGAGCCTCGATGAGTAGTCGAGTGACTTGGCAGGGGAAACGACAATCAGCACAATGAATTCATAGCGGAATTCCGGGCGCTACGGTGCGTTTCGGCCCATCCGGGGTTTGTGTAAGACCTCGTGGCCGCCTCAGGCTGCGGGCCGTCTGAGGTTCTTCGCCGCTTGCTTCAGTGTGCGGGCCCGCCAGACCGACAACCCGACGAAATACGCAACGGCCGGGATCATGATGATCTTGCCGAAGGTGGAGACACGCGGCAACTTGAGCGTGGCCCAGAGAAGGGCCATCAGCCAGGCCGCGGTCACACCCAGCGAAAGTGGGCGCAGGACCGACACCCGCACGGGGTGGGGGACCTGGACGTTGCTCATGAGCAGACCACAGAGCGCGATCGTGGCAACGGCCGTCGGCCACTTTCCCATGTCGAGTACGTACATGGTCGGTATGACCAGGTTCCAGGTGCTCGGGAACCCGCGGAACCAGTTGTCGTCGGTCATCATGTCTGTTCGGCTGAACCACATGGCTGAAAGGAACACCACGAGACACACGACGGGAAGGGAGATCGGATCCGGAAGCATGCCGAATTGGTGCATGAACATGGCGGGCACGACGACGCACGTGACGTAGTCGATGACCAGGTCGAGCACGTAGCCGTCGATCTTGGTAACCGAGTGCTCGATATTGATCTGGCGGGCGATAGGGCCATCGATTCCATCAATGACCTGGGTGAGCAACAGGTAGATGATCGCTGCCTTGGGCCGGTTGTTGATGACTGCTTCGAGCGCCAACATCCCCACGATGACTCCCGCCGTTGTAAAAACGTGGAGCATCCAGCCTCGCCGAACATCTGACGCTGAAGCAACCAACAGAGGCGGTTGAATGGCGGTCATCACCGTTCAGAATACCCCCTCCGAACCTATACCCCGTGTTTTGTCCTTCAGGACTTCTTCAACGAAGCTCCGGGCGTCTTCTTCGCGGCCGACGAAGTTGGCATGGACCGCCACGCCCGACGATCGAAGGATGGATCATCAAACGTCCGCTCCTTACTCACTACGGTTACTGCCATGAGTCGTCGGACAGTTGCCGTTCTTTGGATCGTCGCATCGCTCGGCTACGCCGTACTTCGCATCGCCCTGGCCGACCGTTACCTGACAAAATACGGTCTGAACACGCTTTGGTTCGCGCTTGTTGAACTTCTGTCCACCCTCGCCTTCGGGGTTGCGTCGGCCCGGCTCGTGGGGGCGGCGCTTGACAGGCGGTTCCGCGCCGCGGTCGGGTGGATCGCCCTGACCCTGGCGGGCTTCCTTTCGGCCGACATCTACACGATTCTCGCCACCAGGCATCTCCCGGACCATATGAACTACATCGTTTTCGGTGTGATCGCAATTGGCATCGTCACGACCGTGATCGGCCTCTGCACCCAACTTCGCCAAGCCGAGAAAGCCGCTGGCGTGGGCCACGAGGCGCTCCTCGCATCGGGTCACGCCGAGGGTCGCCCGTCGATCTCACTTTCGAGCCAGGTGTGAAAGCGCGCTTCCAACGCCGCTGCGATATCGGGTGGCAGAAACCACCACACACCGTTTGCGTTCACCTCGAGTACATGTAGTTCGTCACCCGAAGGGATGGCGTCGATCACGGCATAGTCGAGCCCAAGGCACCTGGTCATCGCCAACAACAGGGCCTCCCACCGGTCGGGGACACCAACGATCCGAGCCAGCGGTTGGCCACCGTTCGTAGAACGCACATCGAGAACAGCAGGGTCACGGGTCAGTTCAACGACGGTGACACGGTCACCCGTAACATAGCAACGAAGCTCGAGGTCACTCACGATCGGCCGTTGCCAGATGGTGGGCCACGGATCGGTAGGTGTCTCCGGTTGCACGAGGCGGGCCGGACTGAACTCGTCCTCGGATTTCCAGCCGCCTTCCGAGACGTTTTTGGCCACCAGAACAGGGTCTTGCCCAAGCATTGTTCCCTGTGGCCAGACGCCGCTCACAACTGCGGGCGGGAGCGAAAACCCGGCCGCCGCAAGCTGCTCAAACTGGATCATCTTGTTGTTTGTCACCCGCACGCGGTCAGGTCGGTTGAGACACCGGCCACCTGTACGATCAGCCAGGTTTGACAACCGATCTTCAAACGCCGCGGAAACAGATCGCCACTGTTCTGTTTCGAAGCGTGGCCACGATCCCCCCGGGTTGAACGGGCACAGGAGGGTCTCCTCAACCTCAAGACAGATGGGCAGGAATAGCGCGGTGCGGACCGAATTGACCGATACCGGTCGAACACCCTCCTGCCTGACGATGAGGTCGCGGCCATCCCACTCGACGGTGGTCGATCGACTGTTCAGCTCCAGCACAACAGCGTTCCAATCGGAACGGCGATTAATAAGTGCGCGTCGGTTATAGTAGTCACCCGCGGTTCCGCTTCCGTTCGGGAACGTCGGGCGCGAGACCACGGCGAGAAAATCAACAGCATCCATAGGGCCGGCCATGGCTTCCCACTTTCGCAGAAAAACCGGAGGCGGCAGTGAACAGCAGCATTCAGCCCAGCACGCTGTTGGTCGTGTTCTGGGGAGTGCGCAGACGGGAGAACGAACCGATGTTTATCGGGAGACCGGTTCGGGGGCCGACCACCACCACCGGATCGTGATCGTGATCGCGACCGTTCTCGCATGCGTCGATGACGGAACGTTGGCCCGGTCGAAAAGAGCGAACGCCTTGGTCGACGGCGCGTCGGGTTTTCGAGTACCAGAATGCCCGTCTGGTGAAAGCACGCCATCCCGGCCGGGTCGACCAGTCCCAGCGTTTCCTCCCAGTGGACCCAGTGCTGCGCCGATTCCCACGCAAGTGCGACGGCGTCAGCGGCGGCCATGGCTCAGTTGGCCCTGGTGGTCTCGGTCATCCTCTCACTCTCGCTCATTATACCGGAATGTCTGAATATGAATACTGAATGCCCTGATCAGAGTCACGGGAAGTGATTTGTTCGCGGGTTTTCGCGAGGTGATAGAGAGCATTCCGAAGACTAACGTCCCGCGGTCGGACCCCGGGCAGTTTCTCTGCGACTCCTCGTTCAAGGTCCGACAGCGGGAGCCATTCATTCGGGTGTTCTTTCAGTATTTGGCTGAGTATCTCACCAATCCGCCTCGCTCGCGGTCGCCGTACATCATCGGGCGTCTGAAGGGAGGGATCAAACGACACATAGGTCTTCAGAAGCTGAGCCACCGCTTCGAGTTCGCGATCGATTGATTCGCGTCGCTCCAACAGATCAGCACGAATCATTCGTAGCCGAGCGACCTCATCGGCTGCATTCGCCCGCAAGGGCAACACTGATTTTATTCCCTGATTTGATCGATCAGTACTCATGAAGTCTCACTTTATGTCGGCCACTGAAATATTTATGAGCGCCTGACTTATTATCTGGTTGCATAGATATCCGGTGTAACGTATGCTAACGTCGTGGAATGGATCTTCGAGCAACTGCAGCATTCGGTCGCTGGTATCAACGTCTCGACGATCCCGAACTTGCCCGGCTCGTCAACCAGCTCCGTCGATCCCTTACCCGGCTACCTGAACGACCAGTCGAACCAACCGCCCATCTCACGCCGGTCGTGCAAGCCCAACGCCACAACATTTGGCGGATCAAACACCCACACCAAGACGGCTACGCCATCCGCCTACTGCTCTGGTTTCCCGACGACAGCGACGAGATCGTGATCGTGTTCGGTGGGAACAAACACCCGAACCACGAACTTTGGTACGACAGGGCAACCCGCGAAACCGAGCAGCAGTAGACCACCTCATCCGCCAACGAGCAACCAAACCGCAGGAGTAACCATGAACAACCAACACGACGATGTACTCGCTGGCAGCTGGATCATCGACCCGAACGACGAACTCGTCACCCTCACCGATGACATGTTCACCCGAGCAGACGACACCCCAGAAACTGAAGCCCGAACCCTGGCTGAGTTGGCCGCGATGGAACACGCAGACGTCCAGTACAAGCAAAGGCTCGCCGACTTACGACACGCGATCGGACTCACCCAATCCGACGTCGCCAACCAAATGGGCGTGTCCCAATCTGGGATCGCAGCAATCGAATCCCCAACCGACATTCGCATCTCAACCCTTGCCCGCTACCTCGACGCCATCGGCGGACACGCAGAACTCGACGTCACATTTGGCGACAATTCACACATCAAAATAGACCTCAAACAACTAATTCCGGTCTCCGTCAATTAGACACATGCCAACCATGGCTGTCGCGACTCAGGTTTCCGAGATTCCGTGGTTTCTGAAGAATTCACGCCAGTCGGCGATACAAGCATCCGCGAGCTCAAGTGCATCGTCGTTTGCTGCCGTTGGCAAACCCCAGTCGCTCTCGATGACCACTCTGGCACCGACAAACACAGTGCACTGCCCGAAGGACAAGTTCGTCACCGTCAGGTGAGATAGCCCTGCAGCCGCTCAATGGTGTCGGCCTCCCCGGCTGCCTTGTCGAGCCGGTACCGCTTCACGCGGGCGAACCGCAGCGCGACCCCTCCCGGGTAGCGGCGCGAGACCTGCACGCCGTCGATCGCGATCTCCACCACCAGTTCCGGTCGCACATACAGCGTGCGCGGCCCGGACCCCGGGGTGTCCGTTGCCATCGCGAGTTCCTGCAGGCGGTCGGTCTGCCACTGCAGCATGGCGTCGGTCATGCCTTTGAACGTCTTGCCGACCATGACGAATCCATCGGCGCCGCGCGCACCGAGGTGCAGGTTGCTGAGCCAGCCGGTCCGGCGACCGTGCCCCCACTCCGCGGCGAGCACGACAAGATCGAGCGTGTGCACCGGCTTGACCTTGCGCCACGCCGATCCCCGCCGTCCGGCCTGGTAGGTCGAGTCGAGTCCTTTCACGACGACGCCTTCGTGACCGGCCTTCGTTGATTCCCCGGCGAAACGGTCAGCTTCCAATCCATCATCGGTCTCAATCGATGGCAGCAACAGCCCAGGAACAACAAGCGCTTTCAATGCGCGCTTACGGTTCCTGAGCGGTTCATCGATCAGCGAAATACCGTCGGCATGCAGGAGATCGAAGAAGAACACCTGACTCGACGAGAGCCCGCTCATCGTCTCTTGAAACCTTCGCGGACGTTGGTCTTCGTCCATGGCCAGGCACTCGCCGTCGAGCACCACCGACTCCGCGTCGATGGATCGGACAGCATCGACCACGCCCGGCAGACCGGCGGAGATCTCATTGAGACCACGCGTGAAGAGGCGGACTTCGTCGCCCTGTTTGTGCGCCTGAAGTCGGATACCGTCGAGCTTCCACTCAATGCTCGCCGGACCGGTCGCGCTCAGCGCCTCTGCGGCCGTCACCGAGCTCGCCGCCAGCATCGGCAGTACGGCCACGAGCGGCGTGAGCCCAACGTTGAGGCTCATTCCGGTGAGCGCCCGCTGTCCGGCGACCCCGATGTCACCCAGCAGCATGGTGGCCCGCCGAAGCTCCGCGGCCGGAACCCCCGCCGCTTTGGCGACGGCATCGCTGACGACTCCGGCGTTAGCCCCCTGCCGTTGCTCTCCGGTGAGAAGGCGGTAGAGGTGATGCTGTTCATCGCTGGTCAGCCGGGCGAACAATCCACCCAGGACAACCTCCCGCTCGCGCTGCGAGCCGCTCCCTGACATCACGGCAAGCCGGGAGAGCGTTTCATTCAGGTCGGTCACCGACACGCTCGGGAGGGGTGCCGATGCGCTCCGAAGATCACGCACCGCGGCCCAGCCGACGCCAAAGCGGCCTTGAAGCGGTTCACCCACCAGCAACCCGATCACGATGCGGATCTCATGTGGTCGGACCCGACGCAGCGTGGCGACGATGTCGGCTACCTTCTCGTTCCGTTTCGAGGTCGCCGCCACCCGTTTCGAAAGCTGGACAATCTCGTCGTAGAGCGTGGGTCCGGTGGTTTGCAGATCAGAATCAGCCACGGTTTGACCTCGGTCGCGTCACGGCCACGTCGACACTACCGTGCACCCACGCGCATCGTTTCGTGGAACGTCAACTCGATTTCGAGCACGGATCGATTCGCAATGGTGCGGACTCAAATGCGGAGGCGCGCGAAGGCCACGACCGAAGCGGTCAGCGCGAGAAGCGTCACTCCACCGTCGGAGTCACCGGGGTCGGGAACCAGCACGTCGAAGCGCCCGGCCTCCGCACCGTTCAGGCCGGTGCCGAGAATACCGTCGAGGATGATCACGGCGACGCAATCGTTCAATCCGCAGG
>JANMZO010000341.1:0-1709 GCA_031383405.1 Acidimicrobiia bacterium | reverse complement strand
GTACCACGAAGAGGCGTGCAAGGAGCAGAGAAAAGTGAGATTGGGGTGAACGATTGAACGATGGGTGAGCAGCTGAATAGTAGGTGGAAAATGGCTACCCTGACGGCAGCTGCGGATCGCGGACGGAAACTCGCCCCTCTTCGCCGTCAGGAGACCACGATGTCCGACCACTCCGACCCTCAACTCAGCCCCGAACAAGAGGCCGAAGCACAACGGATCGCCACGATCGTCAACGACAGGATGAAGACCGACGTCCTGCACCTGGCGCGACTTCTGGCTTCGAAAGCCGATCCCGAATTCTTCGGCAAGACCGAATTCGAGGTCCGCGACCGGGTTCACGAGATCGGTGCCTGTGCCCTCGAAGCCGCTCTGGTCGAGCGGAAAAAAAGGGCTACATCGGTTCGAGCATCGCCTGCTCAGGCTGTGGGGAATCGGCCCGCTTCGTGACCTATCGGCCCAAGACGTTCACCAGCCTCGTCGGCGACATTCGCTTCGAGCGCGGCTACTACCACTGCGGTCACTGCGGCCACGGCCAGTTCCCGTGGGACGCGTCGCTGCATCTGTCGGGCCAGCGTTCGACGCCGGCAGCCCAGGAAGTGATCGCTCTGGCGGGCATCGAGTCGAGTTTCACCACGGCCGCCGAGAAGGCGTTGTGGAAGCGGTCGGGGATTCGGCGGAGCGAGTCGGCGATCCAGCGGTCCACGGAGGAGGCGGGCCGCCGCCTCGGCGAAGCGCTCGACGCGGGAACGGTGTTCGGTCCGCCGTGCGAGTGGAAGTGGCACCGCGACCGCACGGGTCAGACGTGCGGTTACATCAGCGTGGATGCGACGGGGATTCTGATGCAAGGCCCCCACGGCGCGAAGGCCGATGGCCGCATGGTGAATGTGGGGATGGTGTACAACCCGCAGCCGCGTGCGATGGCCGACGACGCGATCGCCAAGCCGTGCGAGGAGGTGCGTGACCTGGCGGGGTTCTACACCCTGGCGCAGTTGGGCGAGCAGTTGCGTCGTCAGGCGGGACAGGTCGGGATGGACGCGGTCGATCAGTGGATTGCCCTCAGCGACGCGGGGAGCGGGTTGGAGCATTTCTTCGACGTGCATTTTCCGCGGGCGGTGAAGATCGTGGATTTCCGGCACGCGACGGAGCATCTGACGCCGTTGGCCAAGCTGTTGGAGACGGGTGAAGCGGCGGACGCTTTGGTGTCCGGTTGGTGCCATCGGCTCAAGCACGAAGGGGGCGCGTCGATGTTGGCCGTCTTGAAAGAGTTGAATCGCGAGGCGATGGACGCACCGACGCAAGCGGCGTACGACGATGCTCGGACCTATTTCGGCAACCACTTCGAGCGGATGAAGTATCCGGAGTATTTGGCGAAGGGCTGGCAGATCGGCAGCGGTTCGGTGGAGTCGGCGTGCAAGAACGTCGTGAATCAGCGACTGAGCATGGGCGGCATGCGATGGGGGGAGGAGGGCGGCGACGCGGTCGCACACCTCCGGGCGTTGTTCCGAAGCGAGTCGGGTCAGTGGGATGCCTACTGGTGCCTCGCCATGTAGTCGACTTTTACCTACTTATTTGACGCTCACCCGATGGGTGTGGGGTCGCGCATCAGTCGTAGCCACCGCCCCCTTCGCCGTACAAATCGCCGTTCGCACCGCCCTTGTAAAAGCGTCGACCCAGGTTGTGGTTGTAAGGCGTCCACGCCGTCGGGTTGT
>JANMZO010000319.1:0-4651 GCA_031383405.1 Acidimicrobiia bacterium | reverse complement strand
CCGTACTCGGTATCGGACGTGGCGACTCCTCGCTTGCGCACCTCGGACGCGGACCGGTATCTGTCGAAGCCATGGAGCGGTATCTCATCGCCGTGCAGACGTACCTGCGTGGCGAACCAATCGCCTTCGAAGATCTCGATTTCCATGAACGGCTCGCACCTCCGGTGGACGACCTTCACCTGGCCGACACGCCACAGGCCAGTCGGCTCGTCTGGCTCGGGAAGATGGCGAAGGTACCGGTCGAAGTAGCCGCCACCGGACCCAAGGTGATCGCCTCAGCGGCGGTTCACGCCGAGCGTGTCGTGCTCGCGGTCGGCGCTGATCCGGAGCGGCTCCGCTGGGGGATCGAAGTCGGTCGAGCCGCTCGGGTCGCCGCGGGTCTTGATCCCGACGGTGTGCGCTTCGGTTGCTACGCGAACATAGTTTCGCACCCCGATCGGGCCGTGGCACGTTCGCTCGTGGCGGGAGGTCTTGCGACCTTCGCCCGCTTCTCGGTGATGCACGGTCGGGCTACCGGACCACAAACCGACGAAAGCCGGGCCGCGCTGGAGACGCTCCACTCCCGATACGACATGAAGCACCACACCCGCGTCGACTCCGACCAGGCTCAGGTCCTAAACGCGGATTTCGTCGACCGTTATGCCGTCGTCGGCTCCGCAGCCGACTGTGTCGCCAAGCTCAGGGAGATCGAATCACTCGGGATCGACAAGGTCATAGCAGTCGGGCCAACCTCGGGCGCCAACGTGGAGGAAGCCCGCCGCTCCAGCCGGGTCTTCGCCGAGGAGGTCGTCCCGCATCTCGTCTAGGCGAGGTCGGAGAGTTACCCAACGCGCTGGTTGAACGTCCCCAACTCAGCCCGCGACGGCTTCAAAACCGCGTTCCTCGACCGAGTTGGGTACCACGGGCCGCCGGTTGGGCACCTGCCGGCCGGAGTTGGGTAGCCCGGCCACCCATCCAACCCGGTCGCTAAAGGTCCCCAACTCAGCCCGCGACGGCTTCAAAACCGCGTTCCTCGACCGAGTTGGGTACCGCTGGCCGCCAGTTGGGCACCTGCCGGGCCGGAGTTGGGTGCGGCTACCGGGGCGTCTTGCGGGGGTCGAGCATCGTTGATCCCGGGGGCGGGATTGACGATTTCGTGCTGTAGGTGCCCGGGGTGGGTGACCAGCCCGGCAGGAGATCGAGTTCGAGACACAACTTCTGCGTTGACACCATCTGACCGCCGTACGGGGCCACATCGGCGATGGGTGCGGCAGCCAGCCAGGCAACAACCTCAGCAGCGACCTCGGGTGGAGCGGGATGGATACCGACCTTGGCGAAGGTAGCGAGCGAGCCTCGTGCCCGCATTCCTTCGGTAGCGACGAGTCCCGGTTCGATGCTGACGTTCACGATCCCACGCGACGCGAACTCCACGTGGCACATGTCGGTGACCCGGTGGAAAGCCGCCTTCGCCGCGGCATAGCCGAGGCCCCAACCACCTTCTCCCGCCGGCGCGGGTGGTGTTGCGTACGCGGCGTTCGACAGCATGTTGATGATGCGTCCGGAATCGCGCTCCAGCATCTGTGGAAGCACCTTCTGAACAATCAGAAGCTGATGGATATAGTCAGCGCGCATAATGGTCTCGGCCAGATCGAGAGACAGGTCGAGCACCCGGTCCATCGGCCCGGGCCCCTGATAGATCGCGTTGTTGAACACGACATCGATACGACCCCACGCAGCCAGCGCGCGGTCCATGGCGAGAGTTACCGAAGCACGGTCGGTCAGATCCATCGGGACCACGAACGCCCGACCCCCAACCGCTTCGATCTCCGCCGCCGTCGACTCCAGACTTCCGGGAATGGGTACCGGTGCCGACCCGTCGGCCGACGACGACGACACCGTCCGACCATCACCCTCCCTCACCGTCCGAGCGGTGATAACGACATCGAAGCCGTTGCGGGCCAGGGCGATCGCCGCGGCCCGACCCATCCCGCGTGAGGCACCGGTTACCAGCGCAACCGGCGAACTCAACGCACTACCCCGGACGGGTGGTCCGACCGCTCGTTCGGAGTAGGGATCTCGCTTGCGATCACAACCATCGGGCGGACCTGCTTCTGAGGGGTAGCGCTACCTGACAAGTACACGCGAGCGACTCTAACGGACCTAGCCTGGCGGGGCGCGGTTTCACCCGCTCGGCCGAAATCGATGTGTCACGACCCGGGGTGCCGGGTCGGTGCCGGGTTCCTTCCGGGTCAGGGTGTTACAGGTGCGGAAGGACTTGTGCGCCGAACAGTCGGAGGTTCTCCCACGCCGCGTCGGGAGGCAGGCCTCCCATCATGGGATGGAACGTGACGTGCCCTCGCTGCCCCAGACTCCGACAGAGATCAATGCATTGCTCCGGCAGCATCACCTGGTAGTGACCCATCGCTCGAAGCGCTGCGGAGTCGGAAATGGGAGCAAACCCGGTTGCCGAGCCGGACTCGGCCGCCCAGGCCCCGTATGCGTTCATCTCGTACATCGCATACGGCGCGACCACTTCCCACGTCGCGTTGGGGTCGGTAGCGACGTGAAGATACATCGGTCCTCCCCGAGGAGCCTCACCGGGGTCGGCGCGAGCGAGCGTGCGAAGTTCGTCGCGGTACGCGTCCCAGAGGCCGGGCACCGACGGGATGAATCCGTCGGCGATACGAGCGGCGCGGCGCGCCGCCCCTTCGGAACTTCCTCCGAGCAGAATCGGCGGCCCGTTGCGTTGAGCCGGGCGCGGTGTTATGCGCGCAGATCTTCCTCGGAACTCGAATGTCTGACCCGACCAGGCCTGGCGGAGGGTGTTCACCGCTTCGGTCACCAGCTTCACCCGATCCGACATCGACCGGTCGAACATCGCGAACTCGCTGGCCACGTAGCCGTTGGCGAGCACAATCTCAAGACGGCCATGGCTCAACAGGTCGACGACCGCCGCATCCTCGGCCACCCGCAGCGGATCGTGCAGTGGCACGATAAGTGCGCCCAGGCGGATGCGGATCTTGCTCGTCCTCGCCGCGACCGCCGCTGCGAACGGGAACAGCGACGGCAGATAGCCATCGTCGACCCCATGGTGCTCGGACAGGGTGACCGACGTGAAGCCATGTTCCTCGGCCCACACGATCTGGTCGAGAGCCGCATCGTAACGCTCCTGCATCGTCGTTCCAGCGAAGGTCGGGTTGCGGAAGTCGTACCGGATTCCAAGCGCTGTCATCGTCGGCCCACCGAGGTGGTCGGCATACCCATCTTCAGTTGGCGGCGCGGGCCGCGATTACCGCACCGAGGCGCGCCAACCACACACTGGCGCCACCCATGGCCGCTTCGATTTGCTTACCCCAGAGGAAATACCGGTGCGACGGGTACTCGATGTCGGCCCCCATTCCGCCATGAACGTGCTGGGCTCCATGAATGATGCGATGCCCACCTTCGGCCGCCCACCACTTGGCCACCATCACCTGCGTCGTCGCATCCAGCCCTTCAGCCAAGCGCCACGCCGCAGCCTGCATGGTGACCCGCATGGCCTCCGTGTCGATGTAGTTGTTGGCGAGACGATGGGAGACGCCCTGAAACGTCGACAGCGGTTTGCCGAACTGGAATCGCTGCGATGTGTAGGCGGCCGCCAGCTTGGTGATCTCTTCCGCAATACCGACCTGCTGAGCGGCCAAGCCGACGAGCGTGCCAAAGACCAGATGGCGAAGAACGGCTGAACCATCGGCGCCCACCCCCCCGATCAAGGCGGCGGCCTCAACGGGCGTATCAACAAACATAAGCGTACTGATTATTTGCCTATTTGTTGAAGGCGTCCGCACGGCGTTCACTTCGGCGGCGGTCGGGTCAACGATAAAAACGCCTATGGATCCGTCGCCGAGAACAGCGGGTACCAGCACCGCGTTCGCAACATGGGCGCCCGACACGGCCGGTCGCAGCCCGGAAAGCCGAAAGCCGGCACCATCGGCGACCGCCTTCACGCCGCCCGCGAACGGATCGTTGAGTCCGGCTCCGTCGAGGGCGGCGGCCAGCACCACCGCTCCCGAGGCGACCCCCGGCAACCATGCGGACTGTTGCCCCGCGGTGCCGTGTTCGGCAATCGTAAGCGCAGATATTAGCGTGGAGACAAGTGGGATCGGCGCGACCACCCGACCCTGCTGTTCGAACGCCATACACAGCTCGAAGATCCCGAGACCGCTACCTCCGTTTGCTTCGGGCACCGCCAGGGCCAAGAGACCCGCTTCCGCCAACGAGCCCCAGAGTTCACGGTCGAAGCGGTCCTCCGTCGCTTCGACGGTGCGGACGCGGTCGGTCGTGACGAGACCGCCGAACACCTGGCTGGCGAGGTCGCGTACGGCGACCTGTTCTTCGGTAAGGACAAAATCCATGGGGTTCCTTGAGTGGTAGAAATCCGTTTGTAACGCTCAGTTTGAACACAAACCGACAACTGGTGTGGGTTTGTGTTCAAACCTGGGGTCGCATTGGGCCGGGGCTCAGCGCGATGAACGCGCCATCTTTAGGCCCACGCTGGCCACGATGTCGCGCTGCACTTCGTTGACACCGCCTCCGAACGTGTTGATCTGCGCCATGCGACCCATCCGCTCGAGTTGGCCCTCAATGACCGCACCCTTCGATCCCGGTGGAAGCAGGCCCGCCGCACCGACGA
>JANMZO010000307.1:0-1639 GCA_031383405.1 Acidimicrobiia bacterium | reverse complement strand
GGAACCGTGACACACGTATGGCACCCCAGGGGTGTTACCGATTGCCCGGCGTCGAGCGTTGGATGGTGTTGAGCGTGCGCAATGATTCCGACTGGCAAATACTCTGCGCACACATGAATCGGCCCGACTGGTCGGGACTCTCCGTGGAAGACCGACGCGTCCGTCACGACGATATCGATGCCGTGATCGAAGCATGGCTCGCATCTCCTGATGCCCCGACCGATCCGGCCCTGGCCCTGGTTGTTGCGGGTGTACCGGCGATCGACCTGCGCGACACCCGAACTATTCTCGACGATCCCCACCTGGTCTCTCGTGGTTACTGGCACGAGACGCTTCATCCTCGTATGCACACGTACCGTCAGGCTGGCGTGTCATGGCGTTTCGTCGACGCCAACCCCGCCCCCCGTCGCCATTCGCCGCTCTTCGGTGAACACAACCGCGAGATCCTGCAGGGCCTACTCGGCTTGACCGCTAGCGAGTTCGCCGATCTCGAAGCCAAGAACATCGTCGCCGACCAGCCGCTCAACCCGACGGTCGGCTGATACCTCCGAAGCCCGAAGCCCGAAGCCGGGGAAACCGAAGCCGGGTTGCCAAAGCCCACACGCGGGTTTTGGTAACCCAACCTTGGCTGATTCGTCCCCAACCCGCCGATCTGGCGAGCTTCCCCGGTTCTCTTGGCCCGGTTGGGTCCCGGTTGGGTGCCCGAGGTGGCCCGGTAGGTGATCGAGCCCTGCACGGCGACCCGGGTGGCCTCGGGCAATGCCTGAATCTTCGACGGTTCGTGCACCAGAGTCGTCGGCGCGTCCGCCTGGTCAGGGAGTCGCTGCGCCAGTTCCGACTTCAGCGAGGCCGTGAGCACCGCGCCGTAGATGGCGAGACCCACCGCCGATCCCAGCGTTCGGAAGAAGGTTGCTGATGCCGTGACGATGCCCATCTCCCGGGGTCACCGGCGTTCTGTGTGGCGATCGAGATGGTGGGCATGGTGAGGCCCATGCCGAGGCCGATCGTCAGCATGGCCAATCCCATGAGCACATACGACGTGGTGACGTTCAACTGCGTGGAGACGAGCATTCCCGCCATCGACAACCCGCAGCCGATCAGGGGCAGCACCCGGTACCGTCCGGTCGGGCCGTCCACTTCCCCGAGACCGTCGCCGCCACCGTCACCCCGAAGATGAGCGGAAACGCGAACAGGCCGGCGCGGGTCGGTGGCTGGGTGGCGGCCAGAGCGGTGCACGACCGGTGCGCCGAGCTCGGCGTGCCGGTGTGGGTGGGGGGAATGCTCGAGACGGGCCTCGGGCGCGCCGCCAACCTCGCGGTGGCCGCCCTCCCCCACCTGGCCCTGGCCCCTGATCTCGATCCCCGCGGGCGGTTCCATCCGGATCTCGCCGATCCACGCCTTCCCGTCGACGGCCTGGTGCGCGTCCCCGACACCCCCGGCACGGGTGCGGTGCCCGACACCGCCCTCCTCGAGGGGGCCGACATCCTGGAGGTGGTGCGTCCGTGAGCGATGTGACCATCGACGACGTGCGGGCCGCAGCCGAGCGCATCGAGGGCGCCGTCGAACGCACCCCGAGCGCGCGCTCGCACACCTTGTCGGAGGTGCTCGGCACGGGCATCGTCGTGAAGCTCGAGAACCT
>JANMZO010000291.1:0-7226 GCA_031383405.1 Acidimicrobiia bacterium | reverse complement strand
TCACCGTCGTACGGACGTCCTCTGGGCTGGGGTCCTTATAGTTTTTTGCGGTCATCGGCCTTCTCCTTCTGTTTCGATTCCTCGATGATCTGGTCCAGCTCGTCGAAACGCGTGGCCCACAGTTGTCGGTAGCGCTCGATCCAGGCCGCTTCTTCCGCGAGAGCGCGCCGGCCGAGCCTGCACGTTCGCACGCGCCCGACCTTCTCGGTCGCGACGAGACCCGCTCGTTCCAAAACGGCGACTTGCTTTTTCATGCCCGTGAGGGTCATGTGGAACGTTTCGGCGAGGTCCCTGATCGCAAAGAGAGTCGGCGCGCAAGCGGTTCGATGCGCATCAGCCCGTCGACTTTCAAGCTGCGTCCGAAGATCTCCAGATGAGCGCGATGCACCTCGAACAAGCGCACTTCGTCGGTGACGCACCACTCGGCGGACAACCGGAGATCGGTCGTGCAACTGATCAGCGTGTTCCCGGTTTACCCGGCGATCGCACCACGCTCAGGCGAGCCCTCGGTGGGGGAGGATGTTCGGTATGCACGTTTCGATCGTCGGCACCAACCTTCCTGGTCGCATGTTCTGCCGACCGGACGGTCCGGCGATGAACAACGTCCACGTCGGCATCCAGCGTCGACGTGACCCCGTCGAGGTCGTGAGGGCTGACGCTGCCGAGGCACGATGGGAGGTCACCGTTGATGTGGTCGACCGAGATGATTCGATCGGCTTCCGAGGGCCGGAGGTCCAAGGCAAGCCGGGTGAACGATTCATCTACCTGACGTGGGGCGAGGTGGGACCGGTCCACCAGTTCGAGATGTTCCGGCGAGCCAAGGTGATGCTCAACCGGGTTGCACCGGACCTGATCGAATCGGCGCGGGCCTCAGGCACCCTCGTGGCCAGCATCGACCTCACCGGCGATGACGGAGGCCCGCGATGTGCCCGGGTGGACCCACCGGCGATCACTTGGACGATCGCGTACGACTGACCGGAAAGGCCCGGAGCGCGGGATCCGGGCGCAAACTTCGCCAATCTCACTGCGGCGCGACCGGCACGTACAGCCGGCCTTCGGCGGTGCCTACGGGCGGCACACACACGGGCCGTTGCCGAGCGGCAGCCGTTGGCGGATCAAGTGAGGAGCGTTCGTTGGACGTCGTTCGAACACCCAGCGACGCACGCCCTTGTCACATCGAGTGGCCGATCGGACCTTCAAGCCGGCATTCCTGGCTCCAGAGGTCGTAGCGTCCGTCGAATGAGCGAGTCGGGGCATACGCACTCTCGGGTCGGAGTCGTCACTCCATCCGACGAGATGGAGCAAGGCAGTTGAGATCGCCGGTCACGTTGTCCGATGATGTAGTCGTACTCAGACCCTGGGGCTCCGCCGATGGGAGCTTCCTGGCTGAGGCGTCGAGGGACCCGGCGATCGAGCGTTTCAACGGTCCTGCGCCGGCGTCGAGGCTGATGCCATCGCGGTCATTGAGCGCATTGAGCAGTGCTGGGCAAGGTTCGACGCCAAGGGTGAGCTGACGGGGGCTGCGTTCGCGATCGTTGATGCGGCGTCCGGCGAGCCGGTTGGCATGTGTGGTGTCGATCATTGGTCGAGTACAGATGTTGCTCAGTTCGGCTATTGGCTGGCGGCAGGCTCGCGAGGGCGGGGGCTTGCGACTCGCGCCGTGACGCTGATGACGGGTTGGTTGTTGGAGCTTGGAGCCGCTCGCGTGTTCCTGACGATCGAGTCTGAGAATTTGGCTTCGGCCGCCGTCGCGCGACGAGCTGGCTTCACCTTTGAGGGGACGCTTCGAGCATTGGGAGTCTGGCAGGGGCAACGGAAGGACATTGACATGTTCGCCGTGCTACCCGATGAGTGGTCCTCGGGAGGGAACCTCTGACCGCCCGGAACTCCGGCCAGAGGGCGCACACTCGGCTCGTCTCGGGCGGGATCACCGGCCGCCCGATACCCGAAGAGGGCCCGAGACCGCACACAATCGGGCCGTAGTGCATCGGGTCGTCTTGAGGTGCACGACGAGCTATCGGTGTCGTTATCGAGTGACCTTGCTGGGCGCTAGCGAAGCACGTCACCCAACGCAATCCGACTCGGGACGAAGCGTGCGGGGTCCCTACGAGACAACGCGCTGCCCTATCGAGCGCAGGATGGGTGCCTGGACCCCTTGTTTCGCGAACAAGCCACTTGGTCCGGTCCGAAGACTATGGGGTCAGCGTCAGTGCGTGAATCTCGTTGGCAACATCGTCGCCATGTATTCGAGCGACCCAATGGTCGTCGCACTCGAAGACCACGAGGCGTGCCTGAGGGATCAGGTTATTGAGGTATTCGCCGACCGAGAGCGGGCTGATCGGGTCATCCGTCGCCCAGACCAGAAGTACCGGCACCGTGAGGCTCGACAACGTGTCGGTCATGTCAGGCCGCTCGTCCCACATCCAAGACGGGTTGGTTGGATTTGCCGCTCTGGACGACGGCCGCCAGTCCACCGCGCCGAGCGATGAAAGGTCGACGCCGCCGGAGGTCGCAGCGAGCACAAGGTGTGACACCAGGTCCGGACGGCGTTTCGCCACCATCGTCGCAACGACCCCACCCATGGATTGACCGACGAGCACCGTGGGTCCTTCAAGTCGTTCGATCACCAATGTCGCCAAGTCGTCGTAGCAACCCAACTCCTTATCGGCGTCAGCAGGAACATCTCCGAACCCAGGCCAATCGAAAATCACCGACTTGGATTTGTCGAAGTGCACTACCACTGACGACCAGAAATCACCTCGTCCTGATGCTCCGGGGAGAAAGGCAAAATTGGGTGCTCCGTCCACCGTTCAATTCTTGCATCCCAACTCGACGCCCGCGGGAGCTCCTTTCGACGCCTTAGCAGCAGCTTCAGAGCGCACACTTTGGTTCGCGCGCATACGAATACCATCATCCGTATATCATGCGGTAAGAGGCAGTCATCTGACGGAGGGCATGGCTGTCGGACTGGCCTTGGCTGCCAGGACTAGCTAGCCAGAGCGAATGTCGCGAACGACCGGCCCAGCAGTGAAGATGCCGGTCTTCGTGTCGATCGTTGCAGTCGTACCAAGAGGTACGGCGAACTGGTCCGGTGCGCGGTGTGCATCGACGAGGTCGTGGCCCGCGAACAGGCCGCCCAGCACGGGCACGCCGAGGGTGGCGAGTCGATCGGCGAAGACGTCGGTGATCGTCCAGGCGCGGTCCGTGTACCCGCGGAAGGCTTCGAACGATCCGAGCGCGATGCCCACGATGCCGTCGAGGGTCCCCGATGCGATCAACTGGGTGAGTTGGCGGTCGATGGTGCCGAGTCCCACGACGCGTTGGTCTTCGAGGAACAAGATCGCGCCCGTCAGGTCGGGGACGCGTACGCCTACGGACGTGGCGAGCATCGCCAGGTTGCCGCCGATCAGCGGTCCTCGGGCCTGTCCTGGCACGCTGATCGTCGCGGACACGGCATCAGGGTCACGGTGCAACGTGACCGGATCGGTCGTCATGAGGAGTTGGCGGACCGACGGTTGGCACTGCTCTCCGAACAGGCAACCGTGGATGCCGGCCAGCCCACAATGGCGCATCAGCGCGAGATGGATGTGCGTGATGTCGCTGAAGCCCACCACCGGTTTCGGGTCGACCGACACGGCGGCGAAGTCGATCCTGTCCGCGATCCGGTAGGCGCCGGCACCTCCGCGGGTCGTGATGATCGCTCGAACGCCGGGATCACGGAACGCGTCGTTCAGGTCGGCGAGTCGGTCATCGTCGGTGCCCGCCATGTACCCGAAGCGGTCGAGGGCGTGCGAGCCGACTTCGCCCACAAGGCCCCAACGCTCGAGGATCGCCAGCGACTCCTCGACCCAAGCGCGTTCCGGGAAGCTGGCGGGCGACACGAGGCGCACCCGATCGCCAGGCTTCAGCATCGGCGAGAGCATCGATTCGAACGTCATTAACCCAAGCCAACTACGTCACCCCAACAGCGTTACGGATCCTTCGCGTGTTGACGACCACCACGAGGCATTGCGTCGATAATCAATCAGCACCTCCCATGTGTCGGCATGGCAACGGCCGGGCGTCGCTGCACAGTCGGTGGGAGACTTCTCCGAGTGATCGATGACTTCGCGAAGAGCTATCTGCTGGGCGATCTTCGTTTCGTTCGCGAGATCATGTTGTCGAAGCTTGACGGACTGTCGGAGTACGACGTCCGCCGCCCGCTCACGGCGACGGGCACCAATCTCCTCGGGCTGATCAAGCATCTCTCGTTCTCTGAAGCCTGGTACTTCGGTGAGGTCTTCGGGCGACCGTTCCCCGGGCGATGGCCGCGCTGGGACGCCGGTGGCCACCTGCACACCTTGTGGGTCACCGAGGACGAGTCACGCGACCAGGTCTTGGACCGCTACCGCCAAGCGTGGGTGTACTCCGACGCCACGATCGCCGCGCTCGACATCGACTCACCCGGCCATGTGCCTTGGTGGCCACGCCCGGACGTGAAGCTCTTCAACGTCCTGGTCCACATGCTCACCGAGACGAACCGGCACGCAGGCCATGCCGACATCTTGCGCGAGCAACTCGACGGTGCCATCGGAAACCACGAGAACTCGGTACACGACGAACGATTCGCCGCCCTCTGGGAAGGCCACCGGGCCAGGATCGAACAGGCCGCGACCGCGGCCGCAAGCAGGTCGGCCGACACCCATGCGCTCGGCTACCGACACGTCGACGACGACCCCAACGTTGGAGTGCTCGTCGCCACGATGCAAGCCACCAGTCGGTGGGACGCCACCTTGACGCTTCGGTCCTGGGAACGTGCGAACCTCCACCTGGCCGCCGGGGAGCGCCTCATCGATGTCGGCTGCGGCCTTGGCGAGGCAGCACTGACGCTCGCCACGGATCTCGGCCACGCCGGGGAGATCGTCGGGATCGACGCAAGCGCCGCGATGCTCGACGTCGCCCGCTCCCAGCCGAACCCCGCACCGTGCCCGGTCCGCTTCACGGTCGGCAACGCGCTCGCTCTCGACGCGCCATCCGGTTCCTTCGACGTCGCCCGCTCGGAACGCCTGCTGCAATGGTTGACCGATCCACGTCACGCCATCGATGAACTGGCGCGGGTGCTGCGACCTGGCGGCCGTATCTCACTCATCGACACGGACTGGTCAACGCTGCGAATCGAGGTAGGCGACGCCGCCATCACGGCGATGGTCCGCGACGCGATGCGCACGGAGCGTCGTCGTGCGTCCAACGTCGGTGCCCGACTGGGCGAGATCGTCCGTGACGCCGGCTTCCACGACATCGTCGAGACCTCGGCTACGCAGGTCTGGACACGGTGGGATCCCGACAGCTCCCCGGCGCCCGACGGGTGCTTCTCCATGCTGAGCCTGGCCGAGGACCTCGTCAGCGCCGATCATCTCAGCCCGGCAGCCACCGACCAGTTCGTCTCGACAATTCACAACGCCGCCCGCAACGGCCGCTTTTCGATGTCACTCACCATGCACGCAGTAATCGCAACCGCACCAGCCCCGTGACCCAGGTCAGCGCCGCTGCACGCCTGCAGCACGCCGATCCCACGATGGCCACGTCCGGCACGGTGGCACCCTCGCGTTGACCCGCAGCATGGCTGGCGGTTCCGGGAGCCTGCCGGCACCTCCAGCCGTATAGAAGGCGAAGTACAGCGGCTCGCCCTACAACGATCGGGCACCAAGTTGGCCGCTCGGTCGGAGCCGACAATAGGATCGAACGAGACTCCTTTTTTCGAAGACCGTTTCGAAGATCATCCCTGCAATTGGATTGACCACCGCTCCCGCCCGGAGGTATCGGACGCGAAACCGCGGCTCACGTCACTGCGCGGCACGCCGTGGACGGCTCGACGACACCCACACGATCTTCGACGGAACGAGCGAAAGTAGTACCAATAGTGCTCGCAGGTCGAGTTCCAAGGAGCCGGAGCCGCCCGCTACGGGCCGTTTTCGCGCAGCTAACCTCGGCGCATGGGACTCCTGACCTTTTCCATGAACGTCACGCTGGACGGTTGCGTCGACCACATGGAGGGAATCGCCGACGATGAGACCCACGCCTTCTTCTCGCGACTCATGGACGAGGCCGGGGCGATGCTGTGGGGTCGCGTCACCTACGAGATGATGGAGAGTTACTGGCCGGCTGTCGCCCGTGGCGACGAGGAGGCGCCCCCAGCGATGCGCGACTGGGCCGTCAAGCTGGAGGCAAAGCCGAAGTACGTCGTGTCGTCGACGCGAGGGGACTTCCCGTGGACGAACAGCCACCACATCTCCGGCGACTTACGCACGGGTATCCTGGAGCTCAAGGGCGCAACCGTGGGCCGCGTATTGCTCGGGAGCGGCAAGCTCGCGACCGAGTTGGATCGGCTCGAGCTGATCGATGAGTACGACTTCCTCGTCCACCCCAGGATCGCAGGCCAGCCCCGAACGGACAGGCTGCGCCTCCGTACAGACCAACACGGTGAGGCTGGTTCCCAGAAGTATTCGTCCTGCGTCATTTCTTCGAGCGCTCGACGTGAATCGAGCCATGCGTGCCGCAACTGGGTCTTGAGCAAGTCGCCAGCCGAGGGCAAGGACACGGCGATAGTAGGTCGACTCCGAACCTGCCCGAGCGAAGTCGGGAGGCAGGCACCGCCTGCGATGCCCACACCGGTGGACCACTCCCACCCACACTCCCGGCGCGATGCCGTACCCATAGTAAGTGCACCTATTGGGCCGCATCATTACCGTGCGTTCCTCGGATTGATAACGGGCGGTGGTGGTGAGTTGCTGTTGATCGGGATTGTCTCGTGAAGTCGGGTGGGAGCTGCTGCTGTCAACGATCGCCCGCCTGCAGGGTCAGTTGGGGCGACGGGTTGCGTTTTTGTACGCTCTCGATAGTCGTTCAAGTGGCCCGGGACCTCGTCGTTTCGCGGGTGCTGCGCCGAGGTGCCGGACGCGCAGCTCGTCCATGAACTCTTGAATGAAGCGGTGTCCTTCGTCGCGCATCAGTTCCTGGCGAATGCGGAGTTCGGAGGTGCCGCCACGCCATTCGAGGCCCCAGTTGCCGAGCGCGAAGATGATCGGAAGAGTCTGGATGCCGGCCTCGGTGAGGCTGTAGCGAGCGCGCGCGCCGCGTGCCGCGTCTTCGCGGCTCAAGATGCCGGCAGCGACGAGCTTCTTCAGCCGGTCGGCCAAGATGTTCGACGCGATGCCTTCGATCGAACCGGTGTGAAGCTCGCGGAAGTA
>JANMZO010000283.1:0-24460 GCA_031383405.1 Acidimicrobiia bacterium | reverse complement strand
CGAGTCAGTCGGCGAGGTACTACGCGTGCTTAGCGATGGCTTCGCCGGTCTTATCGTCACGACGGGAGGAACCGGCTTTGGTCCGCGCGATCTCACCCCTGAGGGCACCTTGGCCGTTCTTGAACGTCTAGCCCCGGGGATGGCGGAAGCGACGCGACACATCAACGCACCGCTTGGTCGTCTGAGCCGCGGCGTCGCCGGAACCCGTGGTCTGGCGCTGATTATCAACACGCCAGGATCACCAAAGGGCTGCGTCGAATGTCTGGGGGCCGTGCTCGACATGGTGCCTCACGCGTTGAGCCTCATGACCGGCGAGACCACCATTCACTGAACCCGTAAGCCAGACTTCGGAACACCAACGATGCGAAACAAAGTTCGTGTGTGCGTTGATCGGACGCTTGGAACCTTCGGTCGGCCGAACGCTTAGCCACGGTCCAATTCGTCGGTCACGGCTGACCCCGATTGTGCACGCTGAGAGTCGTTGAGGGGTCGAGGTGACGCGGAAGTGACTACGGTGTGAATGGCTCCGATTTCACATGTCAACACGAGCGGCTGTCCGTTGGCCATTAGAGCTAATGAAGGACCTCGGCGAGCGTACTGACAATGCGGTCGATCTCGCCTTCGGTGACCACCAGTGGAGGGGCGACGAGGATACTCTCGGGAGTGGGGTGGCCCGAGCCGGCCGGGTACACCCAGAGACCACGGGCGAGACACTCGGCGACAACCGTCGCGGTTGTGATGCCGCGTAACTCGACGCCGAGCATGAGGCCGCGGCCCCGTACCTCAGCGACCAGTTCGAGGCATCCCAACGCGTTATCCAACTCGTACTTCAAGCGCTCGCCCATCGATGCGGCCCGATTCACCAGCTCTTCTTCCTGCATGATCCGAAGCACCTCCCGCGCAACAGCGCAGGTGAGGTCATGGCCGGAGTACGTGAAGAACATGAGCTGACCCCGGCCCTTTGCCATACCGTCGGCGACCCGATCGTTCGCCGATACGAGCGAAATCGGTACGTAACCGCCTCCGAGTCCCTTCCCGCTGACGAGGATGTCGGGGGTCCAGGGGTCGTGGTCGTGGCCCCACACTTTGCCAGTTCGGCCGAAGCCGGTCATGACCTCGTCGACGATGGCCAAGACGCCGTACCGCCGGCAGATCTCGCCCACTTCGGCCCAGTAGTCCGGTGAAGCGACGAGCGCGCCGCCGGCGGCGCCGATCACTGGCTCGGCGACAAACGCAGCGACGGTCTCCGGGCCAGCGGCTTCGATGGCAGCGGCGACCGCGCCGGCGTCGTTCCATGGTGCCTTTGGCCATTCGGCGAGGAGGGGATCGAAGCCGTCTCGGCGCGACCGGTGATGTCCCATGGCGAGAGTGGCAAGTGTGGAGCCGTGGTAGCTCGGGCTCCGGCCGATTACTTTCCAGCGGGTCGGCTCTCCGTTGGCCAGGTGGTAGAGCCGGGCGAGTCGAATGGCGGAATCGTTGGCTTCACTTCCCCCCGACGCGAGAAACACGTGGTGAAAATCGACCGGGAGCCAACACTCCACCAAGGTATCGGCAAGCGCCAGCCGGGCGGGCGTCGGCCACGGCGGAATCGCGTAATCAACGTTCAGGAGGGCTTGAGCCGCGACCGCGGCCACTTCGGGGCGTCCGTGCCCGATATTCGTGACCAGTGCTCCGCTGGCACCGTCGAGGATCTGGCGTCCGTCGGCGGTGTAGAGCATCGATCCGGCGGCCCGTACGATCATCGGCCCTGAGGACTGGTTCGCGAATCCGTATCGGGAGCTCTCGTGATCGGTCATGGGGCCATCCTCGCGCGATGTGACTTCCGGACGGGTGGAGCACAGGGAATTTCTCATCGGGAGCCATCTGACCGTCGTAGGCTGAGCGTATGTTGCGGCTTGTTCTCCCCAAAGGTTCGTTGGAAAAAGCCACGCTTGAACTCTTCGACCATGCCGACCTCAGCGTTCTCCGGTCCTCGGCGGTGCAGTATCTCGCTTCGATCGACGATCCCCGGATCAGCGATGTCCGCATTCTGCGTCCCCAGGAAATCCCCTCCTACGTGGCTGAAGGTATGTTTGACCTGGGCATTACCGGGAGGGACTGGATCGAAGAAACCGGGGCGGAGGTCGTGACGCTCGGGGAGTTGCACTATTCGAAAGCCACCGCCCGTCCGATCCGGCTGGTATTGGCGGTGGCGCAGGATTCGCCCTGGCAATCTGCTGCGGATCTACCCCGCGGGGTACGTATTTCAACCGAATACATGGGACTCACGACGCGGTACTTCGCGCGACTCGGCATCGAGGCCAACGTGAGGCTGAGCTACGGCGCAACCGAGGCCAAGGTGCCAGACATTGCCGACGCGGTCGTGGAGATAACCGAAACCGGGTCGGCACTGCGGGCGGCAGGGCTGCGTATCATCGATACCGTGCTGACAAGCTTCACTGAGCTCGTTGCGAACAAGGATGCGTACGCCGATCCCGACAAGCGGCACGCCATGACGCAGATCCACACACTGCTCATGGGCACTCTCGAGGCCCGGGGCAAGGTCCTGCTGAAGTTGAACGTGACCAACGAAGCCTTCGACGCCGTGGTGAAGATCGTCCCGTCGATGAAGACCCCGACGGTCTCGAAACTGCATAACAACGAGGGTTTTGCGATAGAAACCGTCGTACCCAAAAAGGGAATCAATATGTTGATCCCGGCGCTGAAGGATGCCGGGGCGACCGACATATTGGAACTTCCGATCGAGAAGATCATCCACTGAAATGAACCAGGCGTCCGGAATCGTCACCGCATTTGATGAATCGCTCGCCTTCGGCGAAGTGCTTACGCAATCCGGTCAAACGTACTTCTTCCACTGCACGCAGATCGCTGACGGCTCCCGCTCGATCGCAGTTGGAACCCACGTCGTGTTTCACGTCGTTGCCGGGCGGATGGGACGCTGGGAAGCCGCTGAGGTGGCCCCTCGGCTTTCGCTGACCCACGACCACCCCTCTCCGGCCGGCTCCCGTCTCACTGCAGCTGGCCCGGACTCGGCGGTCTTTGCATGTCCGGCGTGCGGAGCACAGGTCGAAGGCGAAGCGGGTGACTACGAGATCTGCCCGATGTGTAACTGGGAAGACGATCCGGTGCAGCGAAACGACCCGACATTTGCCGGGGGTGCCAACGCGCTGTCACTCGACGATGCGCGTCGGACCTGGGCAGCCAACCACTCCTGACGACAACGGGCGCTGTTTCGGGAACGGGGTCGCGACGAGATAACGCGCCGCTTCTGCACGCGCATCAGCTTTGGTTGAACGCCCCGCTCACCTGTACATACGCGAGCCGAATCTGCGCCAGTGCATCGACGAGCGTGCCTTCGTCGGGCCCGAGGCGGCCGCGAAGCCCGTCGACGACGGCGGCCATGGCATCGATTGCGACCTGGGCATCGAGCAGATTCGGTCGTTCAATCTGGAGGTGGGCAGCGGCGAGCTGGAAGAAACCGATGCAGTGATTGGCCACCACGGCGCTCGCCGGCACCTGGACCAATTCCTCGGTCATTGCCCGCAACTCTTCCTGCATGGCCCGCGCTTCCTCAATTGTGGGTTCGCCCTCGAATTCGGGTCCCCCGGTTGAACTATCGAGGCCTGACGCGCCCCCGCCGGCCGGTTGGGGAGCGATTGGTCCCCGATTGATGGGTCGTTCGCCGTCTGGTGTCCACAGGGAGCTCATACCCTGGTAGGTTATAGCCCACAACTTGGTGAAAAGCGGGATCGGACCGGCGTCTCAGTATGTTCTGAGATACTTGGAGCCGAACCCCACCTGGCCACAATCTCCTGCTGAGCAGGTAACCGTGCGACAGGTAGATCGTACAAGTCGGCCGCTTTGCGGTGGGCGCGTTGATGCTTTGCACCGCGACCGCCTATCTATCAAGGAGTGATGCCGAATAGCCACCACCGATGAACCTCGCCGCAACGAACGCATTCGTGCCCGTGAGGTCCGCCTAATCGCCGCCGATGGCGCCCAGCTTGGCATTAAGCCACTGCCGGAAGCCCTTTCGCTTGCCCGCGAAGCTGAACTCGATCTCGTCGAAATAGCTCCGATGGCAAACCCGCCCGTATGCAAGATCCTCGACTATTCGAAGTGGGTCTACGAACAGAGGCAGCGCGATAAGGAATCGAGAAAGAAATCCCAAGCCGTCATCATCAAGGAGATGAAGTATCGCCCCAAAATTGGTGGCGGCGACTTCGACACCAAGACGAGGAAGGTCGGAGAATTCCTCGAAGAGGGCCACAAGGTCAAAGTCACCATCATGTTCCGAGGCCGCGAGGTCGCGCACCCCGAACTCGGTATGAAGATCTTGAACAAGATTGCTGAGCAGATCGGGTTGGCCGCAAAGATGGAAGCGGTTCCGAAGCTCGACGGGCGAAACATGGTGATGGTGCTCGCACCAGACAAAAAGGCGCAGTTGGCCATGGCGAAAGCGGCCAAGGAAGCTCAGCGCGGTGAACGGATCGAACGAATCACCGATCGTGTTTCGGGCGTAACATCGGCCCCCGCTTCAGCGCCTGTCGAAGCCCCTAGCGAACAACCTCAAGCCGCGGAAGGCGTCGAGGCGTAAGTCTTTCGGACCGCAGGTTTTTTAACCGCAAGTCCTTCAAACCGCAAGTCCTTCAAACCACAAGTCCTTCAAACCACAAAGTCCTTTAACGTTCCGGTCAGGTGCCGCTGCGTTTCGTCTGGTAGCAAGTCCTGCTGCCAGCCGTCGTTAACGAGAAGAGAGAGTCTCCTCATGCCCAAGATGAAGACCAACCGCTCCGCTGCGAAGCGGTTTCGTATCACCGGAACCGGAAAAGTGATGCGTGGCAAGGCGTTTCGCAAGCACAAGCTCGAGCACAAGTCGTCGGTGCGCACCCGTCGACTCGACCACGACAACATCTTGGCCCCTGGCGATGCTGCCCAGGTCAAGAAGATGCTTGGCCTTTAGTCCCACCCATTCTTTCGGCAGTCGGTTCCGGTTGCCAAACCCCACTCGCCCGGCTCACCGCTGAGCCACCCCCTGAAAGGAGCGTCTGATGGCACGTGTCAAACGCGGCGTCCACGCCAAGAAGCACCACAAAGCAGTACTGGAGCAGGCCAAGGGCTATTACGGCAACAAAAGCCGTACCTTCCGCTCGGCCAATGAGCAGGTCAATCACTCGCTGCGCTACGCCTTCCGTGACCGTCGGGCACGCAAGGGCGACATGCGCGCGTTGTGGATCCAGCGCATAAACGCGGCGTGCCGCGCGAGCGACATGAGCTACAGCGTTTTCATCAATGGACTAAAGGTGGCTGGCGTAGAGGTCGATCGTAAGGTGCTGGCCGACCTGGCCGTCACCGATCCTGCGGCATTCGCAGCCTTGGTAAAAGTTGCCGCCGACGCTAAGTCCGCGGCGTAGTTAGGCCAGACGGTCGCTTCCCGGGTGGCTCAACGGTCGAAGCGGATCTTCAGCCTGAGCCATCTACAGTTTCAGGAATGTCGTTTCCCAACGAGTTGAGCTTCACCCACCCTCATGTTCAACGATTACGGCGCCTCGTGGGGCGCCGTAGTTCGCGCTTGGAGGAGCAGTCCTTTGTGGTCGAAGGAGTGAAGACGCTCACCGAGGCGCTAGACGCCGACGCCGGCGTGCTGGCCGTCTTCGCCGATGCCGACTTTGTCCATCCAATCGTGGCCAGATGCGAGTCGGCCGGCCTCGTTGTTCACCGACTTGCTCCGGGGGTAATCGAACGAGTAGCCGACACCGTGTCACCTCAGCCGATTATGGCTGTGGTCGAAACACCGAAGGCGACGTTGGCCGATCTGCGTACCCCGCTTCGAGACGGGGGTTTCATTTTGGTTTGCGTCGAAATCCGGGACCCGGGCAACGCCGGCACGGTCATCCGTAGCGCTGAAGCATCCGGGGCGGTTGGCGTGGTATTCACCGACGATTCGGTCGAGGTAACCAACCCGAAGACGGTCCGGGCATCGGTGGGGGCCCTCTTTCACGTTCCGGTTGTTTCGGGAGTCTCGGTGGTCGAATTGGCGGGGGCGTTGGAGTCATGGGGGGTGAGAGCGTTCGCTACCGAAGCCCGCTCGGCCACATCGACACGACTTTTCGATGCAGATCTCACCGGCCCGACCGCGATCGTCATGGGAAACGAAGCCCATGGCTTTTCAGCCGAACAGCGGGCGCTTTTCATGTACGGGCTTTCGATCGACATGGTCGGTCGCACCGAGTCTTTGAACCTGTCCATGGCGGCCACGCTCATCTGCTTCGAAGCCGCGAGGCAACGCCGCCCCGCAGCGTCGTGAGTTGGGAAATGGCGGTCCGAACGGCCCGGCCCCGGACGGGAGTTTCCGTCGTCGGTCGATAGGGTTTGTGGGACCATTTTGCGCTTGGGGCACCCATTTTCCGTGGGATCACTCCGAAGCACCGCTAACCTGAACGGTTGTGGTCGGCCGAACGACCGCGGTAGTCCAGGAGTGTCCGTTGCAACTCGATGAAATCACGTCGCTGTCTCCTCAGGCGATTGAGGCCATTGCCAAGGCTGATTCGCTTGAGTCCCTGAAACAGGCGGAAATCGAAGCGGTCGGCAAGAAGTCTCCGATATCGCTGGCCGGTCAAAGACTCGGTGCCCTGTCGGCAGCAGATCGCAAGACCTTTGGGGCTGTCCTTCAAGACGCCAGGGCAACGGTCGTCGCCGCGATTGCGCAACGTCGTACGACACTTACCGATGCGGCCCGACGGGCGCAGCTTGACAACGAACGCCTGGATCTCACCGAACAGTTCGGTCGGAGTGGAAACGGCCATGTCCATCTCATCACGCAGACGATCCAGGACCTCGAAGACATCTTCCTCGGCATGGGTTTCTCCGTGTTCAACGGACCTGAGGTCGAGACGGACTGGTTCAACTTCGAAGCGCTGAATTTCCCCAAGGCGCACCCGGCGCGGACCATGCACGACACGTTCTATCTGGAACTGGGCGAAGCGGAGGAAGTAGTACTACGTACGCATACGTCTCCGATGCAGATTCGTGTCATGCAGGAAACCAAGCCTCCGATCTACGCGGTGATGCCGGGCCGTTGCTACCGCCGTGACACGGCGGATGCTCGCCATCTTCCGGTGTTCCATCAGATTGAAGCGCTCGTCATCGACAAGGGCATCTCTCTCGGCCACCTCGCAGGTACGATCGAGACGTTCATCCGCGCCTACTTCGGCAAAGATCTCAAGGCGCGCCTACGGCCCGGGTTTTTTCCATTCACTGAACCTTCTGCCGAGTTCGAGATCACCTGCCCGTTCTGCAGCGGTGACGGATGCAAGACCTGCTCGCAGACCGGGTGGATAGAGTTGGGTGGCTGCGGCATGGTGCACCCCAACGTGTTGAGAGCCGGCGGTATCGACCCTGAGGAATACACGGGATTCGCGTGGGGCTTCGGTATCGACCGCTTGGCCATGAACCGCCATGACATCGAGGATCTACGTACGTTCCTCGATAACGACGTTCGCATGCTCCGGCAGTTCTGACCGCTCCGCTGCCCGGCAGCCGGCTTGCATCCTTTCGAACCCACGCACGAACCCACGAACCCACGCACGAACCCACGAACAAACCCACGCACGAAGGCTTCTCATGCTCGTACCCCGCTCCTGGCTTGCTGAATACTGCGCCTTCGATCAACTGGCCGCGCCGATTCCGAATTCCCAACTCGCCGACGCGTTCAACGAACTGGGACTGATCGTCGAGGGATACGAGGCGAAGGGTG
Source organism: Acidimicrobiia bacterium (assembly GCA_031383405.1). Taxonomy (GTDB): domain Bacteria; phylum Actinomycetota; class Acidimicrobiia; order Acidimicrobiales; family JANYDT01; genus JANMZO01. Next base: position 16,704 of record JANMZO010000283.1, on the reverse strand, counting down.
AAGGGCTCGATGGGGTCGTCACCGCGATGGTGCGTACCATTCGCCCCCATCCGAACGCCGACAAAATCAGGCTGGTCGATGTGGCCACGTCCGAAGACGGGAGAGAAACCCTGCAGATTGCCTGTGGGGCCTGGAACTTCCACGAGGGTGACAAGGTTCCGTTGGCGACTCTTGGCACAACCATGCCCGACGGGATGATGATCGAGCGGCGCAAGATGCGGGGGGAATGGTCGAATGGGATGCTTTGCTCGACCCGTGAACTGAAGCTCGGCGAAGAACACGGCGGAATTCTGGTCCTCGACCCGGCAACACCTGTCGGTATCCCAATCACCGAGGCGCTCGGGATCACGGCAGACGCCGTATTCGATCTGAGCATCGAGGCGAACCGTCCAGACGCTATGAGCCTGGTTGGAATCGCCCGCGACCTAGCCGCCAAGTTGAAGGTTCCGTTCCGCATGCCGACGCCCGACGCAGGCGTAGGCAAGGCACCCAGGGCAACGACAACGCGCGGAACCATCTCGGCAGCAGACCTGTGCGACCGGCTCACCGTCACCGTCTTGCATAACGTCACTGTGATGGAATCACCCGACTGGATCAAGAGCCGGCTCGCCCACGCCGGTATGCGGGCGATCAGCAACCTGGTCGACGCGTCGAATTACGTGATGCTCGAGTTGGGCGCGCCGAGCCACGCATTTGACCTCGACAAATTGGCGGGCGGCGCGATCGGCGTGCGTTGGGCCCGTTCGGGCGAGACGTTGGAAACCCTCGACGGCACCATCCGCACACTCGGTCGCAGTTCAACCGGGGTCGAAGTGCACGATGGGGTGATCGTCGACGGGAACGACACAAGCGTTGGAATCGCGGCGATTATGGGCGGGGCGTCGTCTGAAGTCGACGACTCGACGAAGAACCTTCTGCTGGAGATAGCGCACTGGACGCCGATGTGCATCGCCCGGAGTTCGAAGCGGCTGGGTCTGCGCAGCGAAGCATCGGCGCGTTTTGAGCGCGGCACCGATGCCGAAGGCCTCGTCCGGGCAGCTGAACGATTCGTCGAACTCGTGCGCCACACGTGTCCCGATCTCACCGTCGAAAGCTTCGACGACATCCGGCCCGTGCCCGCCGTAGAAAAGAACGTGCGCTTACGAACCTCTCGAGCCAACCTGTTGCTCGGCACGAACCTCGACGACGAAACCATTGCCTCGCTCATCGCCCCGATTGGATTCCTGTGTACACCCGGTGGTGAAGCGGGTGTACAAAATGTTCTGATTCCGTCCTGGCGAACTGACGCCTCGGCGGAAGTTGATGTGATCGAGGAAATTGGTCGACACTTCGGTTACCAGAACATTGAACGACGGGCACTGCGCAACGATCTCGTTGGCAAACTAACGCCCTATCAGCAACAACGTCGACGGGTCACCCACCTCCTCGCCAATCTCGATGCCCACGAGGTCTGGACGGCCACCTTGATGAACCCGGCCGATCTGTTGAAGAGTGGCCAGCGCGAGGATGCCGTTGCCCTTAGCAATCCGCTCGATAAAGCCGAGTCCGTGATGCGCACGTCACTTCTTCCCGGCCTGCTTCGTACACTCGCCCACAATGCGAACCACCGCAATCCGGCCCAGCGATTCTTCGAGATCGGGCATGTTTTCCAACGGCCGCGAACCGGGCAGATCGTTCCCTACGAGCGTGAACATCTCGGCATGGTGCTGGCGCTCGACGGCGACGACGCCCGCTCGGCCACGTCGATCTTCAATCGCGTCTCCGACCTGCTCCGTCTGAAGTCGGCGGCGCTGCGTCTCGACGCCTGGTCCGATGGGCCCGGTCTGCATCCGACGAGGACGGCCCGCATTGTTGGCGCCGGGACCGGATTTCCGATCGGCGCGGTCGGCGAGGTCGACCCGGCTGTGCTCACGGCATGGGGCATCGACCGGCGGGTCGGTTGGCTCCAGGTGGATCTCGAAAACATTTGCGGTCTGCCCAAGCGGACCATCGGGATCGACTCGTTCTCACGGTTCCCTTCAAGCGATTTCGACCTCGCGTTCGTGACTCCCGACACCGTCCCCGCCGGAAGCGTTGAGGCAGCGCTGCGCCGGGGCGCGGGCGATCTCCTCGAGTCGGTCTCGTTGTTCGACGTTTACCGAGGCGACCGGGTTGCTGCCGGAACCCGCAGCCTCGCCTACACCTTGCGCGTGTGTTCCAACGAACGGACCCTCACCGACGCCGAAGTCGGAGCGGCCCGTCAGTCGTGTATTGACGCTGTGGCCGAAGCCACCGGAGCGTTGCTCCGTAGCTGAGGCTCCAAGGGCCAACCCGCTCAACCGACGAGGGAGAGTCCGGTGACGGGTTCCGCTGAGCGTCGGATCATCGAGATAGAAGCCGTACGCGCGCTGAAGATTCGGATGGCCCACGGGTCGAGCCGGGGAGTGCGCCCCGGCTCGGTACAGAAGAACGTGGTAAGCGGACCTTCGAGCGCGTACCCGTCGGCTTCGATGAGTTCACAGCGGTTGTCGGAGAAGCTGATCTCGAATCCCATGCGACCACGATACGGAATCGAGCCTGGGGACAACGAGGGCTCTAACCCTGTGACTTACGCGAGTTGTCCACAGATGATCAGTGCGCTTGTCGAGTTCAGCCCTCCCCGCCGGTCGCTGATGTTGAAGTGGAACGGTGAACGTCACCGATCACTTCGCCGACCCTTTGAACGTATGGAGACATAAGAATGCTCGCGTGCCCGCCTTCGACCCGGATCTCGTCGACGCCACCCAGGAAATATTCCTCCCACAAGTCGGCCCTGACGGTTGAGTCGGGTCCCGCTAGTATCGCGACGGCACGTGTCGGGGCGGGTCGCCACCGGAAGGCGTTGACCTCGAAATGTCGGCTGAGGAACAGTTCATCGCCCCTTGCAATCAGGGAGGTCCGATCGCCGATCGGCGACACTGCGCCGAAGCGAAGACGCCGTTTTCGTAGCTCCGCAAGTCGGGCCCGCGGACGGATAGCTGCTCGGGCCCGAAGGATCGACCACCTTGGAGAAGGGACCGAGGTGTCGAGGAGCACAACCGCAGCGACCGCAAGTCCGTAGTCAGCTGCGATCCGTGCCATTTCGAGCGCGATCAACCCTCCGAACGAGTGTCCGATGAGAATGAGTTCTTCAGTCGAGTCGTTTCGTAGAGCGGCAAGGGTGGTGCTCACGATGTCGGGGATCGTCGACATCTCAGTCGTCGCGACGGCCCGCACCTCGCCGTGTCGGGTGAGCAACTGCGCCAATGGTCGGAGGTACAGCACGTTGGCGGCCGCACCGGGAATCAGCACGAAGCGAATGCCATCGGTGGCACTCTTGACGGCGCCATCGGTCGGGGACGGCTCGTCGGCCTCGGAAAATCGCACGAGGGGGCCATTGGAAGTTCCGCCTGCAGACCGGAACCCCCCGGCGAAGGAACGGACGGTCGGGTTCGTCGCCATGGCCGTGAGCGAGGGCGCCGCGATCAGATCCGTTTCTATACGGCCCTGCAATTCGACCATCATCAGCGAGTCCATGCCGAGGTCAGCCAGGTTGTCGTCGATTCCGACTTCGGTCAGCCCGAGCACGACCCGGACATGATCCAGCACGACCTGCTCGTCTCGATTCGTAGGGACAACGTCGGGATGGGTATCGACCGTGATCATCGATGCCTGCCGCCGAAGGGCGGAGCGGTCGACCTTCCCGGTTTGCAGACGGGGGAGCACGGCAACGACAGACCAAACCGTCGGAACTGACGCAGCGGGCAGACGTTGGGCGACAGCCATGCGAAGCTCGGCGATACTGACGTCGGTGTACGGGACCACGAAAGCGACGAGCCGCACCCCGCCCCGGGGCCGATCAGCAGCGACGATGGCAACGTCGCGAATGTCGGCGCGCTCCCGGAGCACAGCTTCGACAGCTAGCGGCTCGACGTTGTTGCCAAGTACCTTCAACCGGTCGTCGATCCGGCCAAGGAGAACATAACTGTTGTTTGAGGTCCACCGCGCCCGGTCGCCGGTCCGGCACCACCGTCGACCGTCGAACTCGATGAATGTGCGTTGCGTGAGTTCGGGCATCCCGAGATACCCTGACGCCATCCAGGGGTTCGACACCAACAGTTCTCCGGTGGACCCGTGGTCGGTTGAGTCGATCGCCTTCACCGTTGGTGAGTTGGTCGGTTCGACGATCAGAACTGCCACGTGGGTTGGCACCTGAAACTGGTCGAGCTTCTCAGGTGGCGGCGACCCGGCTGGTATCTCGACGACACCGCCGATCGTCGTCTCACTGGAACCGTAGCCAATGATCAGGTCGCAGCGCGGCTGGACGTCCCGATGGCGGTCGAGGTCGGCGTGGCTCATCGGTTCACCCCACACCGTCACCAGCCGAAGGGGAACCCGGTCGAATCCCACGCTCTCGAGCATCGTGCGATAGGTGGCGACCTGGGTGTTGAACAACGTCGTGGCGTTCTGGGTCATGAAGTCGCCCAGACCAGCGAGTCCGGAGTACTGGATGTCGTACAGACTGAGGGGCAGGCCGGTTCGGAACGCCTGGTGGATGATCAGTTGAGACGAAACGTAACCCAGTGGTCCCGCAATGGTGAGGTGGTTGTCGGGGAGCGCCAGCGCTGCCGTTTCGGCCGGGAGCCATGCTCGAGTGATGGACTCGTGGGTCCGAAGCACCCCTTTTGGCGTGCCGGAGCTCCCGCTGGTGAACAGGACCAGGCAGTCGCCGGTTCGAGCCGGAAAGCCTCCTGGATCGTCGGCGACCAGCCCTGCATGGTATTCCCGATCGGCCGACGACGTTTCCGCGTCGAGATCGATGAAACGGATGCCGGGTACCGGTTGGGTGTCCCCCGTCATGAACGCCAGGGTCACCGGCTGGCCGGCGAGTACCTCCGTGACCCAACCCGGCGATCGCGGGTCAAGGACCGTCGCCACCGCACCGTGAATCTGAACTGCGACCGATGCGCACAGCGTTTTGTCGTCGCCGATCCCCACGATCGCCACCAGACGATCGGAGTCCGTGATCATCCGGCCCAGATGGCGGATCCGGTTGCGGATCAGTCCGCGTGAGTACGTGCCATCGACCGTTGTCAGCGCCGGTTCATCGGCCGGGCCGACAAGCCAGGGGCCGAACGCTGGTCCCTTCGCTTCCGGGGTGGCGTCGCTCATCGCTAAACCCAACCACGCGCACGTGTGGCGGTCAATTGTTTTCGATGGGGTCGGTCCGAATAGGGCCGACCGACCCACTTATGCATAATAATGCAGCGACCTGAATGTTTTGCTACAATTGTTGGAATGACGTCCGTTGGAATTGTCGGGGCTTCCGGCTACGCCGGTGCTGAGCTCCTCAGGTTGTTCGCTGCCCACCCTGAGTTCGACGTGGTCTGGGCCACGGGGGACTCCCAGGCCGGCAGCAGGATCACCGACCTGTATCCGAGCCTCCTGGCCGCCTACGGTGACACCCTGTTCGCGACGTACGATCCAGCACTGGCGGACGGTCTCGATGTCGTGGTGCTCGCCTTGCCGCACGGCAAGAGCCAGGAGTACGTTCCCGAACTTCGTAAGCGCGCAAAGATTGTGGTTGATGTCGCCGCCGATTTCCGTTTGAAAGACGCGTCGCTCTACCCGACCTGGTACGGCGAGCCGCACTCGTGCCCGGAACTCCTGTCCGAGTCGGTATACGGGCTCCCGGAGCTCCACCGTGAAGCGTTGAAAACCGCTACCCTTATCGCCGTCCCCGGTTGCTACCCGACCTCGGCCACGCTTGCCCTCAAGCCATTGGTCGCCAGTGGACTCGTCGCCACGAAGGGAATCATCGTGGATTCCGCGTGCGGCGTCTCCGGAGCCGGACGGACCCTGAAGCATGAGAACCTCTTCGGCACCGTCAACGAAAACTACCTGGCCTACGGTCTTCTGAACCACCGTCACACACCCGAGATCGAGCAGAACATCGGCGCCCAGGTGCTCTTCACCCCGCACCTCCTTCCCATTACGCGGGGAATTCTCTCCACCTGTTACGGTCGCCCGACCCGGCCGACCAGCACGGCCGAACTGCTGGGGATTCTTCGAGCTGCATACGCCGAGGAGCCATTCGTTCACGTCATCGATGGATCGCCGTCAACCAAGGCCACGGCCGGGACCAACAACTGCGTCGTTACGGCGCGTTACGACGGGCGCACCGATACGGTTGTGGCCATCGCGGCAATCGACAATCTCGTGAAGGGCACCGCGGGCGGAGCAATTCAGTCGCTCAACCTCGCCCTCGGCTTCCCCGAAACTACCGGACTCCCGACGACGGCTCTGTACCCGTGAGCGCGCAACCGTTGAGCCCTTCGGCTAAGGCTGAGGTGCTGATCGAAGCACTTCCGTACATCAAGAGGTTTTCCGAGAAGACCGTCGTGGTGAAATACGGCGGCAATGTGCTGTCGAACACCGACGAACGCGAAGCGCTCAAAGTGTTCGCCGAAGACATTGTGATGATGCGCTCGGTCGGCATACGCCCCGTCGTGGTACATGGGGGAGGGCCTCAGATCGCGGAGATGCTCGCGAAGTTGAACATCACGAGCGAGTTCCGCGACGGACTCCGGGTTACCGACGCTGCCACGCTGGACGTGGCGCGTATGGTGCTCGTGGGCAAAGTGAACCGAGACATCGTAAGCGCCATCAATATTCACGGAGCACTCGCAGTCGGGATGTCGGGCGAAGATGCCAATCTGCTGCAGGTGACTCCGCGGGATCCGGCGCTTGGTTTCGTCGGAGACGTTAAACGGGTAAACGCCGAGTTGCTGAAGCGGTTGATGGCCGACGAACTGATCCCGGTGATTGCAACGATTGGCACTGACAGCGGTGGGCAGGCCTATAACGTGAACGCCGACACGGCCGCTGGTGCAATTGCCGGAGCTATCGGGGCGGAAAAGCTCGTCTACCTTACGAACATCGAAGGCCTTCGCCGCGATGTGAAAGATCCATCCACCCTGATCAGATCGATACGGGTCGACGAACTTCAGTCGATGCTCGACACAGGTGTGCTGACGGAAGGCATGATCCCGAAGATCGAAAGCTGTATTCACGCGGTGCGCGCCGGGGTTGGAAAGGCCCACATCCTTGACGGCCGCAGTCCGCATGCGTTGCTGTTGGAAGTGTTTACCCAGGAAGGCATTGGAACAGAGGTCACGCTATGACGACAACACTAAGTCCACATAAGACGGCGGTCGAGGGAGTCCCCGGGGCGGGAGACGCACAGTACTGCCCGTTCATGCCCACGTTCGGTGCGCCGCTCGTGACCTTCGAGCGCGGGAAAGGCACGGAGCTATGGGACACGAGCGGGAAGCGCTATCTTGACTTCCTCTCCGGTCTGGCCGTAACCGGACTCGGTCATTCCCATCCCGAGGTGACGGAGGCGATCGCGGTTCAAGCCGGCACGTTGATGCACGTCTCGAACCTGTTTGCGACCACGGTCGGCCCACAGGTGGCGATGAGAGTCGACCGACTACTGGGTGGCGGAGGTCAGATCTTTTTCGCCAATTCCGGAGCCGAGGCCAACGAGTGCGCCATCAAGGTGGCGCGCAAGTGGGCCGGGCACGGTCGTCACGTTGTTATCAGTGCCTACGGTTCGTTTCACGGTCGGACGCTGGCGACGTTGCATATGACCGGGCAACCGGCGAAGCACGAGGCTTTTCAGCCACTGCCCGAGGGGTTTCGGCATGCGGCCTGGGCTGATGTGGCCGACCTTGAGCGCATGATCGATCCGACGGTTGCCGCGATAATGCTGGAACCGGTGCAAGGGGAGGGTGGCGTCAACCCGGCTCCTCCGGGTTATTTTGCTGATCTCCGTAGGCTTTGTGATGAGCGCGGCATCTTGTTCATGGTCGATGAGATCCAGACGGGGTTCGGTCGAACGGGAAAATGGTTCGGCTTTCAGCACTTTCTCCCCGAGGGGGTGCAGCCCGACGTGGTGACACTCGCCAAGGCACTTGGAAACGGAATGCCGATCGGAGCCTGTTGGGCAAAGCGCGAGGTCGCCGCCGCGTTCAAACCGGGCGACCACGGTTCGACGTACAGCGGGCAGCCGATGGCCGCATCGGCTGCGTTGGCGACGCTGACCGTAATGGAACGTGACAACATTCCGGAGCGCGCCAAGGAATCGGCGACGCTGCTGACTGAGCTTCTCAATACGGTGCCGGGCGTGGCCGAGGTCCGTGGCCTCGGGCTGCTCATTGCCGTTGAATTGGCGGATGGCAATGCGAAGGGCGTCTACACGCGTCTCCTCGAAATGGGTCTCGTCACGAATGCCGTCACCGAAACCGCGCTGCGTCTCGCCCCACCCCTCAACGTTTCAGAGGCCCACATTCGAGAAGCGGTCGGCCTCATCAGTCAAGCCCTTTCCGAGGTGAACGCACCGTGACCCTTCGCCATCTTTTGGAGATCGATGACCTCAGCGCGGAGGAACTCAAGGCGGTTCTTGATGCGTCGGAGGCTCCGCCTCAGGAAGTACTTCACAAACGTGGCGTCGCACTGATATTTGAAAAGCCTTCGCTCCGGTCAAGGAACTCGTGCGAGATGGCGGTGGTCGCACTGGGAGGGCATCCGGTTCACATCACGTCGTCAGAGATTTCGCTCGATGTACGGGAGTCGGTCGAAGACGCGATTCGGACCTTCAATGGCTATTACAGCGTGTTTGCGGCCCGGGTGTACGAACATTCAAAACTTGAGCGCATGATCCGAGTCGCTCAACGCCCCGTGATTAACCTGTTGTCCGACGACGGCCACCCGGTGCAGGCGTTGGCAGATCTTCTGACGATCCGTCAGTCGCTCGGCTCACTCGCTGGAATCACGATCGGCTGGGTTGGAGATTTTTCGAACGTCGCGCGTTCATTGGCGCTCGGAGCCGTGAGTCTCGGAGCATCTTTCCGGTTTGCTGGTCCATCGGCGTACGCGCCCAGGACCGAAGACATCGAGCGGGTTATGGCCCGGGCTCAGGGGGGTGCAACGATGAGCGTTCATGCAAAACCGTTTGACGCGATCGATGGTGCCAACGTGGTCACTACCGACTCGTGGTATTCGATGGGCCAGGAAGATCAGAAGGAAATTCGTCGCCGGGCAATGGAGGGGTGCACGGTCGACTCCCGCATGATGTCGATTGCGGCGAAGAATGCGATCTTCCTGCACTGTCTTCCGGCCCACCGCGGCGAAGAAGTGACATCAGAGGTCCTCGACGGTCCGCAAAGCCGCATTTGGCAGCAGGCTCACAATCGCATGCATACGTTCCGCGGGTTGCTTCTGTGGCTTCACGGACAGGGGTCGATCACATGACGACTCCCAAAGTTCCCAAAGCCCGTCAGGGATTGGTCGTCGCGAAGAAGACGCCGGTTGCTCCGACCAAGCAGGAAACGGAGCGGGAGCGCGCCGAGTTGATCGGCGGACGCCTGTCCAAGCCGCAACGTCAACATCGGATCGCCAAGATTCTTGAGCAGTTTGCGGTCGCGAACCAGCAGCAACTCGTCGAGCACCTGGCGACTGACGGGGTCCTCGCCACGCAGGCCACCGTCAGCCGTGACCTGGAGGACATGGGAGCGGTCAAGGTTCGGGTGCCGGGAGGCGAACTGGTGTACGCGATTCCTGAGCTACCGAGCGACCAGGTCATGCCCGAAGACCATCTCAAACGGGTATTCGGGGACTGGGTGGTTGACGTCGCGTCGTCGGTCAACCTCGTTATTCTCCGAACTCCGCCCGGGTCGGCCCACGTTGTGGCCAGCGCCCTCGACCGGGCCGGGCTCGAGGAGATAATCGGCACCGTCGCCGGCGATGACACCATCCTTGTGGTGTGCAACGAGCACTACCAGGGTCGCGCTATCGCAGACCACATGCGTACACTCGCCGGGCTGTAAGGCCCAGCTCGGGCACGGAGGTCGCTCCCCGAACTGGGTAGGGTCGGTCAAGTCAAGCCGGAACGTCACCCTCGTTGAGCTCGAGCAATCCGAAGTCGCCGCCCGAAGACAGAGCACCGGTTCGGAAGTACACCTGCAGCTTCTTACGTGAGTCGGTGATATCGAGGTTGCGCATCGTGAGCTGTCCTATGCGGTCGAGTGGGCTGAATTCGCCTTTGCCGCTTTCCATCGAGAGTCGGTCCGGCTGATACGTCAGATTGGGGCTTTCGGTGTTGAGGATCGTGTAGTCGTCGCCACGGCGGAGTCGCAGCGTGACCGATCCGGAGATGGCCGACCCGATCCACTTCTGCAAGGGTTCGCGCAGCATGATGGCCTGCGGATCGAACCAGCGGCCTTCGTACATCAGGCGACCCAGGCGTCGCCCCATCGAGCGGTAGTTGTCCTGTGTGCCTTCGTTGTGAATTCCGCTGACGAGGCGCTCATAAACGATGTGTAACAGCGCCATTCCCGGCGCTTCGTAGATTCCGCGGCTCTTGGCCTCGATGATTCGGTTCTCGATCTGGTCACTCATACCGAGCCCGTGGCGACCGCCGATCCGGTTGAGCTCGTGGACGAGCTCAACCTTGTCGGGGTAAGCCACACCGTTCACCGAGACCGGCCACCCTTCTACGAAGGTGATCGTCACGGTTTCCGGGGCGATTTGGACGGAGGGGTCGACGTGCTTGACGCCCATGATCGGAGTCACGATGTCGATGCCGTTTTCAAGGAACTCGAGGTCTTTGGCCTCGTGGGTGGCGCCCCAGATGTTTGCGTCGGTGGAGTACGCCCTCTCAGCCGGGTCGCGATAGGGGAGGTTGTGCGCCACCAGCCATTCGCTCATCTCTTTGCGACCGCCGAGTTCGTCGACGAAGGTCTGATCCAGCCAGGGTTTGTAGATGCGCAGGTTCGGGTTGACGAGAAGCCCGTAACGGTAGAACCGTTCGATGTCGTTGCCTTTGTACGTGGATCCGTCGCCCCAGATGTCGACCCCGTCGGACTTCATCGCCCGCACGAGCAGCGTTCCCGTAACCGCGCGCCCGAGAGGAGTGGTGTTGAAATAGGTCTTGCCGGCCGTTGAGATATGGAACGCGCCACACTGCAGCGCGACAAGGCCTTCGTGGACAAGCTCCTCGCGGCAATCCACCAGGCGGGCGATCTCGGCTCCGTAGAGAATGGCCCGTTCCGGAACGTTGGTCAGGTCCGGCTCGTCGGGCTGGCCCAGGTCAGCGGTGTACGCGCAGGGAACGGCACCCTTCGATCGCATCCACGCCACGGCGGCCGACGTGTCGAGCCCCCCTGAGAATGCGATCCCGATCCGTTCGCCGGCGGGCAATGACATAAGGACCTTCGACATGGGCTTCGAAGTTACTCGGCCGGACAACCCCGCCCGGCACCTTTCACAGGCGATCGGCCCCGAAGGTATCTGTAGCTGAATGCGACTCAAGAATTGTGAGGTGCCGTCTACGCTGGGGTGATATGACTGGCAACGCAGGGTCAACATCGGGCTCGACGCTATGGCACGGCCGTTTCGGCGACGGTCCGGCTGCCGAACTGATGGCTTTCACCGAGAGCTTGAGCTTCGACAAACGTCTGTGGCTCGACGATCTCACGGGTTCACGCGCCCATGTCAAAGGGCTCCTCCATGCGGGGATCTTTTCTCCTGAGGAAGAAGCGGCCGTCGTGGAAGCGCTGAACGTGATCGAAATTGAGCTCCGGGAAGACACGTTTTCGTTCCACGAAGCAGACGAAGACATTCATACAGCAATCGAGCGCCGCCTCACGGAGTTGGCCGGAATGGCCGGGGGCCGGCTGCACACGGGGCGAAGCCGCAACGACCAGTGCGCGACCGATCTTCGGCTCTTCACGAAACGCGAACTACTTGAACTGGCGCGGCGGGTCCATGGGTTTCAGAAAGTTCTTCTCGATCGGGCCGTCGCCGCCGGCGACACGTATCTTCCGGGCTACACCCACCTGCAGAGGGCCCAACCGGTCTTGCTCACGCATCACCTTCTCGCTCATGCGTGGGCCCTGAGTCGCGATGTCGACCGGCTGATTGACGCCCGCCGACGGGCCGACGTATCACCGCTCGGGGCCGGTGCACTCGCCGGCTCATCGCTGCCGCTTGACCCCGATCGTGTAGCGGCGGAGCTGGGCTTCAGTCACCGGTTCGAGAACTCACTCGACGCGGTCAGCGATCGCGACTACGTCGCCGAGACACTGTTTGCGATTTCGCTGTTAGCCGTTCACCTCAGCCGAATGGGCGAGGAGATCGTGCTGTGGACAACGGAGGAGTTCGGGTTTGCGCGCCTGTCCGACGCCTACGCCACCGGCTCATCGATGATGCCGCAGAAGAAGAACCCCGACATTGCGGAGCTTTCTCGGGGGAAGGCCGGTCGGATGATCGGGAACCTCACGGGTTTTCTGGCCACTCTGAAGAGCCTGCCCCTGTCGTATAACCGGGATCTCCAGGAAGACAAGGAACCGCTCTTCGACTCCCTGACGCAGGTGACCCGTGCGGTATCGGCGCTGAGCGGGTTGTACGCCACGGTCGCTTTTGATGCAGCGGCGATGCAGCGGGCGGCCGACACGCCCTTTGTTGCTGCGACCGATTTGGCCGAGTTGCTCGTTGAACGCGGGATGCCTTTTCGCGAGGCGCACGCGATCGTCGGCTCTCTTGTCCGCAACGCGATCGACCGGCATGTCGATTTCGCGGAACTCGTGGAAAATCACCCGGCGCTCGGTCCGACCGCGTTGCACCTTCTCGAACCGGGGGTGTCGGTCTCTCGCCGAACGACGCCCGGGGGTGCCGGCCCGGTTCCGGTCGCCGTGCAACTCGATCGTTTTCTGGCGGCCTTCGGTCGCCAAGCCGCCCGCCTGGATTTGTAGGCGTCGGAAGGTCCGTCGTGGCTCCCCATGCGGCACGGTTGAAGCGTTCGTTCTTTGCGCGCAACGCGGTTGACGTCGCTCCGGAACTGCTGGGTTGCATGCTGCAAGTTGGCGACCTGAGCGTCCGTTTGACGGAGACGGAGGCCTACCTTCAAGACGATGAAGCGTCGCATTCGTTCCGCGGGCCGACCAATCGCAATAGCGTGATGTTTGGATCGCCCGGGTATTCGTACGTGTACTTCGTATACGGGATGTACTGGTGCCTCAACGTGGTTACCGGCCTCGAGGGTGACGGTCAGGCGGTGTTGCTCCGAGGGGGTTGGCCCTTGGCCGGCCTCGAAGCCATGCGGGCGAATCGGCCCAAATGCGGCGATGACTCGAAGCTTGCGAACGGCCCGGGCAAGTTGGCGCTCGCCCTTGGCCTCGACGGTAGCTTCAACGCCCGTGACTATTGTTCCGATCGCGGCCTCAGCCTCTTGAGCGACGGCTACGTTCCGGCGGAAGTCGTGACGACACCGAGGATCGGGATTGCGAAAAACACCGAGAAGCCGTGGAGGTTTCTGCTTCGTTAGCGGTCCGTCACAACACCCGGTCACCATTTTGGCGACGGACCAGTACCGCTGCGGGTGGGCGAAGTGAACGTTGTGCGGTTGCGGGAGGCCCGCTTTTCGGTAGGGTACGTAGATGACCAAAAATCGGTCCTCCCGACTCATCACCTCATTTGCCGTCGTGACCGCCGTTGCATGCCTTCTCATGGCGACGGCACAAGCGAAAACGACCACGACCAAAAAGCCGGTAACGAAGGCCACCACCACGGTGGCCCGAAAGAAGTCGCCAGCTACCACTACGACCTCGGCGAAGAGGACAACCACCACGAAAGAAGAAGCTGTTATCGGCAACCCGACCACAACCGTGGCGATAACCGCTCCCAAACAGGACCCGACCACGACGAAGCCGAAGACCGCAAGCGGCGCCACAAGTTCGGTAGCAGCTGCAAAAGCCGGCCCGGTGTTCATTCCGGGAGCCGGCCGCGTTCTCGACCTCGATGCCAACCAGGTGGCCAAGCTCGCCGCCGGAGGAAAGGTCGAAGCCGACGTTCGTGGGGCCAGCGGCTTAGCGGCCTCGGGCACGGGCTCGGTGATCGTTGATGTAACGGTGAGCAATCCCACCACGGTTGGCAAGGTGACGCTCACCCCCGTAGCACCCGACTTCGCTCGAACGGTTGTCGCAGCGAACCTGGCATTCCAAGCCGGTTCGACCACCGTCACCCGGGTTGCCGTTCCGGTCGGATTCGGTGGGAAGGTCCGGGTGTCTACGACCTCAGGCCCCAGCGGGCTGACTATCGCGGTAATTGGCTGGGTTGTCACGGCTCCCGCTGGAGTGTCGGAAGCATCGGCGATTCCTCTGGAGTCGTGCCGCCTTCTCGATACATCGACGGGTGCCGGAGGGCTGCAGGGCGAAGTCACACCGGCCAGGCCCTTCGATATTCCGGCGGTCGGCGTTGCCAAGGTACCGCCTGCGCTCGGCGGAACTCAGGTGCCCACCGGAGTAATTCTGAGCATCACGGCGAGTGCCGCTTCCGGCCCGCTCGACGTGACGGTCGTGCCGACGGGTAGTCAGAGTCCCGCCCTCGTCTTGACTATGGCGCCCTCACAGGTGACGTCGGGCCACGTGGTGATTCCCGTTGGCGCGGATGCCAGGGCGGCATTCTACGTAAGCCAGAACGGCGTACAGCTGGCGGTAGACGTCGTTGGATGGATCGATCGCGATGGGGTTGCCAAATCAGGTGGACCCTGTTGAGAAAGCAGCTGAGTCCTCTCGGCTGATGGAACAGGAGGCCCCACATGCGGTCCGGCTATGTGGGCCGGGCCGCACAATGCTTCGTAAGGCAGCGGATTATTCCCAACGGGTGAGATGCCAGTTCTTCTTGCCCCGTCGGAGGGCAACCGTTGCGTCGAATAGCAGATCGGACTCGTGCAAAAGCTGATCGGGCAATGCTTTGAAACCATTGACAAGGACCGATCCAGCTCCAATGAACTCGCGTGCTTCGCGCTTTGACGATGCCAACTTCGTCGCTACGAGTAGCTCTATGAGATCCGCTCCCGCTCTCAATGAAAGGCGCTCATGCGTGCTCGACGGCACGTTCGCAAAGACCTCATGGAGCGTCGTCTGGTCGAGGCCGCCGATGTCGCCGCTGAACAGCGCCCTGCCTGCTTTCTCCGCATTGTCGCTGGCGACAGCTCCATGAAGCATCGTTGTTACGGTGTTTGCGAGTGTCCGTTGCGCGGCGCGTCGGCCCGGATCGGTCTCGACTTCGGCGGCGAGTTGCTCGATTTCGGCCTTCGTCAGGAAGGTGAATCTTTTGAGGTAGCCGATGACATCGGCATCATCGGTATTCAACCAAAACTGGTGAAACGCATACGGGGACGTGCGGTCGGCGGTCAGCCAGATCGCTCCAGCTTCGCTTTTGCCGAATTTGGAGCCGTCGGCCTTGACGATCAGGGGACCGGTGAGCGCAAATGCCTCGGCCCCGTGCATCCGACGGATGAGGTCGACCCCGGAAACGATGTTTCCCCATTGGTCGGACCCGCCCATCTGGAGAGTCACACCGTGCTCCCGGTAGAGGTACTGGAAGTCATAGGCCTGCAGAAGCATGTAACTGAACTCGGTGTAGGAAATCCCGTCGCCATCAAGCCGCGTTCGCACGGTGTCGCGTTTGATCATTTCGTTGACACTGAAGTGCTTTCCGATATCTCGGAGCACGCTCACGTACGAAAGCTCAACGAGCCAGTCGGCGTTGTTGAGCACACGTGCACCCGGAAGCAGCGCGGAATAGATCCGCTTCTGCGATTCGACATTGCTTCGAACGCTCTCGATCGACAGGAGGGGGCGCTCCGCCGATTTGCCTCCCGGATCGCCGATAAGCCCGGTGCCCCCTCCGGCGAGCACCACCGGTTCGTGGCCGGCTCTCTGGAACTGGGCAAGCAGCATGAGTGTCGCGAGATTGCCGATCGTGAGGCTGTCGGCCGTGGGGTCGAGCCCGACATAGGCCGTGCGGGTTCCTGCGGCGAGGTGCGTGCGCAAACCGTCGAGATCACTCGCCTGGTGAAACATGCCGCGCCACTGAAGTTCGTCGATGAAGTCGTTCACGGGATGGATCGTACTTTCCAAAAAGAAATTCCTTGACACTTTTCGTCGCGTTCGATTAACGTTCTCCCTCGCCCCGCACGGCCCAACCGCACGAAACTCGCTTAGAGCGGATTTCGCACCCCGGAAAGGCTGCTACGGTGAGCGAGTTCCGCTGAGCCGTAAGGCCCACGAACATGTTGTTCCTTGAAAACGAAATAGAGGAAGCCAAGAGCTAGTGCGAGTGTCATCGTAACTGATGATTCTCAAACTAAGCAGTACATTTAAACGCACTTAGAATCAAATGGACATCACGTCCGTTACTGAGTGCCAGTTGGTTGTTCAGCCAATAACGAACAGCCGGCTCTTCAAAAAAGCGTCCTTGTCAGCAATGGCAATGATTTTGATGGAGAGTTTGATCCTGGCTCAGGACGAACGCTGGCGGCGTGCTTAACACATGCAAGTCGAACGGGTCACATTGCTGTAGCAATACTTCAGTGTGGCTAGTGGCGAACGGGTGAGTAACACGTGAGAAACCTGCCCTGAAGACGGGGATAACTGACCGAAAGGTCTGCTAATACCCGATACCTTCAGCTGATCGCATGGTCGGCTGAAGAAATGGATTCCGCTTCAGGAGGGTCTCGCGGGCTATCAGCTTGTTGGTGAGGTAACGGCTCACCAAGGCGACGACGGCTAGCTGGTCTGAGAGGACGACCAGCCACACTGGGACTGAGACACGGCCCAGACTCCTACGGGAGGCAGCAGT
>JANMZO010000258.1:0-18153 GCA_031383405.1 Acidimicrobiia bacterium | reverse complement strand
CATGAACATCAAGTCGCACGCGCCGCCGCTGTAGTCGGGCTCGGAGCCGTCGCCCTCATCCATCTCCTCGAACTCCAGGGAAAACTGAAGGAGACGCCCTATATCGGTGTCGGCTACATCCTGCTGATCGTCGCGTGCATGGTTTCCGGCGCCTTGCTGCTTCACAGGAACAGCTACCCGGGTTGGCTGCTCGGAGGCGGTGCAGCCCTCGCCACACTTGCCGGTTATCCGGCAACTCGCACCGTGGGTCTGCCCCTCGCCACCGGAGACATCGGAAACTGGCTCGAACCGATCGGGCTGGCCTCGATCTTCATTGAAGCGCTCGTGGTCGCCATTGCCTTCTACGCCGTTTCGATGGGTCGCCGTTCTATGGCCACCCAACCGGTCGGCCGGGACCTGGCTTGAGGACTTCCGGGTCGGCCAGGTCGCGGCCTAGCTAGGCCGGCCCCTTCGGTCGCAGCCAGCGACCGATCACCGGGAGTTCCCAAAGACCCTCGGCCGAAGCCATGGCAATCGCGGCGGTTACCGTGTGTTCGACACCGTCGAGTACGACATATCTCGGTTGCCAAATCGGGCCGTATTTGGCGTTAAATTTCCAAAGCGATGCGATCTGCATTTCACCACTGAGGTGCATCAGCCCCCAGCGTTGAACACGCTGCCACAGCCCGGAACCGGTCTCGCCGGCGAGGGTGGACCGCATCGCGGCGAAGTTCAATCCAAGTGAGGTCTGGCCGCGTCGGGCAAGTTCCCGGATCGTTTCGACAAGTACGAAGTCGAGGAGTCCATTGGGGTGGTCGCCCAGATCCCTTCGCATCAGGTCAAGCGACCAGCCGTTCACTCCGGCGCTCGGCACGAACTGGCAGAAGGCAGCGGGCCGGCCGTCTGAGCCGGAGCAGAGGGCCAACAGCAAACCCGTGTCGTGGTCATCGAAGATTCGACCGAGGGTCATCGAAAAACCTCGCTCCAGCCCGCCGCGACGGCCCTTCGCCATGAGCTCGACGAGTTCGGACCTCACCGCTGGAGAAATGTCGATCGGATCGTGGAACGTGACCCGGTACCCGGAACGTGCGACCCGATTGACCGCTTGGCGTAGCCCCTTACGGTGCCCACCGGCGAGGTCGAAGGTCGCGACGTCGACAATCGCTTCGTCACCGACGTACAGCGACACCATGCCTTCGGACTCATAGAGATCCAGCCAGTCGCGGCCGGCGCCCACCACGACCACCGACCAACCCTGATCGTCGGCAAAGCGTCGAAACGCGGCCCACACCGAGCGTCGTTCCGATCGTGGTCCAACCGGGTCAGGAGACACGAGACACACGGTTCGGCGTACCGCAAAGCTTACGACGGACCCTCCGTCGAAGAAGTGTTGTTTGTCGTCTCGAAGCGAAAAATAGTCGAGCGTTCCTCCACCATACTCACGAACGATCTTCCTCGCCCGGGCTTGGGCGCGGCGGCGTTCGTCGCCTGAACGTTGCAGCATCGCGGGGCGGAGCATGCGCCACAATCCGGTGGCAACGATTGCCGCGCCGAGTCCGAACAACGCCGCCTGAAGAAACTCGGCCGAACGCGAAGAGCCGACTCCGACCGACCTGTCACGCATGTCTCCAACCACTATCCGCGCCGCTTCGGCAGCGGTCACCCGCCGATGGTTCTTTGCGCCGACTCCCTCGACGATCACAAAGCCGCCGACAAAGGTCGCAAACAATCCGATGACTACTGACCGGACAACGTGCCCGGTCGAACCTCTCGCCGAAGCGCGAAATGCATCGCGTCGGACCACCAGATACGCGGCGGCACCGACCGACAGAAGGGCTTCCTCAAGATCACCGCCCTTCAGAACATGCCCGGTGGCCGCGACCACCAACAAAACAATCGAGAGCAGCCAGGCCCGCCGGTGGCCGCGGCCCAGACCGAGGGCGAGGATCAACAGGCCAATTCCCGACGCTGCAACGAGCCCGTTCGCGGTCTTGGCGGTCGACAGCGACACAACGTCGATAACCACACGAAGCCGTTGGGACATTGGTTTCGTCGCGGCCGACGCAACCGCGATGACGCCGACGAGGCTAACGGCGAAGCTGGCGAAGCGCCTGGTCCGACGGCGCCGGACGAAGAGTCGTTCATGATCCCCCACCGGCTCGCGTCGTTCGTCGTGCACTCTGTACCAGGCACCCAGCCCCACCCCCAGAGCAATTCCAACCACATGTTCGTGCGCGGCCCGGTCAGGTTGGATCACTGTTGCCACGGCCACACCCAAAGCGGTGATCGATGCCAATCCGTATGTTCCGGCCACGATCGCCGTAGCCAGGGCCACCGCGATCACGGCAACCGACGGGCCGGTGTCGCGGTCACTCAGGTGCTGGGCCGAGATGCCAAGAACTGACGCGTGTCCGGCCCCTACAATCTGCGCGCTTGCGATATTGACCAGGAGTTGAGTGCCCAGCGCAACGACGAGCGTTCTCCGTCGACCCAGGTGAACTTCAGCCGGGACCATGACCATCAGCACCTGCGCGACGGCTCCGGCGAGCACAAGTCCGTACGCCGGCGCAATCAACGAAAGCGGGGTCTTGGCGATCACGAGAACAACCGGCTGACTCAACCGGACGGCACTCAGCCAATCCACGATGGATCGGGTGCCGGAGTGAGTGCGTCCGAGCCATAGCAGTACAACGAGTCCGACACTTGCTGCGCTGACCGTAAAGCCCCGGATCCCCGTCGTCCTCCAGCGTTCGACAATCGGAACGGTTGCCGTTCTGACCTCCAGAAGGACACGTCGCCCGGCGGACTGGATGTATGCGTGCATAACTTTTGGTTTCCGTGTTTCGGCGTCGACAACCAGGGAGCGCGATGCGCCAACGGCCCAGCCCACAGTACCGTCTCCTCATGGACCGGCCTTCCGGCTTCAGCCTACCGACCGGCGTCGGACCGTCGATCCGCATTGGTTTTCAGTTCATGGCAGCGGTCAGGCTCGTGTTTCGGGTGGAGGCCAGAACTGCCCGGCGGGCCGTTCGGTGGCGAAACCACCACCACAGGCCCGCACCTACCGCGGCGGCCAAGCCGTGTTGGAGGTTGAACAAGCGATGTTGGACGACATTGTCCCCTATCAGAAACAGCGAGAGAAGGATCATCACCCACTTCCGAAGCCGTAGATTCTGAAGACTGAGCGCGCCGGCCGTGAGCGCCGCGAACATCGCCGAGGACGACCCGCTGTCGCGTTCGACAAGCACCCGCATGGCGGGTTGCGAACCGAGCGACGCAGCGACGCGCATCAGCAGCAGAACAAGAAGGCTCGAACAAAGATCGCCGGCGAAGAACACAAGTGCGGCACGCGCCGGGCGCAGTACGTACTCGCTCGCTGCCAGCAGCGGCACCATCGCCAAAATGCCGACGCGGAGACCCGGCCCGTTCTGCAGGAAGATCGCCGTGAACAACCGGTAGAACTGACCGCGTGACACGAGATCAGACCAGTTGTAGCGCAGCGACGACGCCAGATCCACGTAGGCGTCGCGATCGATCGTCGAGGCGAGTTGAAGCGTAAGCATCGCCGCGGTGACGGTCGCGGTAAGCGGAAGTCGTCGACCGGCCGCGAACACGGCACGGGCTGTTGCACCGATGGGTCCAATCATCGCCTCCAAACGAGAGGTATCCGCTCGGGTCAACTCACCGACCCGACTCACGCCGAATCCAACCTCGGGCAGCTCGGCATCGGAGCGGTACACGAGGTACCGGGGCTCCCAGCCCGGTCGCCATTTGTTCTTGAATGTACGAAGCCCCACGAAGTTGAACGCCCGGCCCCCGCGTTCGTACAGCATGCGAAGGACGCGCTCCACGACTCCATCGCCGTCGACGTTCGCCAGCGGTGCGAGCCCGAGACTCATGCCGGCAAAGCCTTCGTTTCGCAGCCTCTCGATCATTTCGACGAACAGGAGATCCATGACGGGAAGGCTCAATGCCGGATTGCGGCGCATCAGATCGAAGTTCGCGTCTGAAGACCGGTAGTTCGGAACCAGGTTGGTAAATCCCTGAATCACGCCACTCGGATCACGACACGCCAGGACCGTGGTGTCACGGAGATAGTGCTCGTCGAACTGTCCCAGCGTAAACGTCCGTTCTCTGTGGCCCCCATCGGCGAGCCAGAGATCCGAAATCGTGCGCAGCCTGGCCATAGTCTCATCGTCGATGGGTATAGTAAGTGCGCGTACCGTCCACCCTTCGCGTTTCATCTTCGCGGTCTTCGAGCGGATCGACTTGAAGTGGCTTCCCTCAAGCGAAAATGAATCGAGGGCAATTACCGCCTCCTCACCGATCTTCAGCGACTTCAATCCCAGGGAACTCAGCTCTCGGGCCGCGTCAGGCATCACCTGATAGAAGGCAGGGAGCCAACCATTGAGCTCACAACGCTCCAAGAAGATTCGGGCGGCGGCGAGCGTCGAGGAGGCCGAACCGATCGGACCGCCGAGGCTGATAGCGACAGAGCCAACCAATTTGTAGCCCACGAACGCCTCACCGTCGGCGGCGAACAGAAAGTGCTTATCGGGAAGGAGATGAAAGTACGCGAGCGGATTATCGCCGTAGCGTTCGAGCAGCGAACGGATGTGCTCGAGATCGCGATCCTGTTTGGCCCGGACCGCGGCGGGGCGCAGGAGCCGAGCCACTCCCACAATGAGTACCACCACAACAAGAACCCGCACCGAGTCAATGAACCAACGCCCGTGATGGGTGACGGGCTCAATCGTCGAAACAGGAAGTAGAAACAGCAGCCGGACACTTTCGGCGAGGGACTGACGAAGGGTTGTGCTGTGGCGAAACTGGGCATCGAGCAGATACAACCCGGCTGAGCCATATCCATAGGCGCCGATCAACCCGGCAACAATCCAGCCGACCGCCTGACGGGCCAGGCGGGGTTCGGGTTGGGCACGAAACTGACCGGCAGTGACCCCGAGCACACTGAACACCGCAACCGCAACGAGAATCCCCAGGGCATCAGCCTTCACGACGTGATGGCCGACAAGTGATGCCGACGTGCCGCCAACCGCAATGAGCCAGGCGGCCCGCTTACCGCGAAGCAAGCCCCGGGTGGTGCTCAGTAGGGTGAGGCCTGCCAGCAACAGGATGTATCGGAACAACCGGGTCGTCGATCCACCCAACGACAGCGACAGCCAACCGACGCGGGCTATCGAGTGCTGCGATGCCGCTTGGAACACATCGACAAAACCCAGAAGGACGACAACGGTCGCGCTGATCCGGCGACGGACCTGGCCTCGGCGGGCCTTCACGACGGAACTCCGCCCACGGCAAGCTTCGACCGGGCGGCGAGCACCCTCGACGCAAGTAGCCCTCCCAGGAGTGGCAACCAGAACTCGAACACCCGGTAGAGCACGACCGCAGCGACAGCCGAAGTCCTCGCGAGGCCGGAGGAAACGAGAATGGTGCCGAGCCCCACCTCAACGAAGCCGATTCCGCCGGGGAGAAACCCGACAATGGTGAACAGAACGGACACCGCGTACGCGATGAGTGGAACCGTCAGACTCGAGCGGACACCAAGTGCCCCGAGGACGCACCACAGTTCTGCGATCCCCAGAACTTCGACGAGGAGACTGTGCATGACGGCAGGCATCGCGGCGCGCGTTCGGGAACGAACCAGAGATACCGCTTCGAACAACTCGTCAGAGGCGGCGTAGCCTTCCCGATGCAATCCCTCGGACGCAGCAGCGGAGTCGTTGCCATCCTCCGCAACGACATCAACTGCAACCGTATCCTCTGCTACCACATCCACTGCAACCGCATGAGTGGCCCGACCGAACGGTCGACGCAGCTTCCGACCGAATGCATAGACCGAACGAAGGGCCGCCCGACTACGCAGGGCGGCTCCCAGAATGACGAACTGAACGGTTGTCAGTACGACGAACACCAAGCCGGCGATTGCGTCGGAGCGTGTGAAACGGCCGTCGATCACGAGCACAAGGACACCGAAGGCCAGAGTTACACCGAAAGCCAAGTGGCCGAGGACGTTCACGAGCAGGTAACCGGCGACGGTCGCTGGTCGGGAACGGTTGTTACGCCTCGCTTCAGCGAGCATCGGGGCGAGCCCGGCCATCGCTCCGGACTTGACGACGACGTTCAAAAACCCTGCCGCCGCCACCGGAACGATCAGCTCACGGCCCGTGACGGCCTGACCCGCGGCTCGCTGAGCAGCGGCGTGGAAGGCCGCCTGGTTGACGAGACTCAGCATTACGAGAATAAGACCCACCACGACGTACCCCGGTCGGGCGTTGCGCAGAGCCGTGACAGCGACAGGAAGGTCGGATCGATTGACGAATCCGACGACCAAAACAACGAGGAGAACGAAACCGCCGGTGACCCGACCTGGAATTACCGACGCGCGTTCAGACGTCACAACCGACTAGTCCCCATGCGGCGAATCGGGAAACCGGCCCGTCGGGGCGACCCTTCGGAGTTTGTCCGCAAAGAGGAACCTCGGATTACGCAAGATGGCTGCTCAACACTGCGGACAGTGTACGCACACTTCCATCTCGACGAACCTTCAGCGTTAGCCGCTTACCCGCTCCAACCGAGCGGATGAGATCAGAAAGCACACCCTCCTCATCGGTAACCTTCCCGTTCGCCGCGACGATCACGTCTCCCGTTCGCAGTCCGGCCTGGTCGGCGGCAGAATCTGCGGAGACCTCGACCACGAGGAGTCCGTGATCGACATCGAGTCCATACTGGGCGACGACACCGGAGTCGATCGGGATGGTCGATACACCGAGGAATCCCCGGGAAACGGGATGTCCCTTGGCCAGATCTCCGACGATCGGCTTGGCCGTGTCGATCGCTATCGCGAAACCGATGTTCTGCGCGTCGGTGGATCCGGCCGAGTTGATCCCAATGACCTTGCCGTCCAAGGTCAGGAGCGGTCCTCCGGAGTTGCCGGGATTGATCGCAGCATCCGTCTGGAGCAGATGGGCGAGATGCTCACCGTCCGCGGTGTCGATGGTGCGGTCCAGGGCAGACACGATCCCTTCGGTTGCGGTCGGTCCCCCCGTCAGCGCAAGGGCACTTCCAATGGCGACCACCGGGTCTCCCATCCGGAGCAGTGCCGAAGATCCGAGTGTGAGCGCCGGCAGACCCGTACGTTCGACATGGATCACCGCCAGATCGTCGGTGCGATCAACCCCAACCACGGCGGCTCGCGCGGTCGACTTGTCCGCGAACGTCACCTCGATACTCGTCGCCTCCGAGACAACATGCGCATTCGTGACGATACGGCCGTCGCTCGAGATCACAAAGCCGCTCCCGGTAGCCCTACCACCGTTGATCTGAACGCTTATATCTACGACGCTCGGGATGGTTTTCGCAATCAGAGTTGCCACGTCCCCATGCGAACCCGAGGGGAAGGTTGCCGGAGTCTCGGCTTCCGTCTTGACGAGGTCAACGGGTTTCACGGCCACGCTCGAAACCTCCGAAGGGGAAGACGTGGCGACTCGGCCGATCGGGGTCAGCGCGGAACCCACAACACCGCCTCCGACCGCCACAGCGACAAGTACCGCCGCGCCCGCCAACCCGCGACCGAGTCGACGTGTCGGGTCCGCGCGAACGAGCGGCGCACGGTCGGTCGGTGATGTTCCAGAAACCGCCGCGGCCCGGAGCGGGTCCGCATCAGACTCCAACGAACGACGTGGGTCCGGAACAGGACCGGGCACAGGATCCGGCGAATGACGCGGACCCGGCAAGGATTCGGGGGCCCGGTTTGGCCCTTCTGTTGGTCTCCGGTCGACCCGGGCCCACACCGATCGTTCGATCCGGGGCGAATCGTCGGCCGCCGAGACGTCAGCTACCGAATTGCCGGCCGCCGAGACGTCAGTCGTCGAGACTTCGGTTGGTGAAGCAGCGTCTTCGGATGAGAAGTTGGAGAAGGGAAGCTCGCTCATCATGATCCTCCTTTGAGGTATCGGTTTCCGATTGAGAATCACACTTCCCAGATGATGATTGTCTGAAAGAGCCTGAAGAGCGTTTCAGGTTGGCACGGGGTCGCCGGCCAGACCTGCCAGTATTGGTCCCGTGCGCTTGCTCATCGTCGAAGATGATCTGCGCCTTGCTGATGCGCTGAAGCGGGGACTCGAAGCTGAGTCATTCGCGGTCGACATCGCCAACACCGGCCCCGACGGCCTATGGATGGCCAGCAACTTCGACTACGACGCGATCGTGCTCGACATCATGTTGCCCGGAATGAACGGTCAAAAGGTCTGCGCCACTCTCCGGGCGCAGGGCAGTTCAACTCCGATTCTCATGCTCACCGCGAAAGACGGTGAGTTCGACGAGGCCGAATCTCTCGATCTCGGAGCCGACGACTTTCTGTCGAAGCCATTTTCGTACACCGTCCTCCTCGCCCGGGTGCGCGCGCTGCTTCGTCGTCGGACCCATTCCGCACCAGCGCCGGTGCTGCAGATTCGTGATCTCCAACTCGATCCGACGGCCCACTCCTGCCGGGTCGGGGAGGGTGAAATCGTCTCGTTGACCGCCAAAGAGACATCGATCCTCGAGTACCTCATGCGGCGGCACGACGAGGTGATTTCCAAAGACGAACTCCTTCAGCACGGCTGGGACTTTGCGTTTGAAGGTGGAGCCAATGTCGTCGAGGTTCACGTGTCCGCGTTGAGACGCAAGCTGGGACCGAACGTCATTGAGACGATCCGGGGTGCTGGCTACCGCATCCCGTCACATGAGCCTTGATCCCTCCCGTTGGCTGCGTCGCCGCTCGGTGAAGAGTCGGGTGACCACAAGCGCGACGGCGATGCTCACGCTGGCGCTAGTCATCGCCGCATTGTCGTTGACCGGGCTGGAGAAGCGCTCCCTGATCCGAGAGATCGACTCCGGCCTCGACGATCGCATCAGCGGTCTCATTGACAACGCGGTGAACGGGCAGTTATCCGTCGACGTCCCACTGACGGGACGCGAGTCAGGGATCGTGCAAATCCTTGACAACAACGCGACCGTCATCGCTGCGACACCGAATCTGCATGACAAGGCGTATCTCAACGCGTTTACGCCGGGCACCCGCGCCCCCGTGCACCAAGCCGTTGACCGGGCTATCGGCACCAGCGCAGTGGAAACGTGGCGAATCGCCGGGCAGCGTATAGGGTCCGCCCCGGATACCGTCGACATCTTCGCCGCGACGAGTCTTGACTCGGTGAACAACGCAGCCACCCGGCTTCGGGAGATTCTTCTCGCAGGCGTCCTGATCCTCGTCGCCGTCTTTGCCGGAATCTCGTGGCTGACCACGAGATGGTCACTCGCGCCCGTGGCGACCCTGACGACGAGAGTCGACACCCTGTCGGTATCGGATCTGCGCGAGCGTCTCCCAGAACCCACGTCGCACGATGAGATCGGGCACCTCGTCAACACCATGAACGCGATGCTCGGTCGCGTGGCGGAAGCGCGCGAACGTGAGCGAAGGTTCGCGGCCGACGCGAGTCATGAACTCCGAACCCCCTTGACAACGGCCCGATTGAACCTTGAGATCGCCTTGGCGAATCCGTCTTCTGAAAATCTGAGGGGTGCCGTCGATGAGACACTTGTGGAAATCGGACGCCTCGAGATTCTGGCGCGGGACCTTCTTGAACTGACCCGTTTGGATGCAGCTCGTGTGCGGGCGAACTCGAAGAATTTCGATATGGCGCAGTTGATCCGCAAGGAACTATCCATTCGTACGAGGCTCCGACCGGAACTGAATTTCGAGATGTCGATCTCCGAGCCTGTGGTGGTGTCCGGAGTCGCACCCCTCCTCACGCGCGTGGTCCGGAATCTGCTCGACAACGCGGTCCTCCACGCAGTCTCGAACATCCGGGTAGAAACCACGACGGCTGGGGCGTGGGCAACGATACGTATGCATAACGATGGCCCTCCTATCCCCGATGAAGATCGAGTCCGGATCTTCGCACCGTTCACCCGTCTCGACAACGCACGATCGCGTGACGGCGGCGGCACAGGCTTGGGACTCGCAATTGCCGCCGACATTGTCGAGGCCCACGGAGGCGAGATCGCGGTGGTCGACGATCACAACCCGGGCGCCACTTTTCGATTCACTCTCCCGCTGGCCCACCCGTCTGCACCGATCGCCCCGACGCCTCGGTCACCTAACTCTTGAACTCGGGCATCGGCTTGATAGCAGCAATGAGTTCGGTCACTTCAGTTTCGGGAGCCGAGTCTGGTGCAGGCTTGTGCCTCTTCGCGTAGAAGGCCGTGACGCCGAGCGCTCCCGCAATCCAATACCCGTGCGAGATGTCGAAGAAATCGACATCACATTCTCCTGCGCTTCAGTGCACTAGTCGAGCCGGATCATTCCGGCCAGGAGAGTGGTGTTGGTGTTCGGGTGTATGCCGATGAAAGCACCGGTGGCTTTGTTATCGCGATAGTCGTCGATGGCGAGGGGTTGTGCAGTTGCGAATCGGACACGGCCGATTTCGTTGAGTGTCAGCGAATCGGCTTCGGCGTCTTCATCGCCCGTCGTGATATCGAGCCGAGACTCGATTGCGCGCACCACGGCCAGGGTCGTACGGGTGCCGTGTTTGACCAGGATTCGAGAGCCGGCGCGGAGCGGCTCGTCGACCATTGCACAAACCATCGCGCTGAACTCGTTCGTGACCGTGGGGAGATCCTGGGCCAGGGCGATTACGTCGCCCCTGCACACGTCGCGTTCGTCGGCCAGTTGCACGCGAGTTGCCGCGCCGTTACCAGCAACCGAAGCAATCGTCGAACGGGTACCACCCGGCAGAAGGACCACCTCGTCTCCAGCGAGGAAAGCCTTTCCCGAAAGGGGACCGCAGTACCACCGACGGGTGTCAGAACCAGGAGCAGCCGCGTCGCTATTTGAGGAAGGACGAACGATCCACTGCACCGAAAGACGCGCTCCGAGGTGAGTATTCGTCGGCTGAACGGACACATTCTCGAGGTGATCGAGAAGAGTTGGCCCTGCATACCAGGGCGTGTGCCCGCTTCGTTCGACCACGTTGTCACCGCTGAGCGCACTCAGAGGAATGGTGACCCACTCGTTGAGGCCGAGTCGGGCGGCCAGATTCTTGATCTCCACCTCGATCTCGTGAAAGCGGGTCGACGACCAGTCGACCAGATCCATTTTGTTGATGGCGAACACCAACTGCCCGATGCCGAGCAGAGAGGCAATGGAGGCGTGACGGAACGACTGCTCCTTCAGGCCATGTCGCGCGTCGATGAGAACGATCGCCAATTCGGAGTTCGATGCGCCCGTGACCATGTTGCGTGTGTACTGCACGTGGCCGGGAGTGTCGGCAATCACGAACGACCGTTTCGTCGTTGCGAAGTACCGGTACGCCACATCAATGGTGATCCCCTGTTCGCGCTCGGCGCGCAGGCCGTCGGTAATCAGCGCCAGATCAAGACCCGTGCCACCGCGCCGGGCGGTTGACATCTCGATGGCTTCGATCGTGTCGTCGAGCAACGACTTCGTGTCGTGCAGCAGTCGCCCGATAAGGGTGCTCTTGCCGTCGTCGACCGAGCCGGCAGTTGCGAATCGAAGGAGCTCCATCAGAAATAGCCTTCCTTCTTGCGGTCTTCCATTGCAGCTTCGGAGAACTTGTCGTCGGCCCGGGTGGCACCGCGTTCGGTGAGTCGGGAGCCGTAGAGTTCGGCCAGGACCTCAAGCGGATTCGACGCCGACGAGGCCACGGCCCCGGTGCAGGTCATGTCGCCGACCGTGCGGTAGCGCACCTGCCGCACAGCAACCGTCTCACCGGACCGTGGCGGAGTCCAGGGCCCGACGGCGTAGAGCATGTTGTCGCGCTCAAATACTTCTCGTATGTGCGCATAGTACATGCCCGGAAGCTCGATGTCCTCCTGAGCGATGTAACGCCAGATGTCGAGCTCGGTCCAATCGGAAAGAGGGAAAACTCGAAGATGCTCTCCCGGACGGACCCGGGCGTTGTAGAGGTTCCACAACTCGGGTCGTTGGTTACGCGGGTCCCACTGACCGAACGCATCGCGGAACGAAAGCACGCGCTCCTTCGCGCGGGCTTTGTCTTCATCGCGACGGGCTCCGCCAAACGCGGCATCAAACTTGTGGTGGGCGATCGCTTCGAGCAACGCCACCGACTGCAGTCGGTTGCGCGAGGTGAACGGGCCCGGGTCGGCGATCAGACCCTTCTGGATGGCTTCTTCGACGGAACCGACCACCAGGCGCATGCCGTGCTCCGCCAGATAGCGATCACGGAACTCAAGCACCTCGGGGAACTCGTGCCCGGTGGTGATCTGCAGTGCCGGGAACGCAATGGCACCGGGAGCGAACGCTTTCCGGGCCAGATGCACCATGACCACCGAGTCCTTGCCGCCGGAGAACAACAGGGCCGGGTTCTCACACTCGGCGGCAACTTCGCGCATAACGAAGATGGCATGTTCTTCGAGGGTGGACAACCGTTGGCCCGAAGCCCGGCGTCGTTCAATTTCGGACACGCCTCCGTTCAGGACTTCACGAGTGGGGTTCTCGACCGGTGGGTTCGCCGTATCGACCGCGCTCATACGTGCAACCCGCATTCCGTCTTGCCCGTACCGGCCCAGCGGCCGGCGCGGATGTCTTCGCCCGGTGCAATCCGACGCGTGCAGGGTTCACAGCCGATCGACGGGTAGCCAAGGTCGAGCAAAGGGTGACGCGGCACGTCATGCATCGCGAGATAGGTCTCAAGATCGGCGTCGGACCACATGGCGATCGGATTGATCTTGACCATGAGCCGACGATCGATTTCAACGATCGGCGTGTTGGCCCGAACCGGCGAGTCGGCGCGCCGCACGCCGGTGATCCATGCCGCATGTCCGTGGAGGGCGGCTTCCATCGGATCGACCTTCCGGGCATTGCAACATGCGGTGGGATCTGACTGCCACAAGATGCCCGGCGCCAGACCCGCCGTGGCAATCGTGAAATCGATCCGGTCCTCGTAGCGGTTGCGAACCGCGCCGAGTTGTTCACGGGTTTCAGCGAAATGGTGACCGGTCTCCAAGAACACGACCGACGCCCCGGCCGCCCGGCGGGCGAGCAGATCAACCAGAGCGGTGTCGGAGGTCATGGCGCAGAGGGTGACGAGTTGATCACCGAAGCTCTCGTGCGCCCACGCCACGATGTCCTCGGCGGGTGCATCGGCGAACGCTTCATTGAGTGCATTCAGATCGTCGATAGCAAGGTCGGCAGCGGTGATGGTCATGGCGTCCTGACTGGTAGGTGGCAACACCATACAACTATTGCCGACATTGTTGATCAGATTAGTCAACATTCATCGGCGGGCAAATTCTCCCGAAGGTCGTTGCAACGCGCGAAGGTTGCCGGATTTCGATCAAACTGGGCGACGATGAAGCTGACACACCTCCAGCGCCTGGAAGCCGAAAGCATGCACATCATGCGGGAGGCAGCCGCCGAGAGCGAAAACCCGGTGATGCTGTACTCCATCGGGAAAGACAGTTCCGTCATGTTGCACCTGGCCCTGAAAGCGTTTTACCCGTCAACTCCCCCCTTTCCGTTCCTGCACATCGACACCACGTGGAAATTTCGGGAAATGATTACGTTTCGCGATGCCCGGATGACTGAACTTGGGTTGAAGCTGCTGGTCCACAGCAACCCCGAGTGCATCGAAAAGGGCATCAATCCGTTTACGCACGGCTCGTCGCTCCATACCGACATGTGGAAGACCCAAGGCCTGAAACAGGCCCTCGACCAGTACGGGTTCGACACCGCGTTCGGTGGAGCCCGGCGCGACGAGGAGAAGTCGCGGGCCAAAGAACGGGTGTTCTCGCTCCGCTCCGCGCAACATCAGTGGGACCCCAAGGCCCAGCGGCCCGAACTGTGGAGGCTCTACAACGCACGCCGCAGCCCCGGTGAATCGCTTCGCGTGTTCCCGCTCTCGAACTGGACCGAACTCGACATCTGGCAGTACATCCACCTGGAAGACATTCCGATCGTTCCGCTGTACCTCGCCAAGGCCAGGCCGGTCGTCGAGCGAGACGGCATGTTGATCCAGGTCGATGACGACCGCCTCCCACTGCTGCCCGGCGAACGCCCGCAGATGCGGAGCGTCCGGTTTCGAACGCTCGGTTGCTACCCGTTGACGGGAGCAGTCGAAAGCGAAGCGTCAACGCTGCTCGACGTGATCCAGGAGATGCTCCTCACCACCACCTCCGAACGGCAGGGCCGGGCCATCGACCACGATTCGTCGGGTTCGATGGAGAAGAAAAAGCAGGAAGGGTACTTCTGATGGCCAACGGTCAGCGCATCGACCACCGATGGTCCGCGGGGAGGTGCATTCGGGTTGGCAAATTCATCTGTGCTCATAGCAACTGATATCGGGGCATACCTCCGCTCCCACCAACACAAGACAATGCTGCGTTTCATCACCTGCGGAAGTGTCGATGACGGTAAGAGCACGCTGATCGGTCGCATGCTCTACGACGCGCACCTGGTGTTCGAAGACCATCTCGCGAGCCTCGCCGCCGATTCCAAAAAGGTCGGGACCCAAGGGGACGATCTCGACTTTGCGCTCCTGCTCGACGGGCTGACCGCCGAGCGCGAACAGGGCATCACGATTGATGTCGCGTACCGGTTCTTCTCCACCGAGAAGCGCAAGTTCATCGTCGCCGACACACCGGGCCACGAGCAGTACACCCGCAACATGGTGACGGGCGCATCGACCGCCGACTGCGCGGTGATACTCGTCGATGCCCGCCAAGGCGTGCTCACGCAAACCCGGAGGCACAGTTATCTGGTGTCGCTGCTCGGAATCCGCCACATCGTGTTGGCGGTGAACAAGATGGACCTCGTCGAGTTCTCCCAGCAACGATTCGACGAGATCGTGGCCGAATACCGTGCATTCGCGGTGCAGATCGGGCTTTCGTCAGTCACAGCCATCCCACTCTCCGCGCTACGCGGCGACAACATCACGTCGGCGAGCCCGAACACCACGTGGTACGGCGGGCCGACCCTGATGGGTTACCTCGAAACCGTCGAGATTGATGCCGAAGCCACCGACGGCCCGTTCCGCTTTCCGGTCCAGTGGGTGAATCGCCCGAACCTCGATTTCCGGGGGTTCTCCGGAACAATCGTCGGCGGTTCGATTCGGCCGGGCGACCGAGTCCGGGTGCTGCCGAGTGGTGTCGAAACCAACGTTGCAAGGATCGTCACCCCCGGCGCAGACCTGACCGAAGCGGTGCGGGGACAGGCCGTGACGCTGACCCTCACCGACGAAGTCGACGTGAGCCGCGGCGATGTTCTGTGTCGAGCGGAATCACCGGCGGAGGTGGCCGACCAGTTCGAGGCGCACATCGTGTGGATGAACGAGCAGCCCATGTTGGCCGGCAGAC
Source organism: Acidimicrobiia bacterium (assembly GCA_031383405.1). Lineage (GTDB taxonomy): Bacteria > Actinomycetota > Acidimicrobiia > Acidimicrobiales > JANYDT01 > JANMZO01. Next base: position 2,781 of record JANMZO010000258.1, on the reverse strand, counting down.
CTTACCTTCTGAAGAGCGGAACCCGAACGGTCGGATGCTCCATCAGCCAACTCAAGTACAAGGTCAACGTCAACACACTCGAACACGCTGCGGCCACGACACTCGAGTTGAATGAAATCGGCGTGGCAAACATCACCGTCGACCGCCCGATCGCCTTCGACACGTACGCAGACAACCGCGACACCGGCGGCTTCATCGTTGTTGACCGATTCAGCAACGCGACTCTCGGCGCCGGGATGCTCCACTTCGCGCTCCGGCGCGCCCACAACATCCACTGGCAGGCGGTCCAGGTCGATCGCGCCGCCCGCGAGCAACTCAAAGGCCACAGCGCCGGAGCGGTCTGGTTCACCGGTCTCTCCGGTTCCGGCAAATCCACCATCGCCAACCTGGTCGAAAAGCAACTGCACAGTCTCGGAGTCCACACCTACCTTCTTGACGGAGACAACGTCCGGCACGGCCTCAACAAGAACCTCGGGTTCACCGACGCCGACCGGGTTGAAAACATCCGCCGAGTCGCCGAAGTTTGCCGCCTCATGGTCGATGCCGGCCTTGTTGTGCTGGTTTCGTTCATTTCGCCGTTCGCTCAGGAGCGTCGCATGGCCCGTGACCTTCTGGGCGACAGCGAGTTCTGTGAGGTATTCGTCGACACGCCCCTCGCCGTTGCCGAAGAACGCGACCCGAAAGGGTTGTACCAAAAGGCCCGTCGGGGGGAACTGCCGCACTTCACCGGCATCGACTCTCCCTACGAGCCGCCGATGAACCCCGAGTTGCGAATCCAAACCGTCGAGACCGATGCCGAGGAAGCCGCTGGGCTCGTCGTAACCCGGCTACGACAGATGAACATCATCGACTGAAGCTCACCAGCGTCTCGTACCCGTTCGTCCGCTCAGGCCTTGGGGATGGTTGTTGCGTCTGTGACGCAACAACCCTCCCCAAAGACACCGATCCTGCGATGGCGACGGTCGGCATGTCGAGAGCGGTGGGAATGAGGTAGTCGGTAAATCTGGGATTTCGCGAGGTTTGCTCGCGAGGTTTAAACGGGATCTTTTCGGGTAGAGGTGCTCTCAGACTCATTGTTCACTCACGTCGCAACGACTTTGCAGCTCAGTACCCGCCCACCATGCCGGTGGAAACTGCGATCCGAAAAGCAGAGATCGCCGGAAAACACGAAAGAACCCTCCTATGCCGGGATCGCTGCAACGCACCAAAGCTATTTACCGTGTCCTCGACCCCGATTCGTGCCCAAGTCTGGCGGCATACGTCGGCGACGGCGGGGGCGTAGCTCTTGAGGCCGCGCGGTCCTTCAGTGAGATGACGGTGCTTGAAACAATCGCCGACAGCGGTCTTCGTGGGAGGGGTGGAGCTGGGTTTCCGACAGCCACGAAGTGGCTCTCGGTTGCGCACCACAACTCCACGACCAAACCGACAGCGGTGATCGTCAACGCGGCGGAGGGGGAGCCTTCGACATTCAAAGATCGGTTCATCCTCCGAAACAATCCGTACCGGGTTCTTGAGGGAGCGCTGATTGCATGCCAGGTGGTCGGGGCGGATCAACTCCTTGTCTGCCTGAAGGCATCCTTCAAAACCGAGATCGCACGGCTAGCTGCTGCAATCGCCGAACTCGAAGCAGCGGGTTGGGCTGAAAACACGGTGATGCGAATCGTGACCGGTCCGGATTCGTACCTGTACGGCGAAGAAACGGGGCTTCTTGAGGTTGCGTCGAACCGTCAGCCCTTCCCACGCATAACGCCGCCATGGCGACGCGGTCTTGACGAACTCAACGCAACCGCCGCGCAAGCAGACATCGCCAGCGAGGGCGGAGATGCTGGCGCCCCCGCCCTCGTGAACAATGTCGAGACGCTGGCGAACATCGCCCTGATCGTGCGTCATGGCGCGGCCTGGTTCCGGGAAGTGGGAACGCAGGAGTCACCTGGATCCCTGGTCTGCACGGTTACCGGAGATGTGCGTCAGCATGGAGTCGGCGAATTTGCCATGGGCACCCCGTTGGCAGATGTGATCGAGCAGTTGGGAGGCGGAGCGCTCGATGGCCGCAGACTCGTCGCCGTACTTCCCGGGGTGTCTTCGGCAATCATCGGCGAGTACGACTTGGGTACACCATGCACACACAAGGCTTTCAACGCAGTCGGAAGCGGGTTGGGATCGGCCGGCTTCCTCTGCCTCGACGACACCGCCGACCTACGGTCAATCGCCGCCAGCGCTTCCCGGTTTCTCGCGGTCGAATCGTGTGGGCAGTGCAGCGCGTGCAAGACCGACGGCATCGCAATCGCCGAATTGCTGTCCGGCCCCCTGACCCGGGCCCAGAACGTTGAACAACCACTTGGAGGTTCGGTTGAGGCGAGCACACCAGTTGGCGAGAACCTACCACCGGATGACAACACCCTCGATGACCGAGACGTGTCCGATGAGATGACTCTGGATGTCACGACCCGTATCCAAAGCCACCTGTCAACGATCACCAACGGTGCACGGTGTGGTCTCGCGTCGCAGCAGTACGCCGTTGTGGGAAGCCTGCTGCTCCAACCCAGACCGGAACGCCTCCCACGGGACCCGGACGCGGCACGCAGGCGGTCCGCCTATCTCACCCCGATCCTTGACATCGTCGATGGCGCGGCTGTCTACGACGATCGCCACCTGAGAAAAAACTACGACTGGACATACGACAGTCGCGATTCAGGTCAGTTTCCGGCGCAGCGTCTTCAGGGCGTCCCGCTGATCGAGTTAGCCGGGCCCGAAACGGCAGAAACGAGTTGAACGAGGCAG
>JANMZO010000249.1:0-3726 GCA_031383405.1 Acidimicrobiia bacterium | reverse complement strand
GTGTCGGCGGAGGCGCAGGTGGCGCACAGGCAGGCGGAGGTGGTGGCGAGGGTGCGGGATCCCCTTCCACGGGACGCGACCGGCGGGGGTCGTCAGGTGAACGGTCAGCAGACGAAGCCGGTCGGGGCTGAGCATGTCTGTGACGCGGCGAAGGAGATCGGCGCGGACTACACCAATTCCGAGGACACCGAAATCGTGATCGACACCGACCCGATCACCCAGGTCCACACAAGTCGCGAGGTCGTTGTTCGTCGTTGGATTCTCGTGATCGTGAACTGCGGTGGTACCCAGTACATCCAGCGACGCTGTACGTTCGGGGATTGCCCGACGGGGTCGCAGTTCGGGTTCGACACGTTGCCCGACATCGAGAAGCTGATCGATGAAGCCCGAGATTCCGCCAACTACGAAGTTCCGGAGCCCCTGTTTTCGCCGGTGGTGAAACCTGGGAAGGCGCCGATCCCGGGTATTCCGTTGTTCTTCGCCGTGTCGGGCTACCAGTGGAACCGTGCGATTTCGTCCCATGCGACGGCATGCAACGGCGTAAGGTGCGCTGAGGCGCACGTGGTTGCGAGAGTGGTTGGTCTGCGTTTCACCCCGGGCGACGGCAGACCCGTAGTTCTCTGCGAGACAGCCGGGATCACCGTCCGCACTTCGGCCGAGTACCGCAGCGCCTCAAAGAGGTGCTCGTACACGTACAGCAGGGCCGGTGATCACAAAGGCTCGATGGCGCTCCTGTACGACGCAACCGTTTGGGGCGGCGAAGTGGGTCAGACGTCGTCGATCGGTCCCCGTATCGAGCGGGTTGTCATCGACGCCGACCTTCTCATCCCGGTCAGCGAGTACCAGCCGGTCATCGTCGGCTGACCCGCCGCGACCAGCCCCGGCCCCGGCGTCGGCCGCCGAATGTGCGGGATTTCACGCTCCCAGCGCCGCAAATCCCGCACAAACGCGAGCCGGCGAGGCGGTCGATCACTCGGACCACCCGTCGGCCGCACCTACGATGCATCCGATGCATCCGATGAACGCGGGAGCCAGAGTCGAGCGTGTGGCTCGAGATGTGGTCATCGGGATTTCCGTTGGGTTGCTGTCGGGAGTCGGGTCCTACGCATTCCTGGCGAGTCTCGACTGGGCTACCCGCACACGGGTGAGCCACGGCTGGCTCCTCTGGCTGCTGCCACCCGCCGGAATGGTGATCGGTGTTGTGTACCTGCACCTCGGAGGAGAGTCGACGAAGGGCACGAACCTGATCCTCGACGAGTGGCACGATCCCACCGACATGGGGCCGCCGAAGCGCATGGCCCCGCTCGTTCTCGTCGGCACAACCGTAACCCAGCTCTTCGGCGGAAGCGTCGGGCGGGAGGGCGCTGCTGTGCAGATTGCTGCGTCGCTCACGTCGTTGTTCCGGCGCTGGATCGCTCCGGACGACCGACGTGCCGTCATGATCGCGGCCATAGCCGGAGGGTTCGGTTCCGTATTCGGTGTGCCGGCGGCGGGTGCGGTCTTTGCGCTGGAAGTCCCCCACGTCGGACGAACCCGCTACAACCATGTCGTGGCGGCGCTCCTGGCTTCGTTTGTAGGTGACCGGTTTGCCCGACAGCTCGGCACGCACCACATACTTCGCAAACCCGTGGCGCTCGACATGGACATCGCTGTCGCCTTGAAACTCTGCGTCGCCGCCGCGGCATTCGCTCTGTGTTCGGTAGCGTTCGTGGAACTCACCCACCTGCTCAAGCGCGCTCTTACGCACCGGGTTTCCTATGCGCCCATACGACCTGCCCTGGGTGGGGTTGTCACGATCGCACTCACGTTTGCCTTTGGTACGCGCGCGTATCTTGGCCTCTCACTTCCACTCCTCGACTCTGCGCTCGCCGGTCTGGCGGTCGGATCCACGGCGTTTGCGCTCAAACTTGTGTTCACCTCGGTCGCAGTCGGTTCCGGGTTTCCCGGCGGCGAAGTCACGCCGCTGTTCTGCATGGGCGCATGCCTCGGGTCGGTTCTGGCGGGACCGCTTCGCCTCGACAAACCTGCCCTGGCTGCGATTGGGATGGTCACCGTCTTCGCAGCAGCGGCCAACACGCCGATCACATGCGCTTTTGTCGGGATTGAGCTTTTCGGCGGGGGAGCCGCCTTCGCGTTCGTCTTCGTCACGATCCTGGCCACCGTGATGTCGGGGGACCGCAGCGTCTACGGGCGACAGCGGGTGAACAGCTCAACGGGCATCCCGGGGATCGTCGGAGACCTCACAACAATGGGAGCGCTCGACAGTGCCCGCGCCGCCGCGTTCCGTGAACGATTGAAGCGGCGCTAGTTTCACTGAGACGGAAATGTTGCGGTTTGATGACGAAAAACGCGTTAATTCGCTTGACTCTCCCATTTTGTCCCGGCAAACTGTCAAAGCCGCCACGTCTGTGTCGGAAGTTCACCTGCTACGCACGAAAGGAATGGCCACGATGAAAAACGCTCTCTCGACCGTTATGACCGCTGATGCCTGTTCCTCGTCGCATGCCAGTTCGCAAATGCAGTTTGAAACCGTATCCATCCATCGCGCTCACCTGATTTCCGATTTCGCCGGTTATCGCGTTTCAGCTGCAGGGTGGCCGGCCAGTTCGAATCCGGCAGTTGCAGGCAAGAACACGCGTAAGCCGAGGCCTCTGGGGAGGTGTGGACCGCTAGGGAGTTAGCTCCCAGTAGCGAAAACCACACACAACTCTTCCGGAGGCCGCCTGAGAAATCAGGCGGCCTCTTCGTTTTCTACCCACATGATTTCCCAACACGAAACCCAATGCATACAAACACCGACCGCGCAGTACCACCCAACATCGACCTAACCATCCCGGGAATTGAATCTGATTCTCCCTCCAAACTCCTCCCACACACGAAACACATCCCCGTACCCAGAAACCCACAGGAGAAAGTCATGTTTACCCAGATCCTCGACCACAAGACTCCCGAATGGTTCGTCGACGCCCGATGCGCCGACGGCGTCGGCACGATGACCTCGTTGTTCTTCTCCGAAGACCTCAGCGAGATCGCACGCGCCAAGGCGATCTGCGGTAACTGCGCCGTCAGCCAGTCCTGCCTCGTAGCGGCGGTCTCCCGGCGTGAGCCGTGGGGGGTCTGGGGTGGCGAGCTTGTCATGAACGGCAGGGTTCTGTCGGCTCAGCGTCGACGGGGTCGGCCGCCCAAGGTCGCCCGGCAGGAGGTCATGATCGACGAACTCGGTCAGGTGATCAGCGCATAAATCCCCCCGAGCCGGCCACGCGACACAGGAGCGTGGTCGGCTTTCCGGCATTCCAGCGATTCCGAAGCTGATAGCAAGATACGCCCACCCGACGGGGTGATCGAGAACCGGCCGGGTTTTTGATCGAGTGACCGTCGGGTGTGGCTGCAGCGGTCTATTCTTGTCTCTCCCAAGACCTGACCGTCCGGCCCATCAGCCTCGGATACGCTCGGGATGTCGGGCGTTTAGCTCAGTTGGTAGAGCGCTTCCCTTACAAGGAAGATGTCGGGGGTTCGAGTCCCTCAACGCCCACTCTGTCTGATGGCGGTGGGCCCGGCCTCCACTTCGTTTCGGCACCCACCGCGGGCGGCCGTTCACTCGGTCTCAGAGGTTCCATGCCGCTTGCGCAGCACCACGGTGTGATGAGAATCTGGCTGCGGGTCTGGTTGTGCTCGTTGCAGCTTGGTGCGCCCGTGCCCGTCTCAGAGATTGATGCCAAGGGTCTT
>JANMZO010000247.1:0-19896 GCA_031383405.1 Acidimicrobiia bacterium | reverse complement strand
GACCCGACAGACCCGACAGACCCGACAGACCCGACGCTCACGGAGGCGGCAACAGCCCCGCGACAACTTTGTAGCAGTAGCCTCGAATGGGCCTGCTCAGCGCCACCACGACACGGTGCGGGCGAAAGCCGATCGCCCGATGTAGCTTCCGACCGGCAAGTGGGCTGGCCGGAAGCCAGTCGAGTTGCGAAAGAACAGAGGCATCTTCGAGAGGAAGTTCTACCGTTCCCGTGTTCCACCGGAACGAGCAGCGCACACCGCGTTCGCTGACGTTCAACGAGAACGACGAGTCAACCGCCAACACCGAAACCGAGGGTCGGTCGCCGTCAAGAGTCCAAACCGGCAGAGCCGGCCCAGCGCTCCCGAAGAGCGGGGCGTGTTCGGGGTGCGACACCGAGCGGAGACAGCGATCCACCCGCCAGCCAAACAACGCTCCGGTCCAGGTCAGGGGTGTACCTATAGCGACGGCTTCAGGTTGCTCCGGCCGGAGTGTCTGGGCGGGGGCGATCCGCGCTCGTGCCGTGTCGTAAGGCCGTAGCATTTCCGTACTCGACCGGGCCTGATGTGTGCGCACCAGAGCGCCTGTGCTCAGGTCGATTCCCACGCAGCTTCGCGAGCCGCTGGCCAACACCAGCAGATCAAGGTCTTGTTGGAGTTCTCTGAGCTGTGGCCAAACGAGCAGGTCTCGCACGGAAACTTAGTGTTGTTCCCCATGGGGAAAAAGTGGTGGATACCCATAAAATGGGGTAGGCCCCACGTGGGTTTCGACAACTACGGCCCTGGGGTGTCTAGCCTGTGGCAGGCGCGGCGGCGAGGAACTCACACCGCACTCAGGCCCCTGTAACCTCGTCGACGGAGAGGGCTGGTCGTTTGGCGGTTAGGGCGGTTTCCGGAGAGGTTTGCGTCCTTTGTTTTCCCCGGACCATGGCTTTGACGCGTCTGAGGACTTCGGCAACGGTCTGAAGAATGATCATCAAATCAAGCCGTACCGACCAGTTCTCGACATAGAAAACATCGCAACGCTCATAGTCGGCAAACGACGGATCGTCGCGAGACTCGACCTGCCAAAGGCCGGTAATCCCAGGCTTTACCCGATGCCTCATCAACAAGCGGTCACTGAAGTTGGCCACCTCGTGAGCCAGTGCCGGGCGGGGGCCGACGAGGCTCATTTCACCCTTGAGAACGTTCCACAGCTGTGGGAGTTCGTTGATGCTCATTGCGTCCATCAGGCGTCCGACCGTCGTAAACCTGGGATCGTCGTTCATCTTGAAGAGCGGCCCTTTACGCTCATTCTTGTGCAGCAGAGCATTCAGTTGACCTTCAGCGTCGACGACCATCGTCCGCAATTTGACCATCATGAACGGTTTTCCGTCCTGACCGACGCGTTGCTGTTTGAAGAAAGCCGGCCCGCCATCGCGACGCACCCAGAGCGCGAACACACCGATAATCGGGAGCGACAGGACCAGGCCAATCGCGGCGAGAACCGTGTCCAGCGCTCGCTTGACCCGGGACTGCCAGCCGGACAACTGAACCTGTTCAAGATAAAACGCCGCTTCCCGGCCGATGGGGTTGGCGCGAAGGCGGCTGGCATCAAAGCCGAGCAATCCGCCCGAAATCTGGACATGCATATCGGCTTGGAGAAGTGATCTGACCGTCTCGTTGAGTTCCTGAAATGAAAGCGATGAAGCCCCGACGATTGCGCCGTGAACCTGGTTCGCCCGCATAATGGTCACTGCTTCGTTGGTCGGTCCGAGATAGGGAACGGAAAACTTCCGTTGCTCCGTTTCGGTCTGATCACCGATGACGCCGATCACGAAGTAGCCGAGTTCTGGTTCGTCGACCATGAGTTGGAGGAGTTCATACGCCTCGTCGCCGGTCCCGATCAGCGCAACCGGACGGATGAAACGTCCGAGCCGACGCGCCCGTCGGAGCATGGCCCGGTACGTTGTGCGTCCGAGTAACACGAACAGAAACGAAAGCAGCTGGCCAACCACCAGGGTCCGGAGCCGCAGATCGTGAGCTTGGACCCGGGGCGCGACGAGGAACGCGGCGACGCCACCCAAGACACAGGCTCTGACCAAGGCAGCATTTTCTACGGAACGGACCGAGCAGACCCGCGACCGGTACAGCTTGTTGCTCGCAATGAGGAGCCAGGTGATCCCGGCGATGATCGGGAGAAAGGCTCCTTCGGATCGGCTGAAGACGTCGGTGCCAGAGGTGCGGGTGAGCAGCACGGCGAGCGGCCATGCGCAACAGAGCGCAAAGACGTCGGCAAACACAAGAAGCCAACGGAGACGTCGGCTGCCTTTTGGTGCCTCCTGGACCTCGCTGATCAAGTTGAGGTCGGCTGCTTCAGGGAGTTCTTTGGGAACGTCGGCCGAACCATCGTGAGAAACGTGCGTAGCGGCGGCGCCTTGCGGAGGGGCCGAAACCTCCTCCTTCGGCGTGTTCAGGCCAGCGTTGCTCATGACACCTTGGTGCCGATACAAGAGTTGTCCTTCCGATGTCCGACTCCCCGATGGATCGCGGGTCGGGGCAGCCAAATCCGGGGAACCGTTCTTCGAGGGGTTTGCGAGGGATTTGGCTTTCGTGAGAGTGGCTTCGTCGACCATTCTTTCCGTCATTGCTTGGCTTCCTTCGAAGGTTGTCGACTCTATGTCGGAGAATTCGGTTCGTTTCTGAACGGCCGAACACGCGGACTGAAGGTGCTGTCGACAGAATAGGGCGAAAGAACCAGTGAAATCGCCCGCGACGAGCGAAGGGTTCGCCACGGACTGTGGGAATCTTTGCCGGACCGCTCAATGGCTAGCCGAGAACCGTCGAGAATGGATTCGTGCACAAACTGATTCCCCGGGGATACCAGCCCGGATTGGAGCTGTAGACGTGGACGAAACCGATGGTCGGGAACCGGTGGTTCCCGGCTCGCAGGCCGAATCAGAAGTGCTCCTCGCGGCCGGGGCACCGGTTGCCGTCAGCGTGGTGATCGCCACGTACAACCGGCTCGATAGCCTGCTGTGGTTGCTCGACGACCTCAACGGACAGGTGGGTGTTCAGGGGGGTTTCGACGTAACCGTCGTGGATGATGGAAGTCGGGTTCCGGTTGCCGTTGAAGTGGCGGCTCGTCCGACCCGGTTTCCGTGCCAGGTCCTGCGCCGAAGCAATGGTGGACCGGGCGTGGCCCGCGACGCCGGGATCCGCAGCTCGAATGGCGACATCGTGGTGATCCTCGATGACGACATGATGATTCCGCCGACGTTTCTGGCGGGTCACCAGAGTGCGCACCAGACCGGAGCCTCGGTGGTTCTCGGCCATATTCGAGCCCCTCGCTCGGGCGAACCTCCCCTGTTCGAGCGATTTCATCAGCGCACGCTCGATCGTTTCGTCGCCGCCTTTTCAGCGGGCGAAGTGGCGGTCGAAGGTGCAAGGCTGTGCACCGGAAATGTATCGTTCCGACGCGACGCCTACCTCGCGGTCGGGGGCTTTGATCTGAGTCTTCGTCGTTGCGAAGACCGTGACATCGGCATCCGGTTCGAGGAAGCCGGGTATCCGTTCGCGTTTACGGGGGCCGGGTGGAGCGAACATCGAAGCGACCACGAAGACGTCGCCACCTGGCGCCGTCGTAACGCCCTCTACGGAGAACTCGACACGGTCATCGCTCGGAAGTTTCCCGGTGTCTCAAGGGTGAGTCCATGGGAGTTTGCGTTTCATCTCCCGAAGCCGTCGCTGCCGTTCCTCGCCATGGCCGTACTGTTCCCGGTACTCGGTCACGTTGTCGCCGGTCAGGTGTACGCAGTCGCGGCGAAGGCGGACAAGCGGCGATTCGCCGAGGTAGCGTTGCTCGGTGCTTCCCTTTGCTACGGGATGGAGTACTACGGCGGCGTTGGGCGTGCGCTGGCCAACGACGGCGGCACGCGGGCCGTGCTGCGCTCGTTCCGTGAGCACCTGCGGCTCCGAAAGACCGGGGCAACGCTTGGTTCCGCCGTTACGATGGCAACCACGGTGGGCAAGTCATGAACCCGACCACCAATCCTCAGCCCGAAGCCGTTGCGCCTGCTTCGGGTCAAACGGCAACGGCTGCGAACCGCGCGGCCTTTGCGGCCTTTCGCTCTGCGGTCCGTGCTGACCACGCGGCCATGCGTTCGTCACGCGAGCGCTACCCGACCGAAGGTACGTCGATGAAGTCTCACGGACTGGTGGGCGATGCGGTTCACAACGTCGGATTTCAGATGCTGATCGCTGTCCGATTCATGCATCTTGTGCGCGATCGACATGTTCCGATGGCCCCGCAGGTCATCAGCCGGCTGATCCGCCACCTCTACGGCGCCGAAATCCATTGGAATGCGGTGTTGGCCGAAGGCATAACCATCGTCCACGGGAACGGCCTGGTAGTCAGTCACGGGGCCGTCGTCGGGTCGGGATGCATTCTTTTTCAACACGTGACGCTCGGAGAGTCAATCGACCCATTGAGCCGGATTGTCGGAGCGCCGACGTTGGACGACAACGTTCACGTCGGACCCGGAGCCGTTCTCCTCGGACCGATTCACGTAGGAGGGCGAACGAAAATCATGGCGAACTGTGTTGTTGACCGTTCGGTGCCAGCTGGCTCGCTGGTGCGCGGGCCGGAGTGCGAAGTTGTCGCCCGTTCACCTGCAGGTGACGCAACATGACCAACGCAAGCCCTCGATCGCGGCGTATTACTGACAGCATCGACCGCCGACTTCGGAGTCGGGCGATCCATCGCTGGGAGGCGGGCGGTGAGATGACGTTTCCGTCGGTGCGGTTTGGGCAGCTATACGCCCATTCGCTGACCCTCGACGAAGCAGTGGCTGCGTTGCTTACGCGCGTTCGCTCGGGTTTGGGAGGTTACGCGGTAACCCCGAACGTCGATCACATCTGTCAGGCCGAGCACGACCCCGAGTTCCGTGACGCCTACCGTTCGGCGTTCCTCTCGCTGCCGGACGGTCAGCCACTCATGTGGATGGCCCGGGCCTTCGGTACCCCGCTCACCCAGAAAGTCTCGGGCAGCGACATCGTGCGCCCCCTGCTCGAAATGGCAGCTGCTCAGGGCTGCACGGTGTTCTTTCTCGGAGCGACCGAAAACACCTGCGCCGAGGCGGCCCGTCGCTTGGGTGAGTCGATCCCCGACCTGCACGTATCCGGTTGGGCTTCACCATTTTTCGACCCCGACGGTGAGCCCAGTGGAGTGGAAAGCGCCATAGAGAAAATTCGGGCGCAGCAACCCGACCTTGTCCTCGTTGCGATGTCGACCCCGAAGCAGGAGATCCTGATGCTCCGATATGCCGGGTCCTTCGCGCCTGCGGTCGCTCTGGGGGTTGGGGCTGGGTTGGATTTTGTCGCCGGAACGGTGCCGCGTGCCCCGCGTTGGATGAGTGGGTACGGACTTGAATGGCTGTTCCGGCTCTTCCATGAACCTGGTCGAATGTGGCACCGCTATCTCGTTCATGACCGGGCGATCGTGCGGATCTTTCTTCAGACCCGACGCGAGGCGAACCGTCGACGACCGCACGGTGGGTAAGGACCGGCCGAAATGGCGAGCCTGCTGAGGAGGAAACCCCTGGGCCAGCCCCGCAAGCTAACTGAGCGGCCGCACTCGTGGCAACCCTTTGCGCAATTTCGGGAAGTGGTGGAAACGGAGGCGTTGGCCGGCCAGGCGCAACAAGCCATTCTCGTGCCGAGTCCCGCCGCCTTTTCATTGCAAGGTACCGGTTCGGCGCGCTCGGTGGTGTCGGTCCCATCCAACACCGCCCGGATGAACAGGCAAACGGCTCCTGCCTGGATGGGAGCGAGCGGAATCCCCACGGTTGAACGGCTCCAATCCGTTGCGTCGGGTGTTACCGACACGCAACCGGAACTGGTTCAGACCGAGGGTATAGCGGCCATGCGCAACGCCGTGACACTGGGGTCGTCGCTCGTGTTCACCACGGCGATTGGATTCCTGGTGAATCTCTACTATCAGGCCTATCTCGGTCCGGCCCGTGCGGGCCGCGTGGCGGCTGCGGAAAGCCTCGCGGTCACGACGTTGATCGTATTGGCGTTCGGGCTCGATAACTATGCGCGCAGAGAAGTAGCCCTTCGTCCGGGTCACGCGAAGGAATTTGTTCCCGGAGTGCTTGGCGCTCGGCTGATCGCCACGGTTCCGTTCACGGTCGCACTGATGGGCGTGATGGCGGGGATCGGCCGTCCCCGTGAGGTCATTGTTCTCCTTGCACTGTTCGGCGCGGTTCGGTTCCTGGTTCACTCGAATGAACTGCTGGCTGCTTGTCTGCACGCCGTCGGCTCGGTCCGCGGTTTGTCCCGCCAGAATCTGGTAACCAAAGCGGTGTGGGGCGCCGCGATTCTTGGATTTCTTTTTGCCGGATTCGGGGTGTATTCGATCCCGATGGGATGGATCGTCGGCGAGTCATTGAAGCTGATCGGATTGAGTCGACGCACGGGTCGGGAACTGGAGATCTGGTCGCAGACCCGTTCGCAGGGAATTACGCCTGTGTTGCGTCGTAGCGTCCCGTTCCTTTCGAGTTCAGTACTGACTGCGCTCGCGATGGTCCTCGATGTCACGATGATGCAGTTTCTGGCCAGTGAGGAAGAGGTTGGGTACTACCGCTTTGCCCAGTCGATGCTTCTGCTTGTGCTGATCCTCGCGACGGTGATGCCGTGGGTCCTGCTTCCGATGGCGTCGAAAGCCGGTGGCCGTTCGATCGAGGAGTTTACGACCGTCATGCGTCGATCCATGGGGTCCGTAATGGCACTTGCCATACCGTTGTGTGTGCTGTTGTGCCTCAATGCTGACACGGTGATCAACACGTTGACGCCGAGGTTCGCCCCATCAATTCCTGCGCTCCGGATCCTCGCCATCACCGCGATCGGCACGTATCTCACCATGGCCTGTGCCACGTTTCTTCAGGCCCAGGGAAGGACCTGGGTGGGCGTTCGGATCGGCGTGTTCATCGTCGCGTTCGATGCGTTGCTCGTGATTACGTTCGTCGGGATGGGCCACCGTATTCTCGGTGTCGGCGGCGCCGGCACCGCCGCGGCGACCGCGATCCTGGTTGCCGAATTCACCGGAACTGCCCTCTATGTCGGGTCTCTCGGACGAAATGCCTGGGATCATGAGGCGTTGCTACTCGTCGGGCGTATGCTTCTCGCCACCGTGCCGGTAGTTCTAGCGGACCGGTTCATGGCCGCAAAAGGGTTCAGTATCACCCGGGGAGTTGCCGATGTAGTGCTTTATGGGCTCAACGTTCTCCTGCTTAGCGTGGTCGAACCATCGCAGTTTCTGGCTGCCATCAGACGGATCAGACGATGAGTCTGCCTCTCGTCAACCGGGGAGTGCTCATCGGAGCCGATGCAAGTCCGCCGGGGATTTGGTCAAAGGGTCAACGCCCTCGCATCGCTTTCATAGCCAGGACATGCTGTACTCAGTGAACGGGGCCGGTCGATGAGCATGAACACCACAAGCACGGGAAGAGACGACGCCGAACTCTTTGACCTTGGCCAGGGAAAGCTGTGGATCGGGTTTGTGATCCGTTCCCTCCGTCGCCACTGGAAGCGGGCCCTGTTCACGTTTCTCGTAGTTACGGCGCTGTCGACGTTCCTCGCGCTCTCCAGCCCCAAGACCTACATCGCTTCGACCGTCATGCAGGCGCTCCCGGACGAAACACGGAACATCGTGGTGACACCCGGTGCGAACGCAGTATTTCAGCCGCCGGCGGTGTTGGCCGACGCGACGATCCGGTCCCAGGGCAATCTGGAGAGGATCGTTGATTCGTTGAAGTTGGTGGAACGGTCCAACATCAACCAGGGGCCCGTGGGCAAGTTGAAGTCGGCCATAATCGAAAAGTTGTACGGGACGGGTGACCAGGCATCGAAGCGGCGCGACATGGTTTCCCAACTCCGAAGCGCGCTTAGCGTCAACACCTCCGACAACGAACAGATCAAGCAGACGATAAATGTAGACCTGATGTGGAATGACCCGATCCAGTCAAAGGAGATCCTTGACGCGGTGAACGCCAATTACCTGGCTGACGTTCGTCTGAAAGATGTTGGGCAATTGGAGGTTCCGCGGCAGGTGCTCGAGTCGAAGCTTGCAGCACAGAAGGTGGTGGTGCAGAAACTGCGAGAGGAACTCGGCATCGCGGTCGACAGCGAGGCGACCATGCCCGACTCTTCGCCGCTGCGCCAGGAACTCGTGATCCAGAGCACCTTGGCGCAGCGTTTCTCCGATGCCGATGCGGCCTTGAAGACGGCGGAGGGCTCCTTTGCTCTTCGTTATGCGGTCATATCACCAGCCGAAACACCGAAGGCCCCGGTGTCGGGCAGCTTGAAGCCCCTGATCATCGGGCTTATGGGCGGCCTTGTGCTGGCCGCGTTCGTGACGACGTCAACTGACATCCTGCGTGGGAAGGTCGTCGAATCGTGGCAGATCGCGCGGAGCATGAATCTTCCGTTGCTAGCGGAAATTCGCGGGTAGCGGACGTCGTTGGGCCATCACCACTTCTGAGGAAATAGAAAGGGTGTCGATGTCGTGAAGGGGTTCTACCGGTCGTTCATGCTGGTCAGCGAGACCATTGCCGTGATCGGCGCGTTGCCGTCCATGGTGAGCGGCTCCTACCTCGGGTTGCTCACCGCGATGGCCCGCCCACGGCGAGCCCTGGTCGGCGACCGGTCGGTACGTTTCGCGGTCGTGATTCCAGCTCACAACGAGGCCTTCGGCATCGCCGAAACTGTCGGGAGCGTGTTGGCTCTCGACTATCCGGCGGCTCAACGCAAAGTGGTCGTCATTGCGGATAATTGCGTTGATAACACGGCCCAGGTGGCCAAGGACGCTGGTGCCGAGGTGGTCGAACGTTTTGATGATCGACGTCGGAGCAAAGGCTTCGCCTTGACCGACGTACTTCCCGGCGTCCTGCGGGACTCTTGGGTCGATGCCATCGTGATCGTGGATGCTGACACAATCGTTCAAACGAACCTTCTTTCGTGTTTCGCAGCGCATTTCGCTGACGGCGCACTGGTGGTGCAGGCCGACTACGCCGTTGCGAATCCGGCCCAGGGTTGGAGAACTGAACTGCTCGACGTAGCCTTCACCTGCTTCCACGAGGTACGTTCGCTCGGGCGCGAACGATTGCTCCTGTCGAGCGGACTCCGGGGCAACGGCATGGGCTTTACCCGCCAGGCCCTGGAACGCGTTCCCCACGTGGCTTCGTCGCTCGTCGAGGACCTCGAGCATGGGATAGCGCTCGGAAACGCCGGTATTCGTGTCGTCTACGCACACGACACGAAGGTTTGGGCGGAGATGCCGACTGACGACGATGCGGCCGAGTCACAGCGTCGCCGCTGGGAACAGGGCCGGGAGCTGATGCGCAAACAGCATGGTTGGTCGCTGCTGAATTCTGCGTTACGCAATCGTGACCGGGTGCGTGGCGATCTCGCCGCTGACGTCCTGCTGCCGCCGCTGAGCACGGTGGCCCGAAACAGTGCGGTTGTGGCGGGTGCTGCGGTAGCGGTGTCGCTGGTCAAGCGACGCGCGTCGTGGGCATTGATCCCGAGTGCCATAGGTCTCACCGGGCTGTTTTTCCATGTTGGCACCGGCTGGAAGCGCTCAAGCGGCGGCCGTCGGGTCCTTTCGAACGTCCCTCACTATCTCCGGTGGAAAGCGGGCCTAACCTCGCGCCCGGAACATGCCGACAATGCCTGGGTGAGGACGAAACGTAACGCCGAGATCGCGATTGGCAAGTCGCAGAGTGTCGAGACCTCAAATGGCGACCGTCATGACTGAAGATCGCGGTTCTCAGACGCTCGCGACGATTGATCCGCCGACAGGAAATGCTGGCGTTCGCGACATTCCAGAAGAGATGATGCAGGCCGTGAGTAACTCGCTTCCGGTGCCCGGGCCGACGCCCAAAGAGTGGGTCCTTGAGCCGGGAACGTTTACGGAGTTGCCCGAGCGTTCCATCCAGGAACTCTGGTTTGAACTGCGCACGTGGTCGTGGAAATCGCTGGCGATCGTTCCGACTGTTTCCATGAAGTCTGAACTCGACATCGCAGAGAAACTGGTTGTCGTCGGGGTGGCGAACACGAACCGGCGTATGTCGCTTATTTCGGCCGAAGGGATCGGGGTCGGCGATACCGACCGTGTCATCGCCATGATCCGCGCCGCCGAAGGACGCGGTGACCGGGTGATCGTCGTGACAGACTCCATCATGGACAATCCGGCTGCGGCTCCAATCATACGCGCCGTGAATGGTGCGGTGCTTTCGGTACGGATCAACGAAACCGAAATCGCGGAGGTGGAGCGAGCGGTTGCCTCGATCAACCGAACTCGCGTAATCGGTATCGTCACCCGAGAGCAGTAGGACCCGCGGTGGCTCGGTCCGCCATTCGGCGTGGTATCTACGCGGTCCAGGTTCTGGTCCTGGGCGCAATGATGCTCACGACGGTCGGGACCGCCTCTCATCGCAGCACCACCGGTGACCCTACGGCGGGCACGTTGGCCGACCTCACGTTCGAGACCGCTGTTGCATTGTCGCCGGTCGCGGCCACAGTGCCATTACTCGACGTCGGTTCGCCTCCGGTATCGGTCACAGGTGACCGAAGTGTGACGTCCCTCGCTGTTGGTCAAATCGCTGAGAAATCAATGTCGGGGTCCGGGCCCGAGTCGGCCGACGGTCAACCCTCGACGGTCGGGCTAAGAAAGCTCGTGGCGTACGACGGAGCATTGCGGCCGGGCTGGTTCGACCTTGGCTGGTCCAAGTCCCGAATCGTCAATCGCGGGCCGGCGAAGATCGACATGGGGGAGCGGCAGGGCTGGATCGTGGCCCGAAAGGGCATTCCACTGCACGCAACGGTTCTCCAGTTCCGCTACCGGACCGAGAAGCCACTCGGCCAGATTCTCCTCGTGACACTCGGCTCGGCATCGGTGGAGCGGACAGCGGAACTCGGCATAGCGAACCTTGAGCCCGACGCGAAGGGTTGGTACAGCGCGTCACTGTCGATCTCCGCGCTGAATCCAAAGAATGTTCCCTACGACCGGGTTCGGATCCGGCCAACTCAGCGGCGGCCGTCACCGTTCATCGTAGAAATAGACAAGATCGCCTTCTTTGAACCGAATGGTGGTGTGAAATCGACGGCTGGTGTGGTACCGGCAACGACAGCATCGGCAACGTCGGACAGCGGTTCCGTGACCAGGGGCGACTCGATGAGCATCGACTGCGCCGACGTGCGGCACAGGATCAGTCCCCTCATTTACGGTATCGGGTACTCCGGGGTCTCCTATCTCCCCGATACCCCTTGGACGCTCGGCGCGACCACGAACCGGTGGGGCGGCAACCCGACCTCCCGTTACAATTGGCAGGTACCGAACGCGTGGAACACAGCGAACGACTATTTCTTCCGTAATGTAGCTATCAACGGCGAGCAGAATGCTTCCGAAGCTTTTCTCGCCAACAATCAGCGTTACGGGATGTTGAGTGCAGTGACAGTGCCCATGCTCGGATGGGTGGCCAAGGACACGACGTCGTATTCGTTTCCGGTGTCGAAGTTCGGTCAGCAGCAGGCAACTGACCCTTCGAACGGAGACATCGGCAATGGTCTGGCCATCGACGGGCGACCGTTGTCACCCGGTTCTCCGAAATCGACCAGTGTTGTGTCGACGCCTGACTCGGTGCGGGCGTGGGTCGAGAAACTACGTGGCCGGGTGTCAATGTACTTCCTCGACAACGAGCCGGAGCTTTGGGATTCGACTCACCGAGATGTGCATCCCGATCCAGTCACGTACGACGAGTTGCTCGACAAGACGATCCGGTACGCGACTGAGGTTCGCAGGGCTGACCCCGCCTCGGTTATCGCTGGACCGTCAAGCTGGGGATGGCCGGCGTACTTCTGGTCGGCGGCTGACGCAAAGGCCGGGTTTGACCGGGCCCCCGATCGGCGGGCGCACGGAAACATGGCGTTCATTCCCTGGTATCTCAAGGAGGTTCGAGCGTCTGAACAGCGAACCGGCATCAGGTTGCTCGACATTCTCGACGTGCATTTCTACCCGGCCGCGGAGGGTGTCTCCGACGGCGGGGGCGGTGGAAACGATCCAGCGACGGCTGCTCTTCGGATCCGGCAGGTGCGTGGTCTGTGGGACCGGACGTACAGCGATGAATCGTGGGTGGGCGAACCGATCTTTCTGATTCCTCGTCTGCGTGACTGGATCAACCAGTACGCACCGGGTCTGGGGATTTCGATCGGCGAATGGAACTTCGGCGGCCAGAACCACATCAGCGGAGCACTGGCGACGGCGGAAGCGCTCGGTCGTTTCGGTATGGAGAGTGTGACATCGGCGTATTACTGGACGAGCCCGCCGACGAACAGTCCCTCGTACTGGGCCTTCCGCGCGTACCGAAATTTTGACGGAAGCGGCGGCCGGTTTCTCGACAATTCCCTCGCCACCACGATGGGCGCGGACCTTTCGCTGTTCGCATCAACAAACGACGACCGCTCCGAAGTCACGGCGGTGGTGTTGAATACGAACGCGACGCGAACGCTCACACCGAACATTTTGCTCAAGAACTGTAAAGGGGTCGCGTCCGTCGAATCGTTCTCATACGCTGGGGGTTCCGGGGGCCTTACCTCCAAGGTGCTAACCAAGCGAAGTGACTCGTCAATCCCAATGTCTCTCCCCGCGTATTCTCTCTCGGTGTTGCGTGTAAGGCTCAGTTAGCTCCGATGGTCAAAGGACAGCCGCTCGTGTTCGTGTTGCCGGCCTTTCCCCAGGCGCGTAGCGGTGGCCGGGAAGAACAACGAACCGGAAACTTTCAAAGTCTTCGACCGTCGAGAAATGGCGCTGGCGATGCCCGACGATCGATTCTCGTCCGCTGCTTCGACCTGGGGGCTGCATAGTGTTTTGGGAAGTGGGTCGGGGGCGGAAAATCCGGGTCGGCCGTCACCTGCGCGGCGTGCCGGTGAGCACCCTCCATCCGGACCGGGATCCCCGTCCGGGTCCTGTCAAGGTCTCCGGTGACCATGCCGAAGGTACAGGAATGTCGAGTGCTCAAGTCGTGTATGAGCCGAAATTGGGCTCCCTCACGTACGAGGAAGACATTCGTGACTGTGCCCTTGACGAGGTTTGCGTTGTCAGAGTCGGAGACCGCGTTCTGGTGCTGCCAATTGGACCGGAACTGGCGGCGCTTTCGGGTTTTGACGTGCTCGTCGTTGAAGAGCATTATCTCACCGCTCTCGGCGTGAAGCCCCGGCCGGGGCCGCCGTCAGTATCGAACCAGTCGGGTCTTGCCGGTGATCCAGCGGTCTCGGTCCCCGCGCCGGCCCCGGTCCCGGTCCCCGCGCCGGCCCCGGTCCCGGTCCCGGTCCCAGGTCCGGTGCCGGTGCCGGTCCCGGCTCACGGCTTCTCACCCGACATGAGTCCCGATTCGATTGATCAGACCAAAATCGCGCACGCCCTGGAGTCGGAGCCCGTTGCGAGTGTGTCGACTTCTTCGATGGCACGCCTTGTTGAATCAGTTCATTCGCCGATAGCGGCGCAACTTATCGACTGGTCGGTTCTCGATGCGGCGGTGGAGCCGGCGAAACCCCTCGACGTCGCCAGCGCGACACGGGAGGTCGGTGAGTCGGTTTCCCAGATCGGTTGGCCCGACGTCGACCGGCCCGCGCCCGAGATGGTTGGTACCTCGCCTGCGGCATTTGATCCGAACGCTCTGGTGGCCGGTGTACGGGATCCGAATCAGAAACGCGCTGAGGACCGCGCAACGATCACGTCGACTCCGGGAATCGCGCAACAAGCACCTCCAACCGAAACAGCGGTCGGCCGTTTGACACTGACCGGACCGGGCATGGGCCCGGGCCCGGGCCACGCGGTCGTCTTCGTACCGGTCGAGTCGGAAGCACTCCCCGCCAGCGAGACGCTCGCGTCGGTCGTCGTGTCACGCCTGGCGGTCGCGGACGGGGTTGACGGCTCCGAAGGTGTTCCGCAAGGACGTATCAGCTTTGTGCTGTCTCCGGGCGAAGCAATGGAAGTGGGCGGCGCCAGCGACGCTGATCTCCTGCTGTTTTTTCGAACGCTCGCCGGGTTCGTTCCACCCGCAGCGGGGTCAATTGATGTTGACGGTGAAGATCGGAGCTCGTTGTTGCCCCAGGAACGCCTTCGTCGGGAAGCGCTCCGGAGCGGGGCTCTGTTCGACGGGGTTATCCTCATCCCCGAGCGCTCCGTCGCGACGAATCTTGAGATCCCGCTCCTCGAGGCCGGAACCTCTCCGGCAACAGCGAGGGCACTGGTAGCGAGCCATATCGAGACCTTGGGTTTGTCTGTCCTCGGCCGGCAGCGGGTCGATTCCCTGTCGCCTGATCTGCGTGTACTCGTGGGTGCAGCGAGGTCGCTCATGCTGCCTTCGCCCCTTGTGGTGATTGCGATGCAGACCCACAGCATGGCCGATGAGGCGGTTCGGTGGCTGCATGCCCTCGTCGACCAGGCCCGTCACCGCGGATCAGCGATCGTGTATCACACCAGCGATGTGCGGTTCGAATTTGCCCGAGCCCGAACGGCCGTCCTGACGAACGGGAGCTTGATCCCCGGGACGTGATCCCCGGGACGTGATCCCCGGTCACGCGACGTGCCGGATCGGTTCAATGACCCGGCACGTCGTTGGATACAGGGGGCCCATGCAGCGTCCCGAACAAGATGTTGGTACCGGACCGGTGTGTCGAACTTTCCCGTGCGAATGTCCCATATCGTGTCGACAGACTGAACTACGTCGGCCATCATTGCTAGCGATGGATCTTCGCCAACTCGCCGCGCTGACTGCCGTTGCCGATTGCGGCACCTTTTCGGCGGCGGCGGAACGTTTGCACACCGTGCAGTCCAACGTTTCCGCGCACATCGCCCGGCTGGAGCGCCAGCTCGGCGTGACGCTCATCGACCGCTCGGCCGGCCGCCTGACCGAGGAAGGCGAAGTTGTGGTGGCCCGGGCCCGCAGGGTCCAAAATGAGCTCGATGCGCTCGTCGCCGATGTCAATGCGCTACGCAACGAGGTCATCGGCGAGGTTCATGTTGGCGTCATAGGTACGGTCGCCCGTTGGCTTGTGCCGGCTCTGCATCATCGCATGACCATGCTTCATCCCGGTGTACGTCTGGTTGTGGTCGATGCGTCGACGACGTCACTCGCGCCACAGCTTCTCGCAGGAACGCTCTCATTGGCCGTCGTCAACCTGCCCATCGCCGACCCTGACATGGCGGTTACGGCGTTGTTCGAGGAAGACATGATCGCGGTGATTCCAATCGATCACCCGCTGTATGTGTTTGACACGCTCGACGTACGCGACCTCGATGGCGTTGCGGTGATCCTCCCGCCGAAGGGCACCTCGTACCGTATCGAACTTGACCGGTCCGCCGAACTTGTCGGGATCACCCTCGTGGCCCGGGCCGAGATCGACGGGGTCCGGCTGATCACGTCACTTGCGTTCGACGGTGTCGGTGTCGCAGTTGTCCCGGCCACGGCCGTGCCCCCAAAGGCGAGTGGCCCGTGGAAGGCGATCCCGGTTTCCGGGATGCCGCCGCGCATCGTGGGCGTGGTCCAGCGTCGCCGAGGTATGTTGCCGGCACCCGCGCGTGCGCTGATGGAAGTGTTACGGACCGTTCTGGTGGTGGAGGCGGCCCGGCAGAGCGGCGTTCGCCTGATCAAATAGGGACTGGATCTGGTATCTGCGACCGGACATGCTCCTCCGATGCCGGGCCGAGAGGTGAACTGGGTCGCATTCGCGCGGACCGACAAACCCGGTCTTCGGGTGAATTGGGCCGCATTCGCACGGACCGACGAACCCGGTCTTCGGGTGAGTGGGGTCGAATCCGGTCGGACCGACGAACCGAGGTCTTCACCGACTTGGCGTTAACGTGCAGATCTGTGACGCGTCCCTTTCGTTTCGGCATCCAGCTTCGCAGCGCGCCCGATGGGCGACAGTGGCGCTCGATGGCCCGTAGAGCGGAGGCACTTGGCTACTCCACGCTCTTTCTGCCCGACCATTTCGAAGACGCGTGGAGCCCGACGGTTCCGCTCACCGTCGCGGCCGAAGCCACCACGACGCTGAAGGTCGGTGCGCTCGTCTACGACAACGACTATCGCCACCCTCTCGTGCTCGCTCGCGACATGGCCACGCTGGATCTGTTCAGCGAAGGACGCGTGGAGTTCGGGTTGGGGGCCGGATGGCTGACGACCGACTACGCCCAGTCCGGTATCGCACTGGACCCTCCGGCCGTGCGTATCGATCGTCTGGCCGAGGCGCTGGAGGTGTTCCGCCTCCTGTGGCTGAGCGACACGGTCTCCTTCAGCGGCGCCCACTATCAACTCGCTGACGCGCAATGCCGTCCGCGACCCTTCACCCCGGGAGGGCCACCGGTAATCGTCGGAGGAGGCGGGAAGCGCGTTCTCGGGATTGCCGCGAAGTTCGCGTCGATCATCGGCGTGAATCCTGAGCTGACCTCCGGCCAGGCCGGGATTGAATCCGCGAAGACCGCTGTCGTGGACCGCTACCTCCAGAGGATCGACTGGATCAGGGAGAGCGCTGGCGCTCGCTTCGACGACATCGAATTGCAGATACTTTGCCGAATCGAGAAGATTCACCCTGACCGGAACGCGTTCGCGGAAGGCCTTGCTCCATTTTTCGGTTTAACTCCGAGCGAAGCACTGAAAATGCCGATC
Source organism: Acidimicrobiia bacterium (assembly GCA_031383405.1). Lineage (GTDB taxonomy): Bacteria > Actinomycetota > Acidimicrobiia > Acidimicrobiales > JANYDT01 > JANMZO01. The sequence goes on along the minus strand of JANMZO010000247.1, from coordinate 3,190 downwards.
GTGTTGGTCGGAACGGTCGATCAGATCTGCGACGACTTGATCGAACGGCGTGAGACATTCGGGTTCTCTTATGTCGTCGTCCACGATATGGACGCGTTCGCGCCCATCGTCGAACGCCTCAGCGGTCGCTAACCCATGACTCGGCGAACGCGAACTGATCCCGGGACAGGGACGAAGAGAGGGAACGCGAAGTGATGGGACGCGAAGTGACAGAACGCGAAGTGACGGAACGCGTCGGGATTCTCGGTGGCACCTTTGATCCGATTCACGTCGCCCACCTGGCCGTGGCGGTCGCCGCGAGGCACCAGTTGCAACTCGACTATGTGCTCTTCATGGTCGCGAACGTTCCCTGGCAGAAGGCCAAAGTGCGAAACGTAAGCGATGCCGACGCCCGTCTCGCGATGGTGGAAGCGGCGTGTGCCGGGTATGCCGGGCTCCGGCCGAGTCGCATGGAAATGGACCGCGGCGGCGAAAGCTACACCGCCGACACGTTGGCCTCGCTACAGGCACCGGGGCGCGAGCTGTTCCTCATTATCGGTTCTGATCTGGTCGGTGACCTCACCACGTGGAAACGGTGGGAGGAGATTCCGCCGTTGTGCACACTCGCCGTGGCGTACAGGCCGGGAGAAGCGGGCGACGACGAGCTTGCGCCGGGTTGGAAGAGCACGCCGATCCGGCTTCCGGCGCTTGAGATCTCGTCGACGGAACTGCGTCAGATGGTCAGCGAAGGTCGGCCGATCGACTTTCTCGTGCCGGCGCCGGTGATCGATGTGATCGACCGGCGCGGCCTGTACCGCCCCCGTTTGTGAGCCTTGGCCGCCGAAACTCAAGTACGGGCGGTTATGGCTCTAACCTGGGTTTCGATCTCCGCGTTGAGATCCGTGCAAGGAGCTACGTGCCTGTGTCAACAATCGCCTCATCACCAACGGTCTCGACGGCCGATGACATCCGGGAACTGGTGATTGTCGCCGCCCGCGCCGCCGATGACAAGAAAGCCGACGATGTCATCATCTTGGACGTAGGCGAAACACTGTCCATCACCGACGCATTTCTCATCGCCAGCGCCGGTAACTCGCGTTTGGTCGCCACGATCGCCGACGCGATCGAAGCGGCGGTAAAGGCCGCCGGCGGACCGGGCCCGATAGCGACGGAAGGTCTCGACGAAGCCAGCTGGGTGTTGCTCGACTTCGGCGGCTTTGTCGTGCACGTGTTCCTCGAAGAAACACGTCGGTACTACGACCTTGAGCGACTGTGGGCCGATGCGCCGAAGATCGAGTGGCGCGACAGTTCACGGCCGCACCCCGGCCTGTCGTCGGCCAACTCGTTGTCACTGTGAGCCTGGGCGCCCGCTCGGTCCTCAGCGCCGGGTCACTCGACCTGTCTGTCGTTTCGTGGCCGGTGACGAAGAGTGTCTCCCCTCGGCCGCGCGCGCTGCTCGTTCACGGTCTGGCTTCGAACGCTCTGCTCTGGGAGCCGGCGGCCGAAGAACTCGGCCGGCGCGGTTGGGAGTGTGTCGGAGTTGACCTGCGCGGCCACGGGCATTCCGACAAGCCTGATACCGGTTACGACCATGTCACCGTGGCCGACGACTGTTCGCGGGTGCTTGACGCACTTGGATGGGATCGTGCGGTTGTACTCGGGCAATCGTGGGGTGCAAACATCGCCGTCGAAGTGGCCGGAACCGACTCTCGCATCATTGGGGCGGTAGCGGTTGATGGAGGCACGATTGAACTCGGATCACTGTTCCCCACATGGGAAGACTGCGAAGCCGCAATGGCTCCGCCCCCGTTCAGCGGCATGCCCTACGCCCAGATGGCGAACAACATGCACACGTGGCATCCCGACTGGTCTCTTCGGGCTGTGGCCGGTGCACTGGCCTGTTTCGAACAGCTCGACGACGGCACCGTGCGGCCCTGGCTCACCCGTCTTCGTCACCTCGCGATTCTTCGTGACCTTTGGTCGTACCGCATAACAGAAACCTACGCGCGCATATCATGCCCGTTCCTTTTCACGCCGGCCGACAGCGGCGACGTTGGATGGGCCGCCAACAAGCGACACTCGGTCGAAAGGGCGTTGTCGGAGCTCGTTCGCGGGGAGGTGACCTGGTTCCCGGGCGCCGATCACGATCTGCACGCCCAAAAGCCGGTCGAGTTTGCTGAAGCCGTAGATATCTGGTGGGAGAACAACCAATGAGCAGTCGCCGAATACTGGTGATCATGGGTTCGGGTGAAACTGCGCCCACGATGGTGAAGGTGCACCGCAAGGCCATCGACGTGCTCGGCCGGGGGAGTGTCCGGGCGGTGATGCTCGACACGCCGTTCGGTTTCCAGGAGAACGCCGACGAACTGTGCGCGAAGACCATCGAGTTCTTCTCGGTTTCTTTGCAAACGGATCTGGTGATTGCGTCGCTGCGTTCCGCCGACCTTGACGCGCTGGCTATTGAGCAGGGGCTTGACCGGGTGCGCTCGGCCAACTATGTGTTCGCGGGTCCTGGTTCACCGACGTACGCGCTCCGGCAGTGGCGGGCCATCCCGGCGTTTCGGCAGGTTCTGGAGGAGAGGCTTCGAGGTACGGGAGCGGTCGTGTTCTCGAGCGCGGCGTCGCTGACGCTCGGGACCCGCACGCTTCCGGTCTATGAGGTCTACAAGGCCGGAGAGTCGCCGTACTGGCTTGAAGGTCTCAACCTGCTCGACGCCGTTATTCCGGGTGCTGTCGTGATTCCGCACTTTGACAATGCCGAAGGCGGGGGTCATGACACCCGCTTCTGTTACATGGGCGAACGTCGGCTGAACACTCTGGAAGCCGAGCTCACCGACGAGGAGTATGTGTTCGGCATCGACGAGCACACCGCCGCCGTGTTCGATCTCGATACCGGCACCGTCGAGATCATCGGCAAAGGGGCTGTGTCGATTCGGCGCCGGGGTGTGACGTTCCGCTTCGAAGCTGGATCCACCTACACCGTGGCCGATGTGGCCCGTGGGGGAACAGGCGGCGAAGGGTCGGGCGGCATCGGCGCTTCCGCATCTGTCGTCGAGGCGGCGGGTTCGGAATCGTCTGCCGCCGTGCGAACTGATGACGCGTCGTCGGCTCCGACGCTCGCGGCCGCAACGGAAGTATGTACGGAGAGCTTTCGTGGGGCTCTCGCCGAGCGCGATGCCGACAACGCGGTTGCTGCACTCCTGGCGCTCGA
>JANMZO010000226.1:0-6598 GCA_031383405.1 Acidimicrobiia bacterium | reverse complement strand
GCCATGCCACCCCTCGACCCGCCCCTCGCCGGCTTCGCCACGCTGACCAAGCAGAATCTCAAAGACCTCGCCGCCAACGCCTTCACCACCGCCTGGTTATCAACGAAAGCCCGCGCTGCGTTTTGGGCCGAACTCGACGCGTACTGCGCACCGCACGGTCTCTAGTAGTGCAGTGAATCGCAGTTCGGGCGCGGGTGGCCGAACTGCATTTCCCCCGATGAGCGCCCTGTTTGTCGGGAGGGCGCACGCGCCCGAACTTCGAGAACATGCACTAACCCAAGCGCCCCACAACGGACGTGAATAGCCGCTGTTATCCGGGTGGGTGAACAGTTTTGACAGTGCCCTCGAGCGGAGTATCCGTGCCCACATGGGTGCCAATGCCCGGTCAACGAATTGGTGAGCCGCCGTGGATCTTGTTTACCCTCGAAAGGCGCATTGCAGTTCGCTGTCTCAATCTGATACAGCTGTATCAGATTGAGACAGGAGGTATGTGATGGCAAAGACAGCTTCGAGCCCTACACGTGTTGCTTCAGACGTGGCGTCTGGTGCCTCGGTGACTCCGACAGCGAACCGTACGGTCACCGAGCAGATCAACTACTGGGCGCGGATCGGCATGCAGGTTGAACGTTCGGGGTCGCTCGTCACACGGCGCCTTCTGGCCGTTGCGGCCGGTGAAGCTCAGTTCGCGACGCTCGATCCGGACGAGCGCGTGGCTGCGCACGCGGTGATTGATGCCCAGATCGCTGAGCGGGTGGCCCAGCAGCGTTTCGGTCATGAAGCAGAACAAGCCTACGAGGCGGCAAACATCGCTACAGCAGCTTGCAGCACGCTGATCGACGCACGGCTCGACTTCTGTGCGGAGACGGTGTTCTCGCACCAGTCGAAGGTCGACCTTGTCACGACAGCCGTCGCTGCGGGCTACGACATGCACGATCATTCGCACCCGTCGGGATGGCACCTCACCCGGTCAGTCGGCCGGTGAGCCGCCCCCTCATCGGGATCACCGGACGCCGCTGGCCCGCGGCCCGGTTGGCCGCGTTCCTGCCGCCGTCGTTCCTGACGGCCGAGTTCGACCTTCACTTCAGCGACTACCCAGCCGCGATCGCTCGGGCCGGTGGCATACCGGTTGAGCTCACACGCGACGCGCCGATCCCTGATTGTCTGGCCCGGCTCGATGGCGTCGTGATCTCCGGCGGCGCCGACGTGGACCCGTCCCGCTACGGAGAGCCGCCCGACCCGAACCTCGGCACGGTTGAACCGGATCGCGACGAATGGGAACTCGCGGTAATAGCTGAAGCTATGCGTACAGATATTCCTCTGCTCGGCATCTGCCGCGGCGCACAACTCATCCAGGTCCATTTGGGTGGACGCCTCGTTCAGCACGTCGGATTGGATGAAGGCGATGGCCACCCGAACTTCGACAACTCCCGCCACGAGACCTGTCACAACGTGCTGTTCACGCCAGGCACACTCGCCTACCGACTCTACGGCGCCGGAAAAGCGGTCAACAGTCTGCACCATCAGGTACTCGACGGGCCCGCACCGGGCCTTGTGGTCGGAGCGAGGGCCGACGACGGAAACATCGAGGCGGTTGAGTTACCCGATCGTCCGGTGTTCGCCGTGCAATGGCACCCCGAGTCCTTGCTTGATCACGTCGACCCCAGCCTGACCTGGCTGGTGGAAACGGCTATCACCTACCGTGCGCTCATCGAGGGGTAGACGGCAAATCTGCGGCAACAAACGAACTGCGACACGGTTCGCGTTACCGGGGGAGCAGGGTGTATTTCGGGTTGGTGAACTCGAGATGCGTGCCATGGCGGATCGCCACTCCCTCGACCGCCATGCGTCGACCGAGGGTTACGCCGCCGATGGACCGCCGACCCGACCAGACGGCAGTTATCGTGCCCGTTCCATCGGTGATTGACACTGCAAGCGACGGTTGGCCTGACGTGGGTCGGGCCGTCATCCGGGTCACCTTGCCGCACACGCATACGCAGGCTCGCTCTGCGGCTTCGGCAATGGCCACGGCCACCGGTTCCGGACATGACGGGGGAACCGTCGCCGATTCTGGTTTTCTCCGAAGGAACGACATGTTTCGAACTCCTGACTGAGGGGCACCGGTCTTTGCCGAAGCAGCGCTACGGCAACTTTTGACTTACCAGAACTCGACGAACGTCGTCTTCGACGCCGCCGGTGACAAGTACAAGTACTTCATCGCCCGCTCGAAGGATGGTATCGGACCGGGGAACGACCACGTGCCCGTCGCGCAGAACCGCCACGATCGTCGACTCCCGAGGCATCCCCACATCGCTCAACTGCTTGCCCAGCGCCGGCGAATCGGGAGCCAGCGTCACCTCTGCGAGTCGCGCCTTTCCGCCTTCAAGACTTAGTAAGCGGACAAACGATCCCACGTTGACCGCTTCTTCGACCAGTCCGGTGAGCAGATGCGGTGTCGACACAGACACGTCGACTCCCCACATTTCGTTGTACATCCACTCGTTGTTCGGGTTGTTCACGCGAGCGACGACACGGGGGACCCCGAATTCCTGCTTGGCCAGCAGCGAAATCACAAGATTGTCCTCATCATCACCGGTAACCGCCGCGACAACATCGGCATCGGACGCACCCACGGCCGCCAGCGTTGAGGGTTCGCACGCATCGCCCAGATACCAGGTGACAGCTGATGGAGTGTTCGTGATCTTACTCGCATCGTGCGCCGAGACTTTGCTGTCGATCAACGTGACGGCGTGCCCGGAGTCGTGCAGTTGGGCCGCCATGTAGCGGCCGACGCTTCCCGCTCCGACGATGATCACCTTCATGCGTGGGACTCCCGTGTGTGATTCAACGTCGCGTCGAGGTGTGCGGTCTGGTCGACTCTGATGATGATCTGGAACATGTCGTCTTCCTGAAGGAGCACCGACGGTGCGGGAATCGATGACTCACCGACCCGTGCCAACAACGCCACACGTCCGCCGGAAGCCACCTCAAAGTCGCTGATCGACACACCGGCCGCAGCAGCCGGAACTCTCCGCTCGACCAACGTGAACCTTCCGGTGGGGTCGATCCAGGCCGTCGACGCATCGGAGTCGGTGAGGAAGCGCAGCACCCGTTCGCTGGCCCACGAAACCGTGGCCACGGTTGCGATACCGAGTCGCTGGTAGATCGAGGCTCGCCTCGGATCGTAAATGCGGGCGACAACGTGCGCTACACCGAATGTCTCGCGAGCCACGCGGGCAATCAGAATGTTGGAATTGTCGCCACTTGTCACGGCGGCCACCGACGACTCGGGGGTGATTCCAGCGGAGGTCAATACATCACGGTCGAATCCGACACCCACGAGCGTCGTGCCCACGAAATGGTCCCCCAACCGTCGAAACGCGTCTGCCTTGCGGTCAACCACGACAACGTCGTGACCGGCACTCGAAAGCGTGAGGGCCACACTCGAGCCGACGCGACCACACCCGACAACAATCACATGCATGCGTGAACTTCTCTTTCTACGGTTCTTCGGTGTCGGAGCCGTGGGTATGGATGGGCACCGACACGACCGCGGTATGGGGACGATAGAGGAGCTTTGCTTTGAGAGCGAACGCGCTGCCGTTGTGAAGCCACTGGGTCCTCCAGGAGGTGACGAATTCCGGGATGACAACAGTGATGATGTCGTCCTGGTAGCGCTCATCGAGTTCGTCGATGAACTGCAGAATCGGCCGGGTGAGTTCACGGTAGGGCGAGTAGACCGTGTGGAGTTCGATCGGCACCTCGAAGTCTTCCCACTGCTTCTCGACGGCAATTCGTTCTTCGTCATTCGAAGCCACGGTCACGGCCAGAATGCGATCCGGATTCAAAGAGCGCGCGTACTGAATTCCGCGAAGCACACCCTTGTTGACACTCCCGACCAGCACCACCATCGTGTGCGTTTCGCGCGGAGCCCGGTACCCCGGCTGGGCGACCACCGAGCCACGGCTCTGCTTGTAATGCTTGCCGATAGCGCGAAACGCGAGCACCATCAACGGAATCAGAGCCGCCGGGATCCAGGCGCCCTCGGTGAACTTCGAGACGACGACAATGATGGCGATCAAACCCGTCGCCGTCGCTCCAATCGCATTGATGACCGCTCCGACCCGCCACTTCGGTTCCTTGTTCTTGAAGTGGTGGCGCACCATTCCGGCCTGGCTGAGTGTGAACCCGGTAAACACCCCGAACGCGTACAGAGGGATCAACGCCGAGATGTCGCCGTTGAACACCACGATCAGGATGCTCGCGATCGCCGCCAGGAAGATGACCCCGTTGGAGAACACCAGACGCGCACCGCGGTTGAAGAACTGCCGAGGTAGGTAACCATCTTTGGCAATGATCGAGGCGAGGCGGGGAAAGTCCGCGTAGGCCGTGTTCGCGGCCAGGATCAGGATCAGGAACGTTCCGATCATGAGCATCCAGAAAAGAACACCCTTCCCGCCATAGATGTGCTCCGCCATCAGGCCAAGACCGTTGCCGTCTGCCTCGCCGCGCAGCGGCTGCAACTTTGAGGCAAGCACCGACACGCCGAGGAAACATGAACCGAGGATCGCACCCATCCAGACGAGCGTGGTCGCAGCGTTCTTGCTCTCGGGCTTTTGGAACGCCGGCACACCATTGGACACCGCTTCGACCCCGGAAAGGGCAACGGCTCCGGACGAGAACGCCCGGAGGAGCATGTACAGACCAAGGTTCTTGGTGAGCTTGCCCGTTGCGATCGCGTCTTCGGAGAGGATCTTGTCGGGTATCGGTCCGAGGTGCTGCACATAGACCCGGTAGAACCCGGTTATGAGAAGCAGCAAGAGCATGACGACGTAGAAATAGGTCGGCCCGGCGAAGGCAGTGCCGCTTTCCTTGACCCCGCGCAGATTGATGACCGTCATGAACACGATGCAGGCCAGACAAACGGGCACGGTCCATTTGTGGTCGAATCCGGTTGCCGTCCGAATCGCGAGAACCCCGCCGGCCACACTCACCGCCACCGTCAGGATGTAGTCGACGAGAAGCGATGACCCGGCGATCAGTGCAGGGATGATGCCAAGGTTCTCGCGGCTGACGATGTAGGCGCCACCACCGGACGGGTACGCGTGAATCGTCTGCCGGTAGCTCATCACCACGATCACCATCAGCACGCAGACGATGATGGCGATAGGAATCAGCATCTTAAAGGCGTGCCGCCCGATGCTGGCCTGCAGCAACAAGACGACAAGAATCTCATCGGTGGCGTACGCGGTGGAGGAAATTGCGTCGGAGGCAAACACCGGTAACGCAATGATCTTGCGGAGGCGTTGGTGCCCTTCGTCTTCTGACGAAATCGGGCTACCGATGAGAAATCGTTTTAGGGGAGACATAAGACGGCTGAGGCCGTCTGACAGCCTGTCATGAAGGTTTCCGCTACCACAGGGCCTTAACGCTTTCTTAGCGTCATCGCCTGGGTTCTTTTCTCACGGCTCACCGGTGGGGGTTACGGGTACCTCGAACCGGTAGCCGATGCCCGGTTCGGTAAGGAAATAACGTGGACGTCCCGGCACAGGTTCGAGCTTTCGCCGGATGTGGGCCATATGCACACGCAGATAGTTTGTTTCCGCCCCATACTGCGGACCCCACACCTGCTGCAGAATCGAGCGGCCGGTCACAAGCTTGCCGGCGTTTCGGGTGAGCACCTCGACCAGGTGCCATTCTGTTGGCGTCAGTTTCGCCACACCCGTGGCGGTCATCACCCGCTTGTTGGCGAAGTCGACGGTGAAATCATCGGTTTGAAGGACCGCTGCGTCCATCACCGGGAGACCACGGCGCAAAGCAGCTCGCAAACGCGCGAGCAACTCACCCATGGCAAAGGGTTTCGCTACGTAATCATCGGCACCGGCGTCAAGCGCCAGGATCTTGTCGGATTCCGTATCGCGGGCCGAGAGCACGACAATCGGAACCTGCGACCATCCGCGGAGACCTTCAATGACGTCAATTCCGGAAATGCCCGGAAGGCCGAGATCGAGGATGACAGCATCGGGATGGCGAGCGATCGCTGCGCTCAACGCCTCCTCCCCCGACATAGCCAGATCAACCTCATAGCCACGGGCCCGAAGGTTGGCTGCCAACGCCCGCAGAATCTGGGGCTCATCATCGACGCAAAGGATCCGGCTGACGTTGCTCATGCGACTCGAACCGCCGGAATGCTCACCATAACCGTGAGGCCCCCTTTCGGGGTGTCGAGCAGCGAAAGTTGGCTACCCATGGCCCTGGTGAGCCCGTCGGCGATAGCCAGCCCGAGGCCGAGCCCACCGGCAGCGACACCGTCACCCAACCGGTGAAACGGCTGCAGAACAACCGACTTGTCTTCGTCGCGAATCCCGGGACCATGGTCGATGATCCGCAACTCTACGCTCTCACCGGTGTCGGTTGCCTGAACCGAGACGCGGGCGCCGGCGGGCGAGAAGCTCAGGGCGTTCCTGATGAGATTGGCGACAACACGCTCCATGAGCGCCTGGTCCGTCGCAACCTCGACCAAGTTGTCGGGCAGGTCAAGGTCAACACCAAGCGATTGGACACCGATGCTGTGCAGAGCGGCCGGGACCACTTCTTCAAG
>JANMZO010000220.1:0-2183 GCA_031383405.1 Acidimicrobiia bacterium | reverse complement strand
CGGTAGCGGTCGCCCTGAGTTCGTGAGCCGGGCCGGTCCCGTCACGCTGGTTGAACCAGACAGCCCCGTGCATAACTGCCGATAGGCGCTGTGAACGTTCGTTGGAGGACAGTGCCAGAGTGGAGGCGGACCGAGAGGTCGTTGCTGGTCGTCGGAGTTGCGCAACTCCGATCGGCGAGCCTTCAGGCCGGACAGCCGAACTTCGACCGGGCATCAACCGTCAACACCTTGTACAACCGGTCGGTTTCTTTTCCTATGCCAGTCGCTAGGGCGGCGTACCACCCGGGGGCCGACACGTCACGTCGGCACAACGTGCCGATGTCATCGGTGGACTGGAAGGCGACCACTGAGGGTTCGGCGGCCACCTGGCGCACGACAATCGGTGTCCCATCGACTTCGCCCGAACCGACCACTTCACCTCCAAGCTTCGACTCTTGCACCTCCCAGCACATCGGCTGGTACAACACGCCGGAAAGCTGGAAGCCCTCGGCACAGTAGGTGCCCGGCGGGCAATCGACCTCGATGAGAGGAATGCTTGCCGCTGGTGCGACACTCATGCACGACGCCGCAGATACCGTCAGCAGAATTGGCAGAGTCCCATCGAGTGGTGGGCTTTCAGGCGTGATGCCTGGTGTTGCTCAAGTGCCGGTCGTGATGCCGGTGCCTGAGGTGGTGTCAGTGTCGCGCGTTGCGTCGAGTTCTGCCAGTGAGGTGTCGGTGAGGTAGCGGCGGGCGATGATCCAGTCGTCGTGTTGGTCGGCGAGCACGGCGCCGACAAGGCGGATGACGGCTCGGTCGTTGGGGAAGATCCCGACCACGTTGGTGCGTCGTTTGATCTCCTTGTTCAGGCGTTCGAGCGGGTTGTTCGACCAGATCTTGCGCCAATGCGCGACGGGGAACTGGGCGAACGCGAGGACGTCGAGCTTGGCGTCGCGCATCGATGCTGCGGCCTTGGGGAAGCGGGCCTCGAGGGTGTCGGCGACGTCGTCCCAGCGTGCGTTGACGGCGTCTGGTTCGGACAGCGCGAAGATCGTGCGGAACGCCGCGGAGACCATGTCTTGATGAGCGCGTGGGATCACCGCGTGGAGGTTGCGCATGTAGTGCACCCGGCACCGCTGCCAGCTGGCCCCGGACATGGTCTTGCGGATCGCAGCCTTCAAGCCGGCGTGGGCATCAGAGATCACGAGCCGCACTCCTGACAGTCCGCGGGTTTTGAGTGACCGCAGGAACGCTGTCCAGAACGTCTCGTCCTCGGAGTCGCCGACATCAACGCCTAGGACCTCCCTGCCGCCCTCAGAGGTGACGCCGGTCGCGACAACGACCGCCCGCGAGACGACCTGACCCAGGGCGTCGTCGCGGACGTGGACGTAGGTGGCATCCAGGTAGACGTAGACGAAGCTGGTGTGGCCGAGGGTGCGGTTGCGGAACGCGTTCACTCGTTCGTCGAGGTCGGCGCAGATCCGTGAGACCTGCGACTTGGAAATCCCGGTGTCGATCCCCAACGCAGCGACCAGATCATCCACACTGCGCGTCGACACCCCGAGCACGTATGCCTCCATCACTACCGCGTAGAGGGCCTGATCGATGCGCCGGCGCGGTTCGAGAATCGACGGGAAGTACGAGCCCTCGCGCAGCTTGGGGATCTTCAAACTGAGGTCGCCGGCCTTAGTCGACAACACCCTGAGCCGGTGCCCGTTGCGTTCGGTCGTGCGAGCCTCGGTGCGTTCGTAGCGGGCGGCACCGATCGTGTCGGTGGCATCGGCCTCGATCAATTGCTGCATCGTCCACTCGGCCAGATGGCGGATCAGATCACCCCCATCGCCGACATCGATCGCAGCGCGCAGCTCGGACAAGGCAGACTCGGATAGAGCCATCGGTGTGTTCTCCTTCGTGGGTTCTTGGCGGAACACACCAAGAATCACGCCGATGGCTCACCTCACGGTGGACCCCCAAAACCCCACCACTCCACGGGACTCAAACGGAGCGCTCCTGGCTAGCCTGCATCGGCGTAGGGCGCGTAGCTCAGCGGTAGAGCGGTACCTTTACAAGGTATTGGTCGGGGGTTCGAGACCCTCCGCGCCCACTTGGAACCCGCCGTCTCGCGTCGGGTCCGATCCGGATGCCTGCGGGTTCCTTGTGTGCGCTGTGCGCGCTGTTGTTGCAGCCTCCGGCGGGCGTTCATG
>JANMZO010000187.1:0-1951 GCA_031383405.1 Acidimicrobiia bacterium | reverse complement strand
CAGTTCGCGTTGTATTCGTGTCGAAGTGTGGACATAAACCTGTGGCGGTCGCTCCTCAGGCCGCCTCACCGCGGTGGAAAGCACGCTCGCCGGCCTGCCAGACCTCGACCACCTCGAAGGACTCTGACAGGACCACGAGGTCGGCCCGCCGATTTCGCACGATCGCGCCGCGGTCGCGGAGGCCCAACACCTGGGCCGGTGTCGTTGAACACATGGTCGCTGCGGCGACCACTGAACCCGTAACGGAACAGGTGTTGACGAACGCCCGGGCCATGGTCAGAGCGCTTCCGGCCAACGGTGCGTCGGGGGTTGCCAGACGAACCACGCCGTCGATCAGATCGATGTCGCGTCCACCCAACCGGTAACGCCCATCGGGTTGCCCGGCCGCTTCGATCGCGTCGGTGATCATACAAACCCTATGTGCGCCTACTGATGCGACAAGTAGCTTGATGACCGCCGGATCAATATGCACGCCATCGTTGATCAACTCAACGAACATGCGGTCGTCGTTCACGATCTGAACCACGGGTCCGCCCGCGCGGTGATGGATGCCCGGCATGGTGTTGCACAGGTGGGTGGCGAGTCGCGCCCCGCGCGCTATGGCAACGCCCACTTCGGCAGCGGTCGCTGCGGTGTGGCCGATCGCCCCCACGACACCTTCGCTGACCAGCAGGTCGAGGACTTCGAGCGCGTTGGGAAGTTCGGGAGCGAACGTCATCTGGCGAAGAAACCCACCGGCGGCGGTGATGAGTTCCCTGGTCTCCGCCACCGACGGCGTCCTGAGATGGCGCGGATCGTGCGCGCCGCAATACACGTGCGAAAGATACGGACCTTCGGCGTGGATTCCGATCACCGTCTCGTCGGAGCGGGCGAAGCGGGCCAGAGCCCGGGAACAGCGGACTAGGTGCTCGTGCGGCGAGCTGATAAGGCTGGCGAGCAGCGTCGTGGTGCCGTTGCGCCGATGGAAATGCGCGGCCGTTCGGGTGCTGTCGATGTCGCCGTCGAGGAATGAACCGCCGCCGCCACCGTGACAGTGCAGGTCGATGAATCCAGGCACGATCCACGCGCCGCCGCTCTCCCGAACATCATGGCGAAGGCCCCCGGGTGGATCGTTGCGGCCGACGCTTTGGATCACCCCGTCAACCGTCGCGATCCAGCCGTCGTCCAGCACGCCGAGCGGGGCCACGACTGCGGCCCCGACGAATATGACACCACCGCCAGGTGACCCGGTATTCGTTTCCGGACGTGTTGGCTCGTTCATCGGCCACCATGTTGGCCGACCAACGCGGCAAAGTCGACCATATCCATGCCGGAAGGCGCCGCTTCGATGCACCATCGGCGACCGTATCGGGCCGAGGCGCCGCGTCGACTCCGCCCCGGGTCAGCCCCGCGTCAGCCGGTGAAGCTGACGTTGTCGACGATCCGGGCCGCGGCCCTCGTGGCAAAGGGAATGCCGAACGTGTCGATGCCGAAGGCCTGCTCGCCCTGCACGTTCGAAGCAGAGGGTCCGGTTGCCGTGGTTGGTGTCACGCCCGCGCCCGTGCCCCCCGGCGGGACCGTCGAGGTCGTCGCCGCGGCACCCGCGATCGTCGTGCTGGTCGTGATGGTCGTGCTGGTCGAGGTGAGCGTCGCCGGGTCCAGCGTGGTGGACGGAGCCCCCGGTGTGAGCGGCACGATGGTGGCCGGGGTCGCGTTCGACGGTCCGGCCGGAGGGGTGGTCCCCGATGTCGGGATCGTCGCTGTGGTCGGGGAGGTGGTCGGAGAGGTGGGGCCGGGTGGAGTCAACGATCCCCGGACCGCTGAACGTATCGCGTCGAAGTAGGCGGCATCGGGGAACTGCGTCCACTGGTCCGTCTGGGCCACCCAGATGAGACCGGCGTTGCGTTGCTTGGCGAGCGCCACGAGGGAGGGGATCTCGCCGATCGACGCGCTGTGCACGATCTGCCAGATG
>JANMZO010000170.1:0-2770 GCA_031383405.1 Acidimicrobiia bacterium | reverse complement strand
GTACGGCGCCTACATGCTCACCCGCCCGGTCGGTTTGTCACCGGCCGACTATCGCACGGGTACATGGGGCAAGGGTGAGCTCCCCGAGTGGTTCCCGACTTGGGGGCCCTTCTGGGCCCACCCGCCAAGTGACTGACAGGGTTGCCGACGCAGCACTTCTTAGTGCACTGAAGCGGAACGGCGTTGAGGTCGAGAAACAGGACAACCCGGTATACAGACAGGCCCGGCGCTTACGACGTTCAAGATATTCATGCGACGGTGCGCTACTTCTTCCGCATGCGGTAGCAATGCGTCGTGTAGCGAATCGTGATGCTCGGTTCGCCGGTCGCATGCCGGTGACGATCGAAGAGCAACCGAATGTCATCGAACAGCCGATCCCGTTCCTCGACGGAGAGGGCAATGACGTAGCTGCGAGATGCGGTCAGGGCGACCAGCGCGTCCTCGTCCAACTCTTGCGAGTGACGTGACTGGTACCGTTCAACCGGGCCAAACCGCGGATGTTCCGGAACAGCGTGTTCAAACGACGCGCCCACGGTCTCGGCCCGTTCACGCCACGCACGACTGATCTGCGGCATCCATTCGTCGGTCTCATCACGATCATTCCAGACAACACCGAGCCAACCCCCCGGTCGAAGAACGCGAGCGATCTCGACGAAGGCGAGAGCCTTGTCAACCCAGTGGAAGGCATGCGCTACAACTACGGCATCGACCGACGCATCCGGCAAGGGGAGGCGCTCAGCCGTGCCGACGAACGCAATGGCCTGGGGGAACTTTCGGGTCAGAAGGCTCAGCATTCCCTCGTCGGGTTCGATCGACGCCACCTGGTAACCCAGACCGAGAAGCACGCCAGTCATTTTGCCCGTGCCCGCGCCAACATCGGCCACGTCGATCGCGTCACCCGTCGGAGACCCCCCGACCAGCCATTGCGCGCAGTGTGCCGGATAGGTCGGTCTCGATTCATCGTAGGTCTGGGCCACCGCTCCAAACGACGTTCCGTTCCATCCGGAGGGTGGAGCGGGTAGAGGGTGGCCATCCATAGCGACGTGAATCCACGTGGATTCCGACAGCACGTCTTAGGGCTGGGGCGCCATGGCGTCGCCCGGTAGCACCCGGTCGGTGTAGAGCACCGCCTGGAAGCGCCGCATACCGCTCAACCAGCGGTCTACGTCGGTGGCCTTGCGCTCCATGTAGGTCGCGACCTCAGGGTGCGGAAGGATATGGAACTTCTCGGCTCGGATCGCGTCAATGCAGTCCTGGGCCACGTCAGCCGCCGACTTGATGCCGTCACCGGCAGCCACGCCGCCGGCCATGCCGTTTCGGCGTTCAGCATCGGGGCTGTTCGCCATGATGTTCGTCTCCACCGCCTGTGGGCACAGGACCGATACCCGGATGCCCTGGTGATGGTGGGTAACCGACAGGAACTCAGCCAGCCCCACCGCCGCGTGTTTCGTCACCGAGTACGCAAGGGAACCGATCTGTGTGAGCAACCCGGCCGCTGAGGCCGTGTTCAACAGGTAGCCGCCGCCGTTCGCAATCATCGAAGGGAGCACCGCCCGCGCCGCGTAGATGTGGGACATGACATGCACTTCCCACATCTTCTCAATGCGTTCGTTGCTGTCTTCGAGTCCGCCGATCGTCACGTAGCCGGCATTGGAGACGAACAGATCGATCGGGCCGTGTGCGGCCAGGGTGTCTTCGACGAGTTTCTGTATTGCGGACTCATCGCGCACGTCTAGACCGACTCCGGTTCCACCGATTTCCGAAGCGACCCGCTCGGCCTGGTCTCCGTTGAGGTCAACCACCACGACATGGCGGGCCCCTTCGTTGTGGGCCGCTTTCGCGATGGCTTCGCCGATGCCCGATCCGGCCCCGGTAACGACAACGACACGGTCTTTCAGTTCCATGTCTGCGACACTACGACGCTCGCACACCTCGGGGCCAGCCGCCGCCTGAGTAGTCTCAACGCGGTGACCTTGAACAACCATGCCGAACGGAATCAACTCCTTGAGCGCGTGTTCGAGCTCGCAACTGAAGCCCGAGCCGACGGCGACCATCCGTTTGGCGCGTTGCTCGCGATTGACGGGGCCGTGGTAGCTGAGGCAAAAAACCGGATCACCACGAATCGCGACATCACCGCTCACGCTGAAATGATGCTGGTCCGGAACCTGGAACGCGATGGCCGCCTTCATCTGCTGAAGGTCGGCGTGTTCTACGCATCGTGTGAACCCTGTCCGATGTGTGTAGGCGCAATGTTCTGGTCCGGAGTCCGGCAGGTCGTCTATGGACTCTCAGCCGGTCGACTGAACGATCTCGCCACGCCGATTGGAAACGAGCCCTTCGGTTTCACCATCACCGCGCCCGACCTCGGGGCCGCCGCCTCACCACCGATGGTCTTCGACGGACCGTGTCAGGAAGATCGGGCCGCGGTACCGCACAAAGATTTCTGGGTCTAGTGGGGTCTAGTGGGTCAAGTGGTCACTGAAGCGGAAGTGCGTTGAACCTCGTTCTTGGCACACGTCACCAAAGAAAACCAGGGAAGCTCGCCAGATCGGCCGGTACCCAACCTCGCCACCACCGGTACCCAACCGGGCCACCACCGGTACCCAACCGGGCCAAGAGAACCGGGGAGGCTCGCCCATATCGGCGGGTTGGGGACAGATAGTCCAGCATTGGCTCGGCACGCCACAGCGCCTTGACGATGATCTTGCTCAGATCGTTGTCGGCTTGAAACTGGATTTTCATGCATGCACTGCCGCCAGTTGCCGGCGCG
>JANMZO010000168.1:0-3105 GCA_031383405.1 Acidimicrobiia bacterium | reverse complement strand
CCAGGATGCCGACGACGGCGTAGTCGGCGGACAGTGACAGCGCTTCGTCGATGACAGCGGCGATGAGATCAGCCGATTCCGCAGAAGCTATGCGGACATACTTGGGCGGGTCACCGCCCGGGCGCACCGACCGCGATGCGACGAGGCCGGGCGCGGCTCTCGGAAGCAGAAGGTTCGCGTGTTCGATGAGTACCTCCGGCACTCGATAGCCAAGTTCGAGATGGGCGACTTCACCGTCGACCCTGTCACGTTCCAAGCCACTCGCATCGACCCGGCCGTGACCCAGTTGCGCAATGGCATCTTCCCAGGACCGCTGCCCGGCCACTCCCGTGGACTGGGCCAGATCGCCCAGCACCGTCAGGGAACGACTCTGATTTCGGCGGCCCACCATGCGTAATTCCATCGCGGAGAGATCCTGTGCTTCGTCGACAACCACATGGCCAAACTGCATCGTGTCGCCGCTGATCAAATGGTTCGCCTCGTCGAGCAGACCCAGATCGCCCCGGGTCCAACGTTCCTCTGAAACCTTTTTCGTGGCTGTGCGATGCAGGAGATGACGCTCCGCGTCGTTCAGAAGTCCGTCGCCGGCCGCGGCCAGATACCTCCGGTTGCTGTACAGCGAGCGAACAACGGTCGCCGCTTGCTGCAGCGGCCACACCCTATCAAGGTAGGCCTTGAAGCTCTTATGCGAACGAAGGTCATTGGAGAACTGGAACTGCCGCTCCGGATTCTCGCCACGTGAACTTCGAATCCGCCAGGCCTCGGCAATGATCTGTTCGCGTAACACCTCCCGAGCGGTGTTCAACGGAAGCACTCGCTCGGCGACCGAATCGACGATCAGGGCCACCACTCCGGCCGGAACTACCGCGGCACCGAACGCCGTCATGACGTCAAGGTCAGTGATTGCATTCCCGCGGAGGATGCGCCCCAGCACCGCCCGCTGGACGACGGTCGCAAGTCGTGGGTCGCCCTTCAATTTCGCGATGGCATTCGTTTCGGTGTTGCGCACCACTCCAAGGCCGAGCGCGAGCGTCTCGATCGTCGCTTGAACGACCGACGTTTCACCGAGTGACGGAAGCACCTGGGAGATGTAGGTCAGGAACAGGCGGTTCGGGCCGACCACGAGCAGTCGACGCCTTTCGAAGTCGGCCCGGTGAGCGTAAAGCAGGTAGGCAGCGCGGTGGAGGCCGACGGCCGTCTTGCCCGTACCCGGACCACCCTGCACGACGATGAGGCGATCCAGGGGTGCGCGGATGATCACGTCCTGCTCGGCCTGGATGGTTGCGACAATGTCACGCATCGATCCGCTTCGTGACCGATCGAGCTCCGCGAGAAGCGGGTCCGGCACACCGCCCGCTCCGCCTTCGCTGTTTGGATCCGTGAAGTCCTCGTCGAAGGAGCCCACCAGCACGCGTCCGTCAAGGGCGAACCGACTGCGACGGTCGAGCCCGAACGGGTCAGCCCACGTCGCCCGGTAGAACGCGGCGGCGACAGGTGCCCTCCAGTCAACCACCACGGGATCACCCGAGGCGTTCTCGACGTGACGGCGCCCGATGTAGTGAACATCGCCCGGCTGACCGTACGACGCACTCTCATGGATCTTGCCGAAGGTGAGCGGCCCCTTGGCATCGGCCAGGGCCCCCAACCGGCCCGCGAGGTTGGATTGGATCGCGGCAGCGTCGGGAGCGTCGGTCAGGTGGGCGTCGGCACTCGCCTGGTCGAGTGCCCGTCGGGTTCTTTCGCGCATCGCCTCCAGACATTCATATGCGCGGTTAATAGCTGACTGCTCACGTCGTCGACTGGCCAGTTCCGACTGGTCTCGTTCCGAATCGGGTGTTCCGCGCATAGGGACCGGTTAACTTAGCCTGGCAACGACCCTGAAAAGGACGACAAGAACGCCCGAGCGAGGAAGTCTCGTCGGTATTTTGAGACCGGGTCGACCGTGATGAAGGCGCCCGGCCTGCGGAAACCCTGGTGTCCGCTTCCGTGCGCAACGAATGTAGTGTCTCGTAAATATGTGGTGGTTGTGGTGGTGTGTGGGGGTGCGTGCGCCGAGTCCTGCGTTGATGATGTCTGATGGTCAGCGGGAGATACTTGAATGTTTAGCGAGGTCGGGAACGGCGGCGCATCGGGACGTGATCCGGGCGAAAGCGTTGTTGTTGGCTGCTGACGGTTTGGCTTCTACCGTGATTGCCGGTCGGTTCGAGGTCTCACCGGCGAGTGTTGTTGCGTGGCGGGATCGTTCCAATGGACCGCCCCAACCCCAATCCATCCTCGAGAAAACCGGTCAGGGCCGCGTCACCCTCCACACAACCACCACATAAATAAGAAACACCACACTAGCTCCGGTGGCCAAAGGGAAGCCGCTCGTGTTGAAATGTGAAATCGAGCCACTCACACCTCAGTCTTTTTGTCCGGTGGCACCGGACGTCTCGAGGACGTGAAAATCGGTACCCGCCATGTTCGGATCGGTAGTGTTCGGTAGATTCGAAGGGGGTGTCGGGCAGGGCCGCGACCACTGGCCGTTGACAACTGGCGCAGTGCAGGTGCAGCCGATCATCGGAGAGGGTCGAGGTGGACGACGGGTCAGAACTCCTGCGCAAACTCTGGTGATCATGGGCGCTCGTCCAAGGACCAGCTTGTGATCCCGCGACTCGGCGGGACGCTGTCGTCACCGCAGGGATCGCCTGTGCCAGGCTATTATGGAGAGGTGCATCCGATCGTGGTCACCTGCTTTGCGTTGCTGTTGGTGGGCGTGGGGCTGGCGGTGAAGTGGGGGCGGATCGATTTCGAGACCCCGCAACCGGTTGAGCATGCGGGCTTCGCGGATCAGGCCAAGCGTGCTCTATGGTTCCTCGACATCGGCATGGTTGGCGGTGTGGTCGGGGGGCTCCTGGCTGCCGGGGCTGGGGGTCGGCTAGCCATGCGGCTGCTGGCCGCTACGGCTGGCGACGATGCCCAGGGTCGGATCACCGAAGCGGACGAAGTCGTCGGTGAGATCACGGTCGGGGGCACGGTCGGCTTCGTTGTCTTCGGTGGTCTCTTCGCTGGTCTGGTCTGTGCGGTGATTTACCTGCTGTTGCGCAAGTGGCTGCCAAGTGGCCT
>JANMZO010000139.1:0-5300 GCA_031383405.1 Acidimicrobiia bacterium | reverse complement strand
CTCGGGTACTCCCGACCGGTCGACCTGGCGGTCGCTGTATCGCCGTCGAGGGCGATCCCGTGGTCGGTCTTTTCGACAGTATCGGGGGCGGCGTTCATTCATGGCTTGATTTCTGCGTACATACGGCCGACCGTTTGAGTTCGTGAAACCGCAGCGTTCACACGTTTACAAACGTCGTAGGTGAGAAACGTAACCGGTGAGATCTCCGGGCAGATGTCGTGATCGGCCGAACTCTCGGCTGACTTCGGCCGGGTCGTTCAGCGGCCCGATTTGAAGAATATCCCCCGCAGAGTCCGGCTTGTTATGCGCAAGTCGGTGAAGAGACTGTGGTGGCGAAGGTAGTGAAGATCGTACTCAAGTTTCTCCTCGGCGTCACGTACGCTTGCACCATACGGGTACTTCACCTGGGCCCAACCGGTGATGCCGGGTCGAACGGTGTGGCGGAACCCGTAATGGGGGATGCTCTGCTCCAGTTGCCGCACATAATGAACCTGCTCGGGGCGGGGGCCGATCAGAGAGATCTCGCCCTTCAAGATGTTCATGGCCTGCGGAAGTTCGTCGAGGTGCGTGCGACGCAGCAACCCCCCGAACGAACTGATCCGGTCGTCGCCGACGGTTGTCCATTCTCCCTGACCGGAAGAGTTCGGTGCCATGCTTCGGAATTTCAGGATGTCGAACTCTTCGCCGTACTGCCCGATGCGGCGTTGACGAAAGAACATTGGACCGCGGTTCCCGATCAGGTTTCCGATCAGAATGAACGGAAGAAGCAGGGCCAACACCGCAAGGATAGCCACCGCAGCAATTACATCCACGGTCCGTTTCAGGCGTGCGTAGACCGTGGGGTGCACATCGGACAGATCGAACATCAACTGCATGCGATCGAGTTCGCTGATCGGTAACTTCCCCAGCCACTCGTCGTAAAACGCGGTCAGGGAGCGGACCCGGGTGCCGGACTCGTGGAGCTGAGCGGCCTCTTCGATCACTTGAGGAAATCGTTGGGCTTCCTCGCTCAGAACCAGCAGGCTTGCCTGATGGAGCCCGGCTTCTTCCAGCACCTTGCCCGGTTCACAGACGTAGAGTGCCTGTCCGAACGTGGCACGGCGCTCGGGATTCGAGGTGAGCCTGCTCATCTCGACTGATCCAACGAAGACACACGGGCGTTCGGGCCGACCGGTCATCTCCCTTTTGACCTGTTCGATTTCGGACCCCAACGCGATGACCAGCACCCGTTCCTTCGCGGCCTCACGATTCCAGCCCCGACGCGACAACAGCCCGCACAGGATCAGCCACGGAGCGATGGCAAGGGGAGCGGCCACGGTCAGATAACGCGGGAGAAGACTCGGACCCCAAACCGTGTTGATGATCGAGAACAGTGTGGCCGAGGCGGCGCAGCTCAAGATCGAGAGAACGACCGTGCGGGCCAACGTTTCCTGAAGGTCGGGCAGTCCGAAGAGAAACGCGACGGCGCAGAAAATGACTCCGTAGACCACCGGCCAGTTTCCGAGATTCATGAGCTCGTACCTGATCCCGGTGCGGTTCTGGACGAGGTAGCGGGCCAGACCCTGCATGATGCCGATGATGCCGAGGTAGCAGACGAGGGTAATCAGACGCCGCATGATGCTCCACGGACCAGCCCCGTTGATGAGTTGTAGGTGTCGTCCGGGTACCCGTTCAGCCGGAGATCGGTTCGTGACCACCCGTCGCCGCTGTTCCCTGCGTTTCTCGGGCCGTCGGGGAAACCGGTGATCGGCCGACGGCGGCAGGCTCCAGACATTGCGGTCATCGTAGTTTGTGAGTGTGGGGGCAACGGTGCCGCCATCTGCCGTGTCACAGTCTCGCCGGTTTACCGATTGCTTTCACCAGTGGTTCGCAGCGGTTCCGTGGGTGCCGATTGCTTTCACCAGCGGTTCGAAGCGGTTCCGTGGGTGCCGTTCACCCGTTCTCGCGGCGAAGACCTCAGCGGTGTCGACAAGCGTTGGTACGGTGGTCGGGTGGATGTCCTCCAGGCGAAGCCCAGCACCGGTGTGCCCGTGCCCGGAGAATTGAGCGCGCCGGTCCACGAAGTCGGCGGGGTCGGCGATGGTGCCCGCGCGGGATCCGAGACGTGGGGCGCGTCATTTCCGGTTCAGGTGTTCGTGCTCCTGATGTCTGCAAATGCACCGTTCGCAGCGTTCAGCACGCGGGGCAGCGACAGTTGGAATGGTTGGGCCAATCTGATAACGACCGTTTCCCTGGCGACGTGCGTCGCGTTGGTGGTGTCGAATCGTCGGCTCCTGTTCGGCGTTGCCCGGGTGAACTGGCCGTTCAGCGCGCTGGTTGGTTGGTTGGCGATGACGAGCATGTGGTCGATACTTCCGGCGGCGTCGGCGAACTGGATCGGATCCAAGTTTCCGTATTTTGCCGCGTATCTCGTTATCTGCGGCAAGACGACATTTGAGCGCCGCCTGGCCATCCTGCACGTGTCGATCCTCATGGCATATGCCGCCGGTTGGTTGGGAAGCCTCCGCTACCCGTCCTTCGACCGCTTCGGCAACGAATACTCCGGTTCGTACATGCACAACAACATCGCCGCCCACGCCGCCGTGCTCGGGGTGGTGAGCGGCGCCTTCTACCTGTTGCTCAAACCACGCCGGGCCCTCCTCGTGCTACCGGGCATCGGGTTCTGTCTCTGGGCGGGCGAAGCCTCACAATCGAACACGCCGCGATCGGTTCTCGTCGTCGCTGTCGCGGTGGCCACCGCAGTGTTGGCCGCTGGGTTTGTCGCCCGGAAGCTGCGCGCCCGGGGCCGTTCACAGAGGTTCACCGTGCTCACGATTGCGGGCCTCGCTGCAGTTGGAGCGGTGACGACGCGGGTCCTCGTAGCCGTGGTGTTCCGAAACTCCGAGGGGGTCGTCGACCTTACGTTGACGCGGCGGACGGGAATCTGGAAGGCCTGTATCGCCGTGATCCGACGCGCACCTTTCACCGGATACGGGTCGGGCGCCACCGTGTTCTCCAGCAGCCTGCGTGACGAGATTGAATTCCGCACCGGATATGTGGCGGTGCATTCGCACAACGGGGTTCTTGATGCGGCCCTGATGGGCGGGCTACCTGCCGTGGCGATGCTGTTGGCGACCGTGATGCAGGCGTTGCGTGGGATCGGCCGTTCGTTTGTGAAACGCCCGGCGCTGGCGGCGGCCCGGGCCGGTACCCTCGCAACGGTCCTCGCCTTGAACATGACGGAACAGGATTTCTTTCAGGGTCTTCTGCCGACCCTCTTTCTTTTGCTCGCGGTCGCGTGCCCAGCGCATCCGTTCCGGCCAAATCCGTTCCTTCCACAGTCGACGGCCGACCGGCCCGACCGCCGAACGCCACCCCCGGCGGACGCACTGATGTGACAGACCGGATTTCAGCGAGCCCGCAATACTGCGTCGTGAATTCGTTTCAGCGCTTCGGCGTGGCTGCTGTTGGCTGCCCACGTGAAAAAGTATTGAAGGGACAGAAACCCGTTCGGTGTCAGGTTCGACAACAGTTCGGGTCGAGACGCGACCTCCTGGCATGCCTGTTGAAGAGAGGTCTTCTCGCCCACCGACAACGAGTCCACCCGTCGATCGTGCAGCATCACCAGCACGACCTCGTACAGCGGGCGATTGGCGACTATGCCGAGTCGGCTCCGCAGTGTCGTCAGGGCGGCCCGGTACGGGAGCATACGTGTCGATGTCGAGTCGGCGAGAACCTCGATGGCCCACGACATGAGTCCGACCATGTTAATGCCATCGACCCCTTTGAACGTGACTTGGAGATCCGGTCGGGTTTCCCACTCGCTGCGTAGTTGGGTGAGGGCCTGAACGTCGAAGGCGGAAATTGGGAGGCCATTTTGTGTATAAATGTCGGTGAACGATGTGGTCTTGTAGGTCGGCACGAGAACGATCGGGTCGCGACGCGGATAGCTCGGCTTGCCGAGCGTGTCGTGTGTGCACCCTCGGATAGTGAGCCCGACGGAGGTCAACACGATCGCCCAGACCGACCAGATCGGGATTCGAACAGTCGGCGGTAACGACCACCGACGGCGCGTTGTCGGGGTTGCGGCTCCGTCGACGAGGTTGGGGTGAACGCTCATCGGCGCACTCACGATCCGGCTCGGGTTCCAACGACCGCCGGTACCGGTGGCATCCGTACCCCAGGCGGGCCGGGCGCCGCGACTACGGCCTCGTTCGGCAGTTCGCCGTTTGCGACAAGTGTTCCGTGAAGCGACGCGAAATAGCTGACGTGAGGGGCCACCGCCGCGGTCGCTGCATTCCCGGGAGGCAGCGTTGCGACCCACGTGAAGACACGCGAAAGGTTGACCCGGCCGTCGAGCGTGACGAACCGCACCGCCGCGGGCTGTTTGGCGATCTGAGAAGCGATTTCATGGATCGGTACCGCCGTCGTCCAATCGACGCTCACACGATGGGCGAAGAGCTGGAGCACGATGCTCTCGTGGACCTCGCGGTCGTTGCCAACCCAGCCGCACTGGAGTCGCAGTGCATTGAAGATCGGAGACTGGCGCTGGATCGCCGGGGTTGTTCTGTCGGCGAGTCCGCGTTGCAGCAGTTCATGAAGTTGATTCGGTGCGCTTGGAAACGCCGTCTTCGTCACGCTCGAGCGGAACCGCTCGAGGTCGTTGATCGCATTCTGTGTGTCAATGCCCAGGTGTCCGCACAGGGAGTAGCTCCTTCCGAGCGCCCGGCCGACGGGCGACGACCGGTGCAGCGCCGCAGCCGGGGCCCCGATGACCACCGTGGTCAACGCGATCAAAGTCAGGATCGAACTCGGCCGCCTGAGCATCGACACCCGGATCTCGATCGGGTTCGGATTCCACACCCCGTTTGCTATGCGACCCATCAGGCGCCTCGCACGACGGGCCGGGGGGTCTACTGTCCCCACTCGGTTGCCGCGATCGCCGCGCCCACGATGCCTGCGCCGTTGCCGAGTTGCGCAGCCACGATGGGGGCCCGCGTCTTGAGGTTCGGAATGAACTTTTCCGGCTTCTCGCTGACTCCGCCGCCCACGATGATGAGCTCTGGCCAGATCATGCTCTCGATCCGGTCGAGGTACTCGTTGACCCGCTCCGTCCACGCCTTCCACGAGAGCTTCTCGACGTCTTTCACGGAGGCCGACGCGAGTTTTTCCGCGTCGACGCCCTTCATCTTCAGATGGCCGAACTCCACGCCCGGTAGAGAAATCCCGTCGAACGCAAGGCCGGATCCGATACCGGTGCCAAAGGTGAGCATGAGCACCATGCCTTTGCAGCCTTTGCCGGCACCGTAGCGGACCTCGGC
>JANMZO010000134.1:0-50285 GCA_031383405.1 Acidimicrobiia bacterium | reverse complement strand
TTACCGATGGTCACCCGACCGGTTCTCCGGCCTGAGCGGTGACCGGGTGCGTGGCTGGTGCGCCGGTTGCTAACGTGACACCCGTGGCACCACCGGTCGACTCCGTGATCGAAGCTGCGCTCACCACTCCGCGAAACAAGTTCTCGGCCGCCTGACGGGCTGCTTTGGCGGTAGCCGGGTCGGGCGCCACGTTTCCGATCTGGCGGAGCAGGTCGATCAGGATCCGAACGGTCCGGACGAAATCGCCCCCGGTGATGTCAGAGTCGTCCAGCACGGTTTCGAGATCACGGCCTGATGCCCACTGCCGGGCGATTGCCACGAAACCGGGTGCCACTTCCCGGCTCATCGGAAGGCCCATATCGCCTTCGAGGGCGATCACGTCGTCGGCGATCGCACACATCGTCCGGAATCGACCAACCAGAGCTTTGGGAAAGTCACGGGGAAGATCGCCCATCCGAGCATTCTCCGAACGGTCCGCACGTTGACCGTAAGAAAGCCGGTCGTTACGCTCCCGCGAGAAGCCGGGACCACGAACGCGCGACCCTCGCGATCCAGAACCCCGTTCTTCGAACACGAAGCATGAAACGAGACCGGCCAGATCTGCGGGACCGACGCCGTCGAGCACGCCATCGCGCAGACACTCAGCGATAAGGAGGTCACTCTCGTGAAAGATACCCGCCAACATGTCACCCATCGGCGTGACAGACCAGCCGTCGAGGTAGGCCAGTTCTTCCAGGAGCCGAAGGACGGCATCGAACTGGTCGGCCAGAGAGTTTTGGCGGTCCCGGGTAGCTGCGATGAGCCGCTCGATGTCCTTGGTGACCCGCTGGACCCGTTCGTGGGCGCTCACGTGACGGGCGAAGTCAGGACACGACCGAAGCGGATCGACCGGTCGACCGCGGTCGTTAGACCGGAAAGTGGGGTCGAGCGGCCGCAGCCGTGAACCCTTCTTCGGTCCACCGTTCCGCTCGATCACCTTGGCCAGTGAGTTCGCCGCCTGTTGCTGAAACGACCGGCTGTTCGGGTTGAACGGCGCCGGCAGGCGGACCTGGGCGACGACCGTCGGAACAGCCCGAAAGTCACGGGCCGTCAGCGACAGGAGTCGACCGTTCACGGTTACGGCCTTCACGGTCGTCGGACGATCCCGACGACGGGCGGTCGAAACGACGACCGACCAACCGTCGCCCGGTCTCGCGCCGTTCGGGTTGGGCGCAATCCGATGATCATTTTCAGATTCGCCGACGCCCTCACCCGGGCGTTCATCGACTACTTCACCGTTTCGGTCATCCCTCGCCCCGTCTCCGCCCCGCGAACTGTTCGACGGTGCCCCTCCGACGCCGATAAGCACGTCGCCGGGCCGAAGGCTGTCGAGGGCCTCCATCACCTCACGCTCGGGCGCGGCCGGGCCTCTCGTTTTCGGCAGTTGACGTTTGAGGTAATCGCCGACATCACCGTGTTCGCACACGGCTTCGATGCGGGCCTCGGTGGCCTCTCGCCTCATCCGTTCGACCCGGACGTTCGTTTGGCTGAGCGACGCGTCGACTCGATACTGCGCGAACGACATAGCCAGCAGATGATGGGCCTCGTCGGGACCGTATCTCCGAACCAGGTTGACCGCCATGTTGTTCGTCGGTCGGAACGACGACTTGAGCTCGTACGTGCGGAGCGCGGCGAGCGATGAAACCTGCTCAAACTCAATGAACGGAGTCCAAAGGGCAGCCGCGAACCCTACGTTGTCGATCCCCCGCCGACCGGCGCGCCCCGTCAGTTGGGTGTACTCACCGGGGGTCAGGAACTGATGACGTTCACCACCGAACTTCGTCAATTTCTCCACAACTACGGTACGCGCCGGCATGTTGATGCCCAGCGCGAGCGTTTCCGTTGCGAACACCACCTTCACCAGGCCTTCCACAAAGCACGCCTCCACGGCCTCCTTGAACGGTGGAACCATTCCGGCATGATGCGCGGCATAGCCGTTCTGCAGGGCAGCCAAAAAGCGTGGATAGTCCAGAACCTCAAGGTCGCCGTCGCTCAACCCCGCGACCCGCGCTTCGACGATGGCGGTGATCTCGCGGCGCTCCGCCGGAAGCGTAAGGCGCGCGCCCGACTGCAGGCAACTGCGCATCGCCTCGTCGCATCCCGATCGACTGAAGATGAAATAAATCGCAGGGAGCATGTCCGCATGGCGCAACGCGGCTACAACCTCCAAACGTTTTGGCGTGCACGTCGGTCGGCGCCGGTTGGTACGCGGGCCTTCGTACTCGGTCGGCTCGGCGTCAAGTCGTGCGGCCTGGGGATTGGGTCGGCCGTCGACAAATGTCGGCAGAATCGTCACGTCGTTGGTATCTCGGTTGCCGACTAGGTACAGGTGGTTGAGCTCTATCGGTCGTGTCTCGTGGATAATTGGGATCGTCCGCCCCCGGACGGACGTCACCCAGTCGGCCAACTCTTCCGCATTTGAGACGGTCGCCGAAAGACACACCATATCGACGTCGAGGGGCGTGTGGATGATCACTTCCTCCCACACAGGTCCTCGGTACGCGTCCTGAAGGTAGTGGACCTCGTCAAGCACCACATAGCGGAGGTTCTCCAGCGTGGGACTACGGGCATAGATCATGTTTCGCAGTACTTCGGTGGTCATCACGACGATCGGCGCGGTCGGGTTGATCGAGTTATCGCCGGTCAGAAGGCCGACCCGTTCGGCCCCGTAGCGGGCCACCAGATCGTTGAACTTCTGATTGGAAAGCGCCTTGATCGGCGCGGTGTAAAACGCCTTACGACCTTCGGTCAGGGCCCGGTGGATCGCGTACTCGGCCACGATGGTTTTCCCCGACCCGGTCGGTGCAGCCACCACCACCGAGGACCCGGCATCGAGCGCGTCAAGGGCGCGCACCTGGAAATCATCGAGTTCAAACGCAAGTGACCGCTCAAACCCTTCTCGAGGAGACGGGCTCACTTCTTCAGAAGACGACCGATCAGGATCGCGATGAAGTAGAAGAGGATCATCGGAATGGCCATCGCAAACAGCGTGAACGGGTCCTGGCTCGGAGTGATCACTGCAGCGATAACGAAGATGACGACGATCGCGTATCGCCACCGCGACAGCAATTGGCGAGGTGTCACAAGGTTCACCAACTCCAGGAATACGAGAATCACCGGAAAGAGGAAGGAGAACCCGAAGGCCAACACCATGAGCGTCAGGAGGGAAACAAATTTGTTGAGCGTCCAGAACGGATCCTGGCTCTTGCCGCCGACCTGGACCAGAAACTCAAGGCCTTTGGGCAACGTGAGAATCGCCACGACCCCGCCGCCGATGAACAGCACAACCGACGACAGCACAAAGGGGATCGCATAGCGCTTTTCTTTGTCTTTGAGCCCGGGAGTAATGAAGCGCCACACCTCCCACAGCCAGACCGGCGACGATGCGAACAATCCGAGGTAGCCCGATACGGTGAGACGGTTGCCCAGCCCGTCGAGCGGGCTGAATGTCGGAAACTTCCGGTTTGAATCATTCGCTGCGTCGCGGTAGTAGTCGAGCAGAAATCCTGAGACTTTGTTCCAAAAGACAAAGGCAACGATCGACGCCACCACCACGGAAAGTAACGAACGGAACACCCGCGACCGGAGTTCCCGAAGATGTTCGACCAGCGTCATGCGCTGCTCAACGGCACTATCGGTCATAACTGTCCAAGGCCCCGAGGCGGGGGCGCGTATCCTGCGATCTGGAGGCGGGGTGGATGTCGTCGAAACCGGAGCTCGGGGTGGGAATCGAGACATCGCCCAGTGTCGAGGAGACCTCGTCGCCCGAGAACATGCCGTCGGGTGGCGGTATCATCGCCGATTTGCGTTCGGCGATCGCGGTGGTCGTGGTCGCTTGAGCCTCGGCCGCAAGGTTCATGTCGAACGCCGGAATGGGCGTGGATTCGGGGACCGCAGCGGTCTCATAGACCCCGGCGGTCAATGATGAGGTGAGCCCCTGGAACTCCCCCTTCAGCGAACTCTTCAGGTCGACCACGCTCCGAAGACTTTCCATGCTTTCGCGAAATTCTTCTGCACCCATGGCGTCACGGAGATCGGACTGCACGCCGCTCGTTATGCGTCGGAACTCGGCGATGGCCCGACCGATGTCGCGCGCCGCCTTCGGCAGCCGCTCCGGGCCTAGTACGACCATCGCTATAAGCAAGACCACGAGGATCTCGCCCCCTCCGATGTTGAACACGGGATAGAGCATACCGAGCAGGTTCGGGTTGGGAATGCAAATGGGCCCGAAGCTACCGCTGACCTCGCTAAGGCGACGGGCGTTACCGGGTTCGGATGTGGTGACTTAAACGCCGACCGCTCGATGTTCAGTGTCGATGGTTGAGGACCTGGGACTCAGATGTTGTCGTTGCGAAGCGTCGACTCGAATGTGCTGAACCAGTCCGGTCTTGACAGCATTGCCTCAAAGTCCTGCAGGTCCCGCTCGGTCAGCGGCGGCCGGTCGCGGTGAACCGACACAGTCCCCTCACATCGAACCCCTGCACTCATCAGAAGCTCAAGTACTTCGGGTACCGCTGATCGTTCCACCGAATCAGAGCATTCAGGGCATTCGAATCGGTATGAAGCTGATTCACCACTGGGCGCCGAGCCTCGGCTCGACGTGACAACGACTATCGACTCAATACCAAACTCGACATCGCCACATCCTGGGCATCGAGCACGAATTCGGGTCATGTCTGACCTCTCCAGTTCACGTTTCGTCCATCCAATCCGTTGGGTGGATCCTTCTCCTGCAGCTACCAATGCAACGGGTTCTCGTTGTTGCGTTCGTAACAACCTGACCATCGACGGTCAGGAGCGGGTCATTTAGGGACTCGGGGGTCTTGTGCGCACAATGAATCAAACGACCCGTGGCACGGAACCTCAGCGATGATGTCGACTCGATTCTGAGCGTCGGATCATCTCGCCTACGCTCATGGGCCGATGGTTTCGCTTCGTGTACCACCTGTCGGATTTGCTCATCGTGGGGCCAAGAAACACGCACCCGAAAACACCGTTGATGCCTTTGTGCTAGCGAAGCGCCTCGGTGCTACCGGCCTGGAAAGTGACGTGTGGATCACGGCCGACGGCCACCCTGTCCTCGACCACGACGGCGTCGTGAAGACGGGCGTACGCCGCCGGATGATCCGCGACGTGAACCGGAGCGAGTTACCGGACCACGTCCCGGGCCTTGATGACCTGTACGCAGCGGTCGGCACGGCCTTACCGCTTTCACTTGACCTCAAAGATCCCGAGGCGATCGGTCCTACGGTGGACGTGGCGCGAGCCGCGGGTTCCGAAGCGGTCGGCAATCTCTGGTTGTGCGACTGGGACTGGGAGCGCTTGGCAGCTGACCGGACGCGTTTTCCGGATGTGAAGCTGGTCGACTCGACGCGTCTCAAGCGGTTGAAGGTTGGACCCGAACGACATGCCGCAAGGCTTTCGTCGGCCGGGATCGATGCGATAAACATGCACCACACCGACTGGAATCTGGGCCTCACCACGTTGTTCCACCGGTTCAACCTGTTCACGTTCGGGTGGGACGCCCAGTTTGAACGTATCCTCCTCGACCTCATCGCAATGGAGATCGACGGTGTCTACTGCGACGATTCCGAGTTGATGATGGGCACCATCCAAAGCGTGTTCCGCAGTCGCTTCACGCAGTAAGTAGCCGTATGGGTGCATTTACGTGCTTTCCCGGTTCAATAGTGCACCCACACCGGCTTGAGATTTAGAGGCTACCCACCGACCCTATGGGCCAGATTCGGAGAACCGCGCGTCCAACGACCTGGCGGCGGGCCACCGTGCCCCAGAACCGGCTGTCGTAGGACTGGCTGCGGTTGTCGCCCATTACGAAGTAGGAGTCGATCGGAACGCGTACGGGCCCAAACGGGTCCGCTGTTGGAATCACACCCTTGGGAAGGTACGACTCCTTGAGCGCCACGCCGTTGATAAAGACCTTGTGATCCCTACCTTCGACGAGTTCACCCGGCAGGCCGATCACCCGCTTGATCAGGTCCTTCAAGTCGGGATCGACGCCCTCGGGCCGCTCAAACACAATGATCTCGCGACGGTGGATATCGCGGACCGATGGTGTGATCTTTTCAACAAGTAGGCGGTCACCGATCTTCAGGGTGGGAACCATCGATGCTGAGGGGATCCAAAACGCCTGCACTACAAAGGTGCGCACCAGGAACGCGACGATCAGTGCGATGGTCACAATGGCCGTCCACTCTTTGACCATCGACAGTCGTCGCTTCGGGAAGCGATTTCGTCCGCGCATAGCCTGAGCTATCGGCACGTTGGTGTCGGGACCTGACTCCGCTCCGAAAGGGCGGTCCAACGTCGGTGTCGCATCCAGGCTCAACTCGACGTCCGACATTGTCACCACGGTAGTTCAGGCCACGGACCGCCGGGGTTGCCGGGGTTGCCGGGGTTGCCGGGGTTGCCGAGGTTGTCGAGGTTGTCGGGCGCCTCGCCGCCAAGCCGCTACCCGTATCTCGCCAGGACGCGGGCGGCGGCCGCTACCGGACCGGCCCAATCCCCCGGTTGCTCAAGAATTGTCGCCGATCTTCCCAGACGGAGAACCAGACGGTCCAACCACGCCCATTCGCTCACGGCCAACGTGACCTCGATCGAACCATCGTTGTGCGAAATCACGTCTTCGACCGGATACTGCTCGATGACCCACGAGGACTCGGAGGGCAACAAGAAGCGAACTCTTCCTGCTTCACCCCTTCGCTCGAAAAGCCCCGGCTTGGCCTCGACCAGTGGGCCGGTTGCCGTGGTCCCGAGCGATTCGGCAACCAGTATCCGGTCAATCCGAAAAACCCGTTCAGCCTCAGCCAGGTGACAATATGCCGACACGTACCATTGACCTCCCGTGGAAAACACGCCGGCCGGCTCGATAGTGCGGGTCGTTCGGTCGTCACGCCCGAACGCGTAATAGTCGATATGGACCTGGGTGCGAGCCGCGGCGGCTTCGCGCAGCATTGTCAACGTTTGCGCGTCTACTTCCCCGAGGTCTACGTCGATGGAATCTGCTGCTCCGCCAATCACCGCGGACAGTTTGGCCAGTCCTCGAGCGAGAGGTCCGTCGGGGTCGGTTCCTGGCGTGGCCAGAAGGGTCGTCGCCGCGGCCATGAGGGAGAGTCCCTCCGATGGCGTCAGGCGCAACGGTCGGCTGAAGTACTCGGCGTATTGAATGAAGACACGCCTATTGACAATCGCCGCTTCAATCAGCAGGTCGGGCGTGTACGGATGCAGGCCGCAGAGGTACAGCAGTTCGATGTCACTCGCCAGTTCGGCCGGTGCGCATCCGAAACGCTCGCAGGTCTCGGTCACGGTCGGCCCGTCGTGAGCTACGACCCATGGCACCATGGCGAGAATCCGTTTTAGTCGCTCTTCGGTTGAAGCCTTAGCCACCAGTCACGCCCCGTCGTGAAAGGGGGGTCGTATCCGGCGCTTTGTCCGACGGTCGGGAACGCGCCGGGTCCGGAGCTGGTGCGGCGGTCGATGGACGGTTGAGCATCGCCTCAAGCCAGGAGCAGAAGTTGGCACGGAACCGCGGTGGCGCGACCACTTCAGCGCGGTCCAGAAAGCCCAGGACAAAGCTCCGAAAGGCGCCCTCGCTTCGGACATCGAACTGAAAAGTCAGAGAACCGTCGTCGTGACGCTCCGCAACGGCCCCTTCCCCCAGGTGGGCCAGCGCCCACACGGACTGCGGCGGAACGATCCGCACGAGTGCCCGGGTCGACTCGCCGTCGCCCAGTTCCCACGGTCGGCGAAGTGAGGTGATCGGGTTCAACTCCGCTGCTGGGCGACCCGCCTTCGCCGCTGGGCCGACCAGGACCGGTCTGTCCATCCGGTCAACGCGAAATGAACGGTCGTCGTTGCGGCCCGTATCGAATCCCGCCAGGTACCAGTGGCCGTTGCGAAAGCTGAGCTGGCCGGGCTCGACGGTGCGTGGTTCCGCGCGGTAGCCAAAATGCACCACCCGACCCGTCGCAATGGCAGAGAAGATGGAGGCAAGTGCCTCATTGGCCGGAACGAATGTCTCCCCGGAGGCAACCTCGACCGGCAGTCCTTCGGTGGAATCCGCCACCGTGGACGGAAGCCCGAGTTTCCACTGGGCCCCGGCTCCTTCCAGGCCCTCGACGTGGACCACCCGGGCCGCGAGGTGCAGCGCCGAAAGTTCATCAGGGGCAAGGCCCGGGTCACGAAGGTAGTAGTCGTCCGGAAAGATCCGGTATCCGAACTGGGCGGCCGCGTTGTCGAACGTCAGGGGTTCCATCGTGAGCGGAAGGCCCAATTCCCGCAGAGCGTCTTTGTCACGCTCGAACTGGCGACGGAACGAAGCTTTGTCGTCGGGGTATCCCGGCACCCGCTCGCGAAGCTGATCCGCGCTGAGCAGACGCTCAGCGTTGAGCAGTGCAGCGGTCAGGTTGAGAAGACGTTCGATACGACTCACGCAATTCCAGCCTAGGTCTCTCAGACCCGGAGCTGGGGAGGCAGTCGCGCGCCGGGCTTTCGGTGGGACCGGTCGGCCAGCCACCGTAGAGCCGAAAACTCGCCATTACAGGGAGGCGATCAGCTTCTCGACCCGTTCGTCTTTGCTCTTGAAGGGATCTTTGCAGAGGACCGTGCGCTGCGCTTGATCATTGAGCTTCAGGTGAACCCAATCCACCGTGAAGTCACGTTTACGTTCCTTGGCCTTCCGGATGAAGTCGCCACGGAGCTTGGCCCGGGTGGTCTGTGGTGGGTTCTCAACCGCCTCGTCGATAGCTTCCTCAGTACACATACGTTCGACGAGTCCCTTGGACTGCATCCGGTAGAACAGACCGCGCGTGCGATGTATGTCATGGTACTGAAGGTCGACCAGGGCCACCCTCGCGTTGCTGAGGGGGATATCGTGCCGCTCCCGGTACGCCTCGATGAGCTTGTATTTGATCACCCAGTCGATCTCACGATCCAAGGTCATCGGGTCCTTTTCGATGGCCTCGATGCAGTGCTTCCACATATCCAGCGCCTTGTTCTCCTCGTCGGAGAAACCACGGGACGCGGCGTATTTGATTGCACGGTTGAGATATTCACTCTGTATGTCGAGAGCGCTCGCTTCGCGCCCGTTCGCGAGCCGCACGGTACGACGGCAGGTTATGTCGTGGCTGATCTCGCGAATCGCCCGGATCGGGTTCTCAAGAGTCATATCACGGAGCACGACGCCCGGGTCTTCCAGCATCCGCAACATGATGCTCGCCGCACCCACCTTGAGAAACGTGGTGTACTCGCTCATGTTTGAATCGCCCACGATGACGTGGAGTCGCCGGTAGCGCTCGGCATCTGCGTGCGGTTCGTCACGGGTGTTGATGATCGGCCGACTGCGGGTGGTGGCTGAACTCACACCTTCCCATATATGTTCAGCGCGCTGAGTAATACAGTAAACGGCTCCACGGGCCGTTTGAAGGACTTTGCCGGCACCGCAATAGATCGAGCGCGAAACGAGAAACGGAATCAGTACGTCTGCGTAGTGATTGAGCTCATCGGCTCGACTCGTCAGGTAGTTCTCGTGGCAGCCATAGCTGTTGCCGGCCGAGTCGGTGTTGTTCTTGAACAGATAGATGTCGCCTTTGATCCCTTCTTCGCGCAACCGCTGTTCGGCCGAGCCGAGGAGGCTTTCGAGTATCCGCTCGCCGGCCTTGTCGTGTGTCACAAGGTCAAGCACCGAGTCACATTCGGGCGTCGCATACTCCGGGTGAGAACCCACATCGAGATAGAGACGCGCCCCGTTTTCAAGGAACACGTTCGAACTCCGCCCCCATGACACGACACGGCGAAACAGGTATCGTGCGACCTCGTCGGGGCTGAGGCGACGTTGCCCGCGCAACGTACAGGTCACCCCGTATTCGTTCTCCAGCCCGAATATCCGTCGTTCCATTCACCGCACCCTATCGGGCTTCACGCAATACGGCGTAGCTTCCGCGACTACGCAGCGATGCCGTCGTGGAACGGGTCCTGAGGAGGGTCACGATCGGCCTGTTACGAGTGTCCGGTACTCGTTCAGTTCCGTCGCTATGTCGTAAAGCGCGTCGACATCTTGATCCTTCGCTCGTCGTATCCGCGCGGCACTCCATCCCCCGAACGCCGATGCACGATCGATCAGATCGTCCCACTCGGCGACCTGGCCCAAAACCTGTACCAGACACGAGCCGATCACCTCGACGAAACGGTCGGTGTCGACTGCACCCATGAGCACCTCCACTTCAGCTTTCGTCAACAAACGACCAACTGATTCACCGTTCACGGCTCTTGGACCCCCGGGCGGGCTCGACATCACCGAGGACGGAACCCAGTTCGCGAGCGCATCTTCAGTGCACCAAGAACGCCGTCAACTCATCGCCTTCGATTCGGCGGAACTGTCGACGGCCGTTGGTGCGATCAAGCACAGCGACCTCAAGCTCGCGGTCGGTGAGCGTGCGCTCCGCCCCGGCCAAAGCCGTGACAGCCGCCGTGATGGCACCGGCCAGGTCCATGTTCGCCGTATACCCCTGCTTGAGTCGATCAGCCACGGCCTCGGCTTCCCCGCCAAGAACGGTAAAGCCCTCCTCGTCCATGACGGTACCGTCGTAGAGGAGGTGGAAGAGCCGATCGTCGTCGGTCGACGCGCCGACCTCGGCCACCAGAATCTCCACCTCGAGGGGCTTCATCTCATGAGTGAACACCTGACCGAGCATCTGTGCGTAACTGTTCGCCAGACTCCGGGCCTCAACGTCTTCCCGGCTGTAGCTATAGCCCTTCAGGTCTGCGGCCCGCACGCCCGCAATGCGCAGTTGGTCGAACTCGTTGTACCGGCCTACACCGGCAAATGCTATGCGGTCGTATATTTCGCTCACCTTGTGGAGGGTGCGGGAATGGTTTTCGGCAACGATGCAGATACCATCGTTGAAGCTCATGCCGCACAGGGATCGGCCACGGGCGATACCCTTTCGGGCGTAGTCGGCCCGGTCCTTCATGACCTGTTCCGGCGAAACGTAATAGGGCATGCTCATGGGGCACCACCGTTCGCCTGATGCTTCTTCGCTTCAACCAGGGAGGCGAAACGTTCGGCTATCTCGGCATCAGCGGCATCGATGTATCCACGTGCAGAAATCGTCGCCACCGAGGGATAGATCCCTCGAACGAGGTCCGGCCCACCCGTGGCCGAATCCTCATCGGCCGCTTCAAACAACGCGGCCAGTGCGATGTCGACGGCCTGTTCGCGGGTCAGGTCCGAACGCCATCGTTGCTTGATGAGCGAACGGGCGTAGGTGCCGCCTGAACCGGTCGCATGGTATTCCATCTCTTCGTAGCGGCCGCCGGTCACGTCGTAGTTGAAGATCCGTCCGACTCTTCGGCGCAGGTCATACCCGGCGAAAATTGGAATCACGACCATCCCGGCTTGCATAGCGGCCGGAAGGTTGTTTCGGATCATGTTCGACAGACGCGTCGCCTTGCCTTCGATGGAGAGCGCGACACCCTCAACTTTTTCGTAGTGCTCAAGTTCGAGTTGGAACAGCTTGACCATCTCGGCCGCGATTCCCGCCACACCGGAAATGGAAACGCCTGAGTAGCGATCAGCCGGAAACACCTTGTCCATGGTCCGGTGGGCAATTACGTTACCGGCGGTTGCTCTTCGGTCACCGGCCATGACGACGCCATCGGCGTACAGCAGCGCCACGATCGTCGTGGCATGGGTCAACACCGTGGACTCACCGTGCTTCGCCGACTGACCGGTCGCGCCGGACCAGTCCGTAGGAACGGAGGTCGTGGCACGAAGCAACTCAACGAAACTCGCACCGGTCTGGGCAACCTGCATAGTTGGGCGGAAAACGGCCGGCTCGGTCGCAGGACTCACTGACCACCCTTTTGAACGTAGGACTTGACGAACTCCTCGGCGTTGGTTTCGAGCACCTCGTCGATCTCGTCGAGGAGATCGTCAAGTTCGGCCTTAATCTTCTCGCCCTGCTTCGAGGCAACCGGTGCTTCCGCTTCGGGTGCGGACTCTCGTTCGCGGGTCGGTTTTCGTACCTGTTCACGTTCACTCATGGAAATTCCTAACGACAGAGGGTGCTTTGGTGCCGACACCGTCGAGACCTTGCCTCTCCTTCCTAGCAAAGAAAAGGTACCTTCGGCATCGTTAGTCTTAGTTCACCTGCAGAAACTTTCTACATTCGGGTGAAGTCGAGTTTGGGGTCCTGCGTTATGCGCCCAGTTTCGCCAACAACTATGCGCCCAGTTTCGCCAACAACTCGGCAGGGGTTGCGCACGAGTCGATCAAATCCCCCACCATCGCCTTCGTTCCACGTAGAGGCTCCATCATCGGCACCCGCCGAAGTGGATCCACACCGAGGTCAAACACGATGGAGTCCCAGTTGGCCGCTGCGATGAACGACGAATACTTCTGCAGACACCGTCCCCGGAAGTATGCACGAGTGTCTCCCGGCGGCTCGGTAACCGCAGCTGCAATGGCAGCTTCGTCGAACAGAATCGCGAGTCCGGCCCGAGCCGCCAGCGACTTGGCCGGCCGAAGGTCATGGTACTGGAGATCGATCACGCGAAGCCGCGCGTCGTCGGGCTCGCACCGGTGCCGGTCGCGGAAGCCGTCGATAAGGCGCTTCTTGGCCACCCAGTCGACCGTGTCAGCGACCGAAACCGGATCGGATTCAAGTCCGGTCA
The DNA here is from genome assembly GCA_031383405.1 of Acidimicrobiia bacterium. Taxonomy (GTDB): domain Bacteria; phylum Actinomycetota; class Acidimicrobiia; order Acidimicrobiales; family JANYDT01; genus JANMZO01. The sequence continues at coordinate 37,556 of JANMZO010000134.1, read as the reverse complement.
GGACAGACTCCCACCGCTCCAGAGCTGTTCGGCCAACTTCGTCGCCGACGCTTTCCAAACCCCGCGAGGCCGCCCATCCCTGCGCCAGATGGAGATATTCCCACTGGAGGTCGAGCGCAGTCGCCGACCGCCCGTCGTACAGCTCGACCGTCTGACGCAGCGAGGGGTCCTGGCTCACCGCCCGGAGTGATCGGACCGGGTCCACCATGGCGAAATTCTTCCCTTTCAACACACCGTCTTCCACCATCGACAAGATGATCGCGGTCGCTCCAAGTTTCAAAAACGTCGCACCCTGGCTCATGTTGGCATCGCCAACGATCACGTGGAGACGACGGTATCGTTGCGAGTCGGAGTGCGGTTCGTCGCGGGTGTTGATGATCGGGCGTTTCAGCGTCGTTTCGAGACCGACCACCTCTTCGAAAAAGTCTGCGCGCTGAGTAATTTGGAACGGTACGTCATGCACGCCGGGAAGTTCGCAGCCCACTTTTCCGGCACCGCAAAAGATCTGACGCGTCACAAAGAAAGGCATGAGGTTGGTTACAACGTCTATGAACGGCAAACGACGGTCCATCAGATAGTTCTCGTGCGTGCCGTAGCTGTTTCCTTTGCCGTCGGAGTTGTTCTTGTAGACCACCACCTCCTGCTTTCCGGGCAATAGCTTCGACGCCTCCGCCATCGCGGCGAGAAGCACCCGTTCCCCCGCCAGATCGAACAGCGTGGCCGAGAGCGCATCCCGACACTCGGGGCTCGAGTACTCGGGATGCGCATGGTCCACGTAGAACCGGGCACCGTTGGTTAGAACTGCGTTGACGAGATGAGTTTCGACCTCCGGGGGCATCGCGCCTCCGACCGCCCAACCACGGGCGTCGTTGCCGGGCATTTCATCGTCGAAGTTCCAGGACACCTTCGCCGATGGGGCGCGACCGAGTGACTGCACGAAGCTGTTTACGAGAAGGCTCGACGACTGGATGGGGTTCATGTCGGGTGCGCCCGTCACAACGATTCCGTACTCGGTTTCGATACCCATCACTTTGGGAATTGCCATTGCTACCTCCGCGCCGACCCTAGTTCAGCAACGCGCAAGTCGTGAGGTGGTGTGGGGCAGCCGTTTTGAACGCTCGCGGGTTTTTTCGGGGCGACCAAGCCCAGCCGATATTTCGCGCGAAAACACACGTTGGGTGCAGAGGGGCGCAAGGCGCACCGTTGAGGGCAACGACCGCCGCTGCTTGTCGTGGCCCTCGCCTTAGAGGTACTGGCCGGTTGCGACGCGCTCGATCGCGCGTCCACCGAGAGGTTCCTTGTCGGGACCCTTCGAGATGATCGTTCGCACGTAGACGATACGTTCCCCCTTTTTGCCTGAGATCTTCGCCCAATCGTCGGGGTTCGTGGTGTTGGGCAGGTCTTCCTGCTCCTTGAACTCCTGATGGGTCGACTCAATAAGATCGTCAGCGCGGATACCTTTGCCGAGACCTGCGATCTGACGCTTGATCGAAAGCTTCTTGGCCCGGCGCACGATATTCTCGATCATCGCACCCGACGAGAAATCTTTGAAGTACATGACTTCCTTGTCGCCGTTCTGGTAGGTCACCTCGAGGAATTTCGTGTCTTCGGCTGTGCGGTACATTTCCGTAACGCAGCCTTCGATCATTACCCGAACTGCCTTCTCCGGATCTCCCCCGCCGAGGGTTTCAATCTCCTCCGGGTCAAGTGGCAGATCACTAGTCAGGTAGCGGCCGAAGATTTGCTTGGCGGCTCGTTCATCAGGGCGCTCGATCTTGATTTTCACGTCGAGCCGCCCCGGGCGCAGTATCGCCGGATCGATGAGGTCTTCGCGGTTCGAAGCGCCAATCACGATGACGTTCTTCAGAGTCTCCACGCCGTCGATCTCGGCCAACAACTGAGGAACAATTGTCGACTCCATGTCGGAGCTGATACCGGTGCCGCGGGTGCGAAAGAGCGAGTCCATTTCGTCGAAGAACACAATGACCGGCACGCCCTCCTCAGCCTTCTCCCGGGCCCGCTGAAAGATCAGACGAATCTGACGTTCCGTTTCCCCGACGTACTTGTTGAGAAGCTCCGGCCCCTTGATGTTGAGGAAGTAGCTGCGTGCCGCCGGCTTTCCGGTGACCTGACTCACCTTTTTTGCCAACGAATTGGCCACGGCTTTGGCAATGAGGGTCTTTCCACAGCCGGGAGGTCCGTAGAGCAGGATACCTTTCGGTGCTGGGAGCTTATGTTCGTGAAACAGGTCTTGATGCAGGAACGGCAACTCCACCGCGTCTTTGATCATCTCGATCTGTGAATCGAGGCCACCGACGTCTTCGTAGGAAATATCGGGAACCTCCTCTAGGACAAGCTCTTCGACCTCGGGACGGGGCAACCGCTCCAGAACCAGATTGGAACGGGGGTCCATGAGGAGCGAGTCACCGGAACGGAGCTTTTCGGTCAGCAAAGGCTCGGAGAGTTCCACAACGCGTTCCTCATCGGCGCGACCGGTGACGATGGCCCGTTGTCCGTCTTCGAGAACTTCTTTCAACGTGACGACCTCGCCGTTCCCGTCAAAGCGCCTCGCCATGATCACGTTGAACGATTCGTTGAGCACAACTTCTTGACCGCGGGCGAGCGGTTCTTCGTCGAGGTCAGGGTGCAACGAAACCCGCATCTTGCGACCGGCCGAGAAGACGTCGACGGTGCCGTCGTCGTTCTTCCCGAGATACGTGCCGTACCCACTTGGGGGCTGGGTCAGCTTCTCTACTTCTTCGCGGAGTGCGGCAATGTGATCACGCGCTTCGCGCAACGTATACGAAAGTTTTTCGTTCTGGCTCACGGCTGCGGTGAGCTGGCCCTTAGTCTCTAGGAGCCGCTCTTCAAGCGTGCGAACCCGTTTAGGGGCGTCCTGTAGTTTTCGGCGAAGGTTGACCACTTCGTCTTCAAGAATTTTGATTTGCTCTTGGAGTTCGTCGACCTCGCGTGCGTATGACCCAAGTCGCAATTCGTACTCGTTGGTTTTGCGATCACCCGTTGCCATGTCGCCTCCTCTCTAATTGCTCAACTCGAACCCTAGTTCCTCGCACGCGCAACACCAACGATTTGCATGCAGACAATCCCTCCACTCGGGTCGTGTCCTGACGCATCGGGGGCAAATCGGGGTGCTGAGAATGACGTCGACAAATTCGCGCTTAGTGCCGTTTAGGTACACGATTGGCCCGCCGATGTTGATAGGGTTCTATCGTTTGCCGTTGGACAAGGCAAAAGCCCCCTCAACATCGTAAAAAGGCAGGAAGTCCCAATGGGCATGAAAGTTTGGATCGACCAGGACCTCTGCACGGGTGATGGTCTTTGCGAGGAGATCGCACCTTCGGTGTTTACGCTCCTAGACGATGGCCTCGCGTACGTGAAGGAAGGTGCGAAGGTGTTTTCGGACCCGGGTGGACCCGAAGGGCTCGCCAATGTTGCAGACAATATGCAAGATGCCACGATCGAGTCGGCAGAAGAGTGCCCTGGCGAGTGCATCTTCATCGAAGTTGAATAGCCCCCTCCGGACGCCCATCCGGTAAACGCGAAGGCAACGCCCGGCTCAGGCCGGGCGTTTCCGCGTCGGCCCTGTTTCCGTGTGTGCCGGTTCCCATGTCTGCCGCCCGGAGGAAACCGTAGCGTCATCAAGGCGCCCTGACTGTCCGGACGTCGCAGTCCGACCGGTGTCGCCTCCCGGCGAGCATCGATCGGGCTCACCGTAGGCAACGGCCCGGGATCCCCTTGCCCGTCGGGGTTTTCGCCGATTCGAGAAACGCCGAAAGCTCGGAAATCGGCAACGCATATGCGGTACCCGGCCGGTCCGGCGCAACGGCAAACGCCACACCGACGAGTCGGCCACTTCGGGCTACCACCGCAGCCCCGGAGTCGCCCGGTTCAAGTCTTCCGGACAGCACGAGCACCGGCCGCCGCGTCCGCTTGCCGTCGTAGATGTCGCGCCCGACGGAATCGAGCATCTCGCGGATTCCGGCCGGAGCGACCCGCAGCGCCCCTCCCACCGGGTGGCCGAAGACACCGACCTCCTCGCCCAGATCAACAACACCGTACGACAACGCGGGCGCCGTGTAGCCCTGCACACTCAGCAAAGCCAGGTCGCGTTGAGGATCGAGCACAGTCACTCTCGCTGGCCGGACAACACCTTTGCTGTCGACAACACTGATAGCGACCGCTCCTGCTATCACGTGGGCATTCGTCACCACGTTGCCATCGCCCACGGAAAACCCACTGCCGTCAGACAGGACTCCGCACGTGGAGGCTGAGACCTCGACGATCGACGCTTCAACGAGTGTCTGGGTGGTGACATCCAGAGGTGCCTCGACCGGAGGAAGACCGCTGTCAAGTGATCGTTTGATCGCGTTCACCACCACCGGAAACTGCCCACCTTTGGTCAATCTGCGCACTGACCCGAAAAGGTCGGGTCCACTCGGGACCTTGTCAGCCAACACCCGCCCCACCGCCGACGCTCTACTCGACTCCGAGGGCCACCCGGGTATGTGGGCCATCATCGGCACGACGAGCCACACGGTAAACACCACACCCACGAGCCCGAGCACTCCACCCCCGAATCGGTCGGCTTGTCGGAGTGTGTGCGTTGGCATGCGACCACGGAACCAACCCCCGAACAACACACCGCCGGCGCGTCCCAGCACAGCGCCGAGCAGAAAAAAGCCTGCGATGTACGGCAGGCGACGATCCTCCAACGGCGGACCGGCCATATCCAACAGCGTCTGCATGTTTTGGCCCGCCAACACCACCCCGAGGACCAGTCCTACCAGCGAACTGGCCCGCACGAGCAGCCCGCGTCGGTATCCCCCGACGAAGGCCCCGATTGCCGCGAACGCAATCGCGATATCCAAGCCATTCATACCGTCCAAATTCGCACGGAAAGCCCCACGTACGGGGGATGCTTCCGGCGATTGTCGCGATGGCCCGGCCGACTACCCGGCCCGTTAGGTATCGAGGCTGTCCGGGTCGAGATCGACAGCCAGACGGTCGTCGAGGCTCCCATCGACACTGTCGGTCGCAGTATCGAATATCTCAAGGTCGAAGCCGGCGTCGATGGGCGATTCCTTCGCCGGGCGAAGGAATTCCACGGGTGCATCGTCGCCCAGGAGGCGGGCCTGGGTCAGAAAACCGGTATGGGCCACCATCCGGTGATCTGGCCGAACCGACATACCTTCGATGTGCCACCCCCGGTGGAGAACTTCGATCGTCTCCGCCATGGCAAACCCGTAATCCCCGAGCATCGCCCGTAACGTGGCGCACTGGGTGATGGTGGGAAGGTAGGACAGAATGATTCCACCCGTTCGAAGGGCCTTCGCCGCGTGGGGAATCACGTTCCACGGTTCGGGAAGATCGAGCACGATCCGGTCAAGGCCGGTTTCGCTGATTCCTTCGTAGCAGTCACGCACCTCAACGCGGTAGCGGTTCGCCGCCTCCTCCCCAAGAAAAGCCCGAACATTCTCCTGAGCCTTTTTGGCGAAGTCCTCCCGGATTTCGTAGCCGATCACCTCGGCTCCGGCGCGAAGCAACGTCATCGACATCGCTCCCGAACCTATACCCGACTCAAGTACCCGGGCCCCCGGAAAGATGTCGGCCAGCATCAAGATGGCTCCGAGATCCTTCGGGTAGATCACCTGAGCGCCACGGGGCATTTTGAGGACAAACTCGGCGAGGGTGGGGCGGATGGCCGTGTACCTCGCTCCCCCGGAGGACCGGACGGTGACACCCTCTTCAGATCCGATCAGCATGGAGTGGGGAAAGAATCCCGCATGCGAGTGGAATTCAGCATTTTCGGCCAGGGTCACGAGGTAGCGCCGCTTCTTCGAATCGACGATTACAACTTTCTCGCCGACAAGAAGCGGACGGCTCATTCGGGACGACCGTTCACGAGCGTTTCGGCCCGAGCGCGACTAGCTGTTTTGCTGCGCGTCTCGCACCAAATCCACCCTTGTCAATCTTCGCCTGAAGTCTCGCATCCTCTTTTGCATGAGCGGCCGCCACCGCCGTCTTGCGCCGGAGAACCTCGGCGATTTCCTTACGGGTCGTGCGACCCGGCTTACCCGAGTAACGGAGCGAGAGTTCGTCACCAGGCCGCAGCCGTTCCCGCAATGCGATCCGCTCGGTGCGGCGCCCATTTTGCACGAAATACCTGCGAACAACGCCGAGTGCTCCGATGGCCAACCAGAACGTGGACTGTCCCCGGACGCCTTTGGAGATGATCGACGTCTTCACCCATGTGCGGATAAGAGACTTCAACACCCGTTACGCCCTTCGGATCTCAACGAATGCGTACTTCTGTTTGCCACGACGTCTTCCGATCAAGAATGCGAGCAGGACCAAGATCAGGGCAACCGCGATAACTGCAGCCACACCGAGCCCCGAGGCGGATTCCTTCACCGAGTCGATATCGTCTTTGATCGAGCGGAGGCTCTTCTCAAGATCATCACGCTTAATCGGACGATCGACGCCCGGAGTGCCCGTGTTGGACGTTTTGGTCACTGACCTGCTCCATTTCGCTTTGTGCGCTTCGTGGCCCGAACCAGCATCGACACGACGATGCCGATCGTCACCAGACAACCGACCCCCGTAAGGAAATACGGGATATACGTGAGGCTTCCGCTCCACGGGCCCCTTTCACCGTCGGCCCGCACGTAGGCGAACGCTCCCTGGATCCCCCGCAGTAGGGCAAACGCGTAGAGGATGAGTCCGAACCCCATCAAGATCGCCCCACCGAGTCCGAACGCGAGGAGGCGGCCGATGCCGGAGAGCGGTTCCTTCGTCTCCTGCTTTATGTACCCAAGCGCGAGAGATACGAGCTCTTTGGTTTCGGTGACCCCTCGGGTCGCCGACGTTTTCGCAGCGGCCGGGTTGACGCTCTTCACCTTCGCGACCGCCGGACCTGCAGATCCCAACATTCTCTCGATCAGGGAACGTTTCGAAGAGTTTGATTCTGAAGCCACAGGTTCCTTTTCGTTGTGAAAGTTCGTTCGGGATGTTCGTTCGGGATGTTCGTTGTCAATGATGATCGGCTTTGGATGACTGCAGGAGATTCGTGCGCCAGGTAACTCGACGACGCTAGGTCCGGCTGGTTGGGGTCAGAAACAAATCCGGAGCTTGCGACACCGAACACCGACTCAATCGCCGCCGATTCTAGGCCCAAGGAGAAGGTCCTGATCGTCCAGGAGCGCCGACAGAAGGGTGACTCGCTGGGTTGTGGTCGGAGATCGTAGCAACGTCAATTCATCGAGAGCCCCGATCGGGGCTATCGCGCAGGCCTGCCATAGGGCTGTCGCGTGATCGTCACTCAGTAGGACGTCGGCGGGCACCGCTGGTACCTTGGCCACGGCACAAAGACGTAGCGTCCGACGCAAGCGTTCGATCACCGTCGTGATCGCTTCTTTTTCCGAGTCGGAGGGCACCTCGTCGATCAGCCGGCGAACTTCGGCTCTCGGATACGGATCGTCGTCAAGCCAGCGCGTGACCCGCACCCGTCCGGTACCAACTGACATTACTGACCAGGTGCCGTCGGGTTGCGGCGCAGCATCGACGATGCGGGCGATGGTCCCTATGTCGAACCGGGCATCACCGCCACCCACTTCGTTGCCCCTTTCGATCAGGACGACCCCAAACTCATTGCCGTGTTCGAGGCAGTCGAGAACCAACTGTCTGTATCGTGGTTCGAACACCCGAAGCGGAAGGCCAAGATGGGGGAACAAGACGGATCCGAGAGGAAACATCGGTAGCACCGTGTCTTGCTTCACCTCCCCACCCTACCCTCGCTTTGGGTCAAACTACTTGGCCCCTCGGCGTCAGGGGTTGGGCAGACCGGGGTGAAATTGGCGCAGCGGGGGCGCATCGGGGAACTTCACGAGAGCGGAAATGATCGCGTCGGCCGCAGCGACGCCATCGCCCGTCGACGACAATCCGTTGAACACCATCGAAAACGCCAACGTCGAACCATCGGACGCGTCGGCCGTGCCCGCCAACGACGACACACCGTTGAGTGTGCCGGTCTTGGCCCGAACTTTTCCCTGGGCATCGGTGTTGCGCATGCGCGAGCGCAACGTTCCCGTGCGCCCCATCACGGGGAGCCCGGCGAAGAACGCGCTGGTTGGAGGATGGCTTTTGATCGTGTCGAGAAGCGTGCGGCACGTCACCCGGTTCGAGACGTCGAGGCCCGATCCGTCGACCAGGTGTGTGCCTTTCCGGGAAACACCGGCGAGCCGGAGCGAACGTTCCATGTTCTGCAACCCGAGCGTCCACGAGCCGGCGGCCGGGACCGACCCGGCAGAGCGGCCTACTTCTTTCAGCAGCATCTCGGCCGTGGTGTTGTCGCTCCAGCGAAGCATCTCCCCGACGATGTCGGCGATCGGTTTCGACTCGACCATCGCAACGACGTTCGGGACCTCGAGTTCGGCGGAACGTTCCTTTTCGGTCGGTGACCGGGGTTTTCCCAAGACCGTGACCCCTCGAACGGCAAGCATCGCCTGCAGCAGTCGGGCGGCGTCAACGGGAGCATCGGTCGCTGCCACCCGTTGCTTCTTCGCGTTGACGACGGTGAAGTTGTCATCGACCATCAGACCCGAAATCACGCCGACCTCACCCGCCCTGACATACGACCGCTTCCATGTCTTGACGCGGCTCTCGTTGTCGAAACGCCGACCGTCACCGACGATGCTCCCGCTGATCGTCGTGACGCCTGATCTCACGATCTGATCTATCAGATCATCGAATCGTGTTGCGAGATCGGACTCGTGTTTCTGGGTTTTCGTGTACTCCGCCGTTTCGAGGAGCGGATCGCCGCCGCCGACAATCCAGAGATCGCCGGTCAGGGTGGTACCCGTCGGAGCCGAGGTCGAACGAACTTCGGTCCGAAACGTCGTCGACGGGGCCAACCGGGCCAGGGCCGACGTGGCCGTCAGAATTTTCTGAGTCGAAGCGGGAAGAACCGTTTGGTCGGCGTTCCGGGAGACGACCAGCCCGCCGGCAGTATCGATCACGACGCACGACTTGGCAAGCGCGGAACTCAGGGCCTCGGCTCCTAGTTGATCGGCCACCACCCCCGAAAGGCGTTGACGCGCCACGGCCAGCCTGAGTATCTGCGGTACCCGTTGCGCCGACAGCACCCCAACCTGCCCCGGCACCGGCACCGGCTTCGATACGTTCCCCGACGAACTCGAAGCTACGAGGAGTCCGCCGCCGGCGAGGCCTACGAAGACGAGAACGACTGCGACGGCCCGGCTGATCGAAGTGGAGAAGGTCGAATTCACGGGCTGTTGCCATCCGGTGAGTCGGACCGGGCGGGACCACCGGCACGCGCAAACGGCGCGCCCGAGTCCGACCGGCCCGCTTCGGGCCAGTCCTGATCGGCGGGGTTCTCTCGGGATCCGTTTGGGACCAACCCGAGCACAAAAGGCTCCGGAGCGCTGTACGGATCAAGCGCAGACCGGAAGAACGTCCGGAGATGGTCGAATCGGCTCCGAAGCACCTCGGGCGAAAGCGGATCACGAGACGTCAACGCATCGAGGAAGGGAACGTCGCTGAAATAGGAGAGCAGCGCACCGTACCCTGTCAGCAGAAGCTGTTCCGGGTCGTGGCGTCGAAACCTACCGGCTGACATCTCGCGCTCGAAGAACGCGCACGATCGCAGCATTAGCGGACGAAGCGTTTCTCCGAGGTTCACGGGGAGGTGACGGTCGAGGGCCTCGCGTCGCACGAGCCGGACAAAGTCCGGGTTTTCGAGAAAGAAGAGAAAGGCCGTCTCCAGGACCTGGTCGAGCTTGTACCAACCGTCAGATTTGTGCTCCGTTGCGCCGAGCACCCGGATAAACCAATCGCCGATATGGAGTGCGAACACGTCGTTGTAAAGGACGTCTTTGGATTCAAAATGGTGCAGCAGGCTGGGGCGGCGGATGCCAACGGCAGCGGCTATGTCGTTCAGCGACGTACCGTCGTAGCCTTTTTCGGCAAACAAACGCTCGGCTGCGGCGAGAATGGTTTCGCGCGTCGACGGAGCCGTTACTCCGTCTCGGGCCTCGGAATCCATCGCCGAACGATAGTGCTGCTTTCGACCGCACCATCGTCTTCCGCCTGCGGGGATCGTTCGGTACCGGGTTTTGGGGTCGCGCTGACTCCTCTCAGGGTCGGGTCAGCGGAAGCTACGGAGGTCCGATGGCAATTAGTGTCGGCGATGTGCAGACATCGCGGTTCGGGGCCAGTTGCTCGCAGCATCCGGTCCCGAGCATTGCAGTTGGTGAGGCCGTCGGTGAGGTGCTGGAGCGGGTCGGACCTCATCCCGACCTGGTCGTCGTGGCAATGACACCGGACCTTACCGGCACGTTCGAGGATGTGGTCGCCGTGGTCCGTTCTGTGCTTCGGCCGTCTGCGCTCCTCGCTACTACATCCGCCTCGGTCCTGAGCAACGCCACGACCGTCGATCACCGCCAGGGCATCTCGTTGTGGGCCGCACGCGTCGGACGCGTTTCTTCGTTTCATGTCGATCCGACCGCCAACGATGAGTTCAACGACGACGAGTCGCTGGAGGACCTGGCCGCACGGCTTGACCATGAGGTGTCGGGAGCGACGGGAATGCTTGTACTGGGGGACCCATTCTCGTTCCCGGCCGAGTCATTCTTGAAAATGGTCAACCGACGCTGGCCGGGGCTTGCGGTAACAGGAGGCACGATGTCGGCGGCCCGACAACCGGGGGCCGGCCGGTTAGGCCTCAATCACCGTGTCATGACCGGCGGCGCCATCGGTGTCTTGATGTACGAACATACCCCGCGCCGCCGGGTCTCATCCCATGAATGCTCGCCCATCGGGCCGACCGTAACCGTTACGAAGTCTGAGCGACGCGTCATGTACGAACTGAACGGTCAACCGGCGAAGGCCGTCTTCGATTCCATTGCGAATTCGCTCGACGAGGCGGGGCGCAGCGTCCTTCGGGGGGGCGTTTATCTCGGGGTCAACACCGATCGCCCGCTTAGATCCGCCTCCGATCCGCAAGGCCACGCCGGCAGCTTCTTCATCTGCAACGTTGTCGGTTTTGACCGATCGTCAGGCGCACTGGGGCTCGATGGTGAAACGCCGGTGGGCGCATCGGTGCAGTTCCACGCCGCAATCGACAGGTCGGTCGCCTCCGATTTCGAAGGATCCGTGGCTGCGGTAAGCGCCGCTACGCCGGTAGCGTCAACGCTGCTTTTCACCTGTTCGAAAACCGGAGTCGGCGGAAGCCGGGGAGGTGCGGAGATCCTCGCCAACATTCACGAACTCACCGACGCTCCGGTCAGTGGAGTGTCGTGCTCGGTCGTTTTCGGCCACGCTGGCAACGAAAACGTGGCCCAACGGACCGGGGCGACCGCCTTACTGTTCGGTTGACTGACTGTGCTCCAAAAATGCCGGGTACCAATTTTCACGTCCTCGAGACGTCCGTGCCACCGGACAAAAAGTCTCACGGTGAAATCAGCGCCAACTTCCCTCACGGGCCACCGTGTGGCCGCGACCGCTGCCGTCTGGACTGAGGGGTCCGCGGCCCCGCCTCAGTCGAACACGTAGACCGGCGTATCGTCGGCGACGTTGTCGAACATCCAGTTCGACGTCACGTTCGTAACCCGGACGCAGCCGTGCGAGGCCGGGTACCCGGGGACCGACGGTGAACCGTGAATCGCGTAACCACCATTGAAATACAGCGGGTTGACGAGCGTCCCGAGCGAGCTCTGCCGCGTTCCCTTGATACGTCTCTGTACTTTGAAGTTCCCTCGGGGGGTTCGGGCGTCGCCGCATACTTTGTACGGCTTGAAGTCCGTCTCACCGTCTCGAGGCTTCGCGTTGTCGCAGTACGACCTGTTGCTTCCGCTCGATACAGCCACAACCCGCGACAAACCGTACTCGTCGAAGATCAGGGCGACCTGACGATTGATGTCAACCTCAACTCGCGGCAGACCCCCGTTGGGGATCACACCTCCGGGAACTGTTGCACCGAAGAGTCGCTCCTGCGTTGCCACGTCGAACTGCGCGTTTCGCTTCAATCCGTTGAATTTCTGAAACGCAATGACCGCCTGCCAGGTCTGGCTGTCGAATTTCCCGTCGACTTTCCCCGGAAAATATTTCAGAAGGTCGAGCTTTCGCTCCATCGCGAGAACGTCGGCGCCCTTCATGCCCTGCTTCAGGACACGGCCGCTGAGGAACAGGGGAGGTGTCGTTGGCGATGGGTCGGTGCCGGGATGAACCGGTACCGTCGTCACCGCGCCAGTGGGCGAACCCGCCACGGTCGAACTGCTTGGCGTTGAAGGGTTCGACGTTGAAGGGTTCGACGTTGATGACCCGGTGGTAGTGGCGGACGGGTTGCCTGGAATCGACGGACCGGACGACGTCGGAGGAACCGGAGCGCTTGACGCCGGTGGAACGGACGTCGAGGTCTGCGCCACCACGGCCCCTCCCCACAACATCGCCCCGGAACCGATCAGTGCGACCAGGACAAGTACCGGGATCCTCGCGCCCATCCAGGCAGTTCGCCTCGTTGACATCTGTTCGTAACCTTTTCGTGATGTGGGACCAACCACTGCCAAACTCTTCTCCGTCTCGCATATTCTGCCGCACTTTTCAGCCGAACCGGCGGCACCGCCACCGATGGTGATACGGGTCACCGATTGCGGTGTCGTCGCGAGCCTCGACCTGGTTTTGGGGTGAGTCAGGGTCGTCCCCCAGCCCCGGTCAATTACCCGTCCTTGACCGCTCTGGTGTTCTTCGATGGACCCCGGCGAGTTGTAAACATCAGCGTCGCTCGGCGCACTACGGTTTGATGGGCTCAGACGGAGTGTTGAGGCCAAACGGCCGGTCCGTTGGCTGTCGCCGTACCCGACGGTCCCGACCGATCCGTGACCGTCAGCGCTAACGGACATCTTACGGACCAAACAACTACGAAACGGAGCGATTCATGTCGACAGGGCCCCTAGGGAATGTGTTTGACGCACCGCCGTCAACCAGTTCCTACGACACGATCGATCAACTCGCTGTCAACGTGCTACGCGGCCTAGCCATGGATGCCCCTCAAAAGGCCAACAGCGGACACAGTGGAACCGCCATGGCATTGGCACCGTTGACCCACGTCCTGTGGACGCGGGTAATGAACTTCGACGCCGAATCACCCGACTGGTTTGACCGCGACAGGTTCGTACTCTCCCCCGGCCATGCCTCCGTACTTCTCTACAGCGTGTTGTATCTCTCCGGATTCGGGCTTGAACTCGATGACCTGAAGCACTTCCGTCAAATCGGATCGAAGACGCCCGGTCATCCTGAACGCGGGCACACCGCCGGAGTCGAGGTGACCACCGGTCCCCTCGGCCAGGGTCTAGCCAACGCCGTCGGTATGGCGGTCGCCGAGGCGAACCTTCGGGCCCGTTTCGGCAAAGACGTATGCGACCACTTCACGTTTGCCTTCGTCTCCGACGGCGACCTTATGGAAGGCATCAGCCACGAAGCAGCATCGATGGCGGGTCACTTCGGTCTCGGAAAGCTGATCTGTGTGTACGACGACAACCACATCACGATCGATGGAGCGACCGAACTCACCGTGAACGACGATGCGGGGATGCGCTTCCGCTCCTACGGATGGGACGTGGATGAGGTCGGTGAGATCGCCAATGACCTGGATGCTCTGGAAGCGGCCCTTCGCCGCGCCATGGCCGTCACCGACAAGCCAACGCTCATTCGTCTCCGTAGCCATATCGGCTACCCGTCGCCAGGTCGGGTGGATACGTCCGCCGCGCACGGCGAAGTGTTCGGGCCCGAGGAGATCGCGAAGACAAAGGTGATCCTCGGGCTCCCGGCTGAAGACTTCTACGTTCCCGCCGAGGTCCTTGAGCGGTACCGACGGGCCGGTCGTCGCGGGGCATCCCTCGTCGACGCGTGGGCTGGGCGGGCGGAGACGGCCGGGGACCGGGGCGCTGCCCTCGATGCCTGCCTGAACCCGGTCACCAGCGTGGACCGTTCTGCGCTTCCCTCATACGAGGCCGGAAGGGAGGTGGCAACACGAGCAGCAAGCGGCGAGTGTCTGAACGCGCTTCTTGCGTCGGTACCCTCGCTCATCGGCGGCGGAGCCGACCTCACCGGCAATACAGGCACGCAGCTCAAAAACGTCGGGACATTCTCCGCTGTCACTCCCGAAGGCCGGCTGATCCACTACGGCATTCGCGAGCACGGCATGGGTGGTGTGATGAACGGCATGGCCGCCCACGGCGGCATGATCCCCGTGGGAGGAACCTTCTTCGTGTTCAGTGACTACATGCGGGGCTCCGTGCGTGTCGCAGCGATAAGCAAGTTGAAGGTCATTTACTCGTGGACGCACGACTCGATCGGCGTCGGCGAAGATGGCCCCACCCACCAGCCAATCGAGCAACTTGCCTCGTTGCGGGCAATGCCGGGGTTATGCCTGATTCGACCGGCCGACGCAAATGAAACAGCGGCAGCGTGGCAGATCGCCATCGCGGCCGAGGACGGGCCGGTAGCACTCGTCTTGAGCAGGCAGAAAGTGCCGGTCCTTTCCGGCACCGCGGAGCTGGCCACGATAGGCGTGGCCAGGGGTGCCTACGTCTTGCGGGAAGCCGACGGCGACGGACCAGATGTGGTGCTTGTCGGAACCGGAAGCGAGGTTCAGCATTGCGTTGCTGCGGCAACTCTGCTCGACTCCGAAGGCTGGAGTGCGCAGGTTGTATCGATGCCGTCGTGGGATCTCCTCGATCAGCAGGACGAGGCCTACCTCGACACCATCTTCCCTCCCGGCATTCCCGTGGTCGCGTGCGAGATGGGTTCCTCGTTCGGCTGGGAACGATGGGCGGACCTCGCCGTCACCGTCGATACCTGGGGCGCGTCCGGGCCGGCCGAGCAGTTGTTCGAAGAGTATGGCTTCACCCCCGAATCCGTCGCCGAGGCTGCGCTCATGCTGCTCGAGGGCGACGACTAGCCGACCGGTAGAAGTCCGCCGAACCTTTTCCGAAATTACGCATCCCACCAAGGAGAACCATGACCACCGATCGACTTCACGCTCTTTCCTCGGAGTTCGGACAGAGCCCCTGGCTCGACAATCTCAAGCGGGAGTACGTAGCCGACGGCACCCTTGAAGGTCTGGTGAAGCGCGGGATCCGCGGTGTGACGAGCAACCCGACCATCTTCCAGAAAGCGATTTCCGGCTCACATGACTACGACGCCCAACTCAAGGTGCTCGTGGAGGGCGGATCAGGTGTCGAAGACGCCTACTGGGTGATGGCAATCGACGACGTACGCGGCGCGTGCGACCTTCTTACCGGAGTGCACACGCAGTCAAAAGGGGTTGATGGTTACGTATCGCTTGAAGTATCGCCCGCCTTGGCCCATGACGGACCGGGTACGACAGCCGCAGCCAGATACCTCCACTCGACGGTTCAGCGCCCGAACCTCATGGTCAAAATTCCGGCCACGAAGCCGTGTGTTGCATCGATCGAAACCATGATCGGTGAGGGTCGCGACATCAACGTCACGCTCATTTTCTCTCTGGTCCGCTACGCCGAGGTGATTGAGGCATACATCGCCGGACTCGAACAGTTGGCCCAGACAAACCCCGACCTTTCCAACGTCGCGAGCGTGGCGTCGTTCTTCATCTCGCGGGTCGACTCGGAAGTGGACCGTCGACTCGATAAGGTCGGCACGCCCGAGGCTTTGGCCCTTCGCGGCAAGACGGCCGTGGCTCAGGGTGTCCTTGCATACCAGTTGTTCAGGCGCTCGTTCTCCGGGCCGCGATGGGAAAAGCTGGCCGCCCTCGGCGCGCACCCGCAACGACCGCTGTGGGCATCCACATCTACCAAGAACCCGTCATACCCCGACACACTTTACGTCGACACGCTCATCGGCCCGGATAGCGTTAACACGCTTCCCGAGAACACGCTTGTGGCTCTGAGCGATCATGCGACACTTGCGCGCACTATCGATGCAGTCGCGGCTATCGCCGAGGCCCACCGTGTCTGGGAAGCGCTTCCTGTCGTCGGTATCGACATGGATGATGTGGCGCAGGTGCTTGAAGAGGAAGGCGTCGCATCGTTTTCGAAGAGTTTTGACGAACTGCTCTCGACCCTCCAAACGCGGGCTGCAGAGTTCACGGGTTAGTTCCGACCCAGCTTCGACGCGCATCACCGGCGCGTTCGCTCCAGCATTGAGTCAGCATCAAGTACGTCGAGCCTGCAGGTTTCTGCGCCAGTAGTAGCGCGGTGCAGCGCGGCCTAATACGCTCGCTGGGTGTGACTGAACTTCTCCTTCCCGGCCCGATCGTGAGCGCGCATTGGTTATCCACGAATCGAGATCACCCCGACCTCGTGGTGGCCGATGTGCGGTGGTACATCGACGGGCGCAGCGGCGAGGCCGCCTACGATGCCGGACACATCGACGGTGCAGTGTTCGTCGACCTCGACCGTGACCTGGCCGGCGACCCGAGTCACGGCCCCGGCCGTCATCCGCTTCCGAGCCCCGAGCACTTCGCCGAGGCAATGAAGCGCGTGGGCATCGGCGATGCGACAACGGTGATTGCCTACGACGATGCCGGCGGATCGATCGCAGCCCGCCTTTGGTGGATGCTCAACGGGATCGGGCATCGTGTCGCCGTGCTCGACGGTGGAATTTCGGCATGGACAGGGACGCTGTCGAACGAGCTTCCATCGTGGAAGGACGATACGAACTTCACCGTTCAACCATGGCCGGTTGACGAACTGATCGACGTCGTTGGAGTCGACAGTCTCCGACGCAGTGCCTCAACCGTGATTCTCGACGCCCGGTCGTCGGAACGATTCCGCGGCGAGCCAAACCCGGTGGATTCGCGACTCGGGCACATCCCCGGAGCAAAAAGCGCGCCCTGGGCCGACAATATCGATCCGATCACCGGTCGTTTTCGATCGTCGGGCGACCTTCGCGCCCGCTATCGGGCTCTCGGTGTCTCCGCTGATCAAGCCGTCATCTGCCATTGCGGGTCCGGGGTGACGGCGTGCCACAATCTCCTTGCGCTGCGCATCGCCGACCTGCAAGGTGCCCGGTTGTACCCAGGCTCATGGTCCGAATGGAGCTCCGACGAAAGTCGGCCCATAGATCTGGCATGAGAGGCCCTTCAACGGCCCCAATTGATGAATGGCTCCGATTTCACATTTCAACACGAGCGGCTGACCTTTGGCCATCGGAGCTAATGGATCATTAGCCGGGATTGTTTCCCTTTTAACGAGAAACCGACTAGCGTGTCGGCGGTCACAGTGGTGTGGGTATTCCGTCGGCCCACACTGCTGTGACCTTTTCTTTTCCGGGTTCGACTTCTTTCCGGCTTCGACGTCAGGCTGGATCTTGGACCGCCTGAAGGATTGTCACCCCGGGGCCGCAACGCCGAGTCGTTCTCCGACCAAAAACAGTTTCGGCGTCACCACCCGTTCGGGTCGTTAGGGTAGGGAGATGTCAGGAACCCCAAACCGTCGGAGGTCGACGGGCAACCCTTCGATTGACGAAGCCATCCTTGATCTGCTCGCTCTTGTTCCCGTGCGCGGCTCCGACGGCGACAACCGACTCGACAACCGGGACCAACTCCGCGAGATCCTCACGACCGCGATGACCATGGCGCTTGACTCCGCCGAAGGAATCAGCGACCGGCTCGATCTGAAGATCGCCAACTCGGCGCTTGCCGAGATGCGCGACGCGTACAAGATGTTCCAACCGCATCGGGCTCGCAAGAAAGTGACGATCTTCGGTTCGGCCCGCACCGAAGCGTCCGACCCTTTGTACGACCTCACCCGATCAATGGCGTCCGCACTCGCAAAGAAGGGCTGGATGGTCGTCACCGGTGCCGGTCCTGGAATCATGGCCGCGGGTCTCGAAGGGGCCGGGCGCGACAACGCACTGGGCGTCAGCATCCGGCTGCCGTTCGAAAGCACCGCGAACTCGTTTGTCGAACCGGAAAACCTGGTCGATATGCGCTACTTCTTCACCCGCAAGTTGGCCCTGCTACGAGAAGCCCAGGCCTTTGTGGTGATGCCCGGTGGGTTTGGCACGCTGGACGAGGCATTCGAACTCCTCACGTTGGTTCAGACCGGGAAGGCAACTCCTGTGCCGATAGTCATGCTCGGCCTCGGTCACGGTTACTGGACGGCCTGGCAGCAGTTCATGGACAAGGTGACTGCCGAGGGATACACCTCGCGAACAGACACGGACATGTATCTCATCACCAATAGCGTCGATGAAGCCGTTGCGGAGATCGAGCACTTCTACAGTAACTTCCACTCGCTCAGGTGGCAGGGCGAAAAGCTGATATTGCGGGTCCGGCGCGGTCCGAGCGACCAGCAACTTGAGCGGCTCAACGCTGAATTCGGACAGTACACAGATGGCACCCCGATCATACGTTCCGCTCCCCTCGAGAGCGAACGGGCGGAGGCCGACAACCTTGACCTTGCCAGAGTCGTGCTGCGGTTCAACCGTCGTCAACCCGGACGCCTACGACGCCTCATCGACACGACCAACACCTGGTAGTCACCCGGCAGATGCCGTTGCCGGATTGATCCACCACGTCCAGCGGTGCCGGCCGGCCGGCAACCGGTATTTGTCGAGCGTATCGGGACCGCACGATCCTGTGCCGACGCCACGGAGGAAATAGTCGATGTTTACAAACGTTTCGTCGCTCGACACCAGGTCAGCAGGAGTCGTCGCAGCCTCGAGTGCTTCGTCGCTGTGATGCCTTGCCGCAAAGGAAAACGGGCGGTCGGCACCGATCCGCAACGCATTCAATCCTGACGCGATGGTGGTTCGACGCGTCTCGAAGTGGTGCCCGTGATCCTGGGGGCGCATGTAGGGAACGTATTGCTCGGCAACCGTCGACTCCCACAATCCGACGAACTCGCTCAGATACCGGTCGCTGTAGGAGTCGCGGGGTCCGCGACCCAACCAGGCCAGGCGCTCGAACCCGGGTTTGAGCGTGAACCGGTGACCCAACCGGGGCAGGTCGGCGAGCATCTCCGGCACAACGACGTCGTTGTCGAACCGGACGATGCCGTCGGAATAGAAACGAGTCCGGGTTGTCCACATGACTCCACGGTTCAGACCATTCGGGATGAGTTCGACCGTTGAACGTACGTCGGACTCCGACGGATGAACCGTTCGTTCCCGCACGACCATCCGAGTCTCGGAAAGCCCCTGCGTCTTCCAACGCGTATAGACACCGGGAATACCAAGCGTTCCCGGTTCAACGCCGTCATTGTCGATACGTGACCGCCAAATGGTGGGCTGGACGGGTGCCGCCAGAACGTTTTCGCCGCCAACCAGTAACTCATCGAGCTGCCCGGTCTTTGAACTGAAGTGAACTTCCACCCGCGCCGCAACCGCCCGATCGCCGCTCTTCCCTCCGGCGGACCATTTGACCGGCCGCCCTAGCGGAATCACGATCGGAGGGGGCGGCGAAAGCAGGACCTGCGAGGAAGCGATTTCGAAGCCGGCGGGTGCCCACCCGGTGGCCTTTCTGAGAAAGAAGCTCAGCGTAAGGTGCGCGTCTCCCTGGCGTCGTGTGGGCCGCCCGAAGATCGGCACCTTCACGACGCTCGACGTCCCCGGTTCGATTCCGCGTACGTCGAGTTCACCGGCTTCGAGGAATTCGCCGTCTTCGGTCAGTACCCAGGAACACCGCAGGTCATCGAGCGAGAGAAAGTCGCGCTCATTCGTTATGCGCACTGTCTTTCTCTTCGGCTCGACATTTTCAACCCGGATGGACTGCCACAGATGCTTCACTTCTGCGAGCGCAGGATGCGGGACGCGATCGGGCCAGACCAGACCATCCGCGATGAAGGCACCGTCGTTTGGTTCATCACCGAAATGACCACCGTAAGCCCAGTGTGAACGACCCTGAGCGTCTTTGGTGAGAATGCCGTGGTCGATCCATTCCCAGATGAACCCGCCCTGTAGCCCGGGGTTTTGCCGCACCGCGTCCCAGTAGTCACTCAGACTTCCGTTGGAGTTACCCATCGCATGGGAGAACTCGCACATGATGAGCGGCCGGGAATCTCCGTTGCGTTGCGACCAGGCCACTATGTCGGAAATGGTCGGATACATCGGGCAGACGATGTCGGTCGCGACAGCTCCCTGACCGTCGGTACTCGGCCCGATCCCGTAACGGTGAGTGCCTTCGTAATGGAGGAACCGGGTAGGGTCGTAATGGCGGGCCCACGCAGCCATCGCGTCATGAATCGGTCCGTAGCCGCTCTCATTGCCCAGTGACCACCCGATGATGGACGGGTGGTTCTTGTCGCGTCGAACCATGCGGACCAAACGATCCAGGCAGGCCAATTGGAACGCCGGATCATGAATCAACGACCGGTACCGGGCGTGCGTCTCGAGGTTCGTCTCAGCGATGACGAACATTCCGAGTTCGTCGCAAAGGCGGTACAACGTGGGGTCGCTCGGATAATGCGACGTTCGGACGGCGTTGATGTTGTGTCGCTTCATCATGATGAGATCGAGACGCATCGACACTTCATCCACCACGCACCCGGTGCGCTCGTCATGGTCGTGACGGTTCACCCCACGGATCAACGTTGCCTTTCCATTGAGGAGAAGCCGACGGTCTCTGACCTCGACGCGCCGGAACCCGATCACCTCAATCGTCGTGTCCACAACCGCACCGGTGGCGTCACGAAGTTCGACATGGAGTTCGTAGAGGTTCGGTATCTCGGTTGACCACGGGGCCACATCGTCGACTTCGATCTTCCACTGAACCCGGTGCCCCGGAAACTGGTCGCCCGAGGAGGCTTCGTTCATGATTGACCGACGTTCGAACACCGGCACCTCGGCGCAAAGTTCGCGGACCGGCCCCGCCTTCGCCTCAAGCGCCTTGGGGTGGCGGGCCGGTGGCACGAGGTCTTCTCCCACTATTCGCACCGGGGTCGGACGCGTCGACACGGTTCCGTCGGGTTTGCGGCGTAGGAGCTTCATCGCCACGGTACATCCACCGGTCGGCACCGAGGTATATCGGACATGCGCTTCCACCGTTGCGGTTCCGACGGTGCAGCCCGGGTCCAGCGATGTAAGGGCTACGACGTCGAAGAGGTGGGTGTGCGGAACGGAATGCAAGCTGACTGATCGAGTGATCCCGGCCAGCCACCATTGGTCCTGATCCTCCAACCATGTCCCGTCGGACCATCGGACCACGACGACGGCCAACATGTTTGAGCCACGCTTGAGCGCTTCGGTGATGTCATATTCGCTCGTCACCCGTGTGTCTTTGCCCATGCCGATCGGCTGGCCGTTCACGTAGACGTAGTGCACGCTGTCAGCCCCGCCGATTCGCAGCAGTGTGCGGCGGCCTTCCCAGTCCTTCGTGATCGAGAACTTTTGACGGTAAACACCGGTCGGGTTATCGGACGGCACGCACGGAGGGTCATTGCGGAACGGCATGACGACGTTGGTGTAGTGAGGTTTGCCCCAGCCTTGCGTGTTCCAGGTTCCGGGGACCTGTATATCGGGCCAGTCCCTGGTGTCGCCGACCAGATGCTCTTCGCACAGAAGTTCCGGGCGCTCCAGAAGCTCGAACTTCCAGCGACCATCAAGCGACTTTTCCCATGCGTCGGTCGAAACCAAAGGGCTACGAGCCGCCAGGCGACCGAGGCCCGTGAGGGTCGGCGACTGCCACGAATGGCTTCCGAACGCGTCGAGCATGGTGCTGTGCATTCCCAAAACCTAGTGCCTACCCCCCAAATGGACGCACCCGCCCACTCCGAAGCGTGTGGCTGAGGACCCAATCTGGTTGCGACACGCGAAAACGGGTGGCCAGGTCACATCGAGCCGCAATGACCGGGTGCAAAGGTCGCTTCGACCCAAGGCTGTATCAGTGCTCTCGTGTCGGGACCGATAAGGTTTTGGCATGGCCGAAGACGAATTGCTGTCGACTCCGACCAAACCTCCGACCGAACCTGCGACCGGACCTCCGATTGTCGGCGCGAGAAAAGACACCGCCGAGTCCAACGCAGACAACGTTGATCACCCAGCCGAAGTCGATCACCCAGCACGGAAATCGCGGGAGATCACGCCCGACCCGGTGTTGAAGGTTCGCAAACCGCTGAACCCCGCATACGCCATCCTCGCCGGAGCGGTTCTGACTGCAGCGTCGGGGATCACCGCGACCTTCCTCACGATTCGTTCCTCGGAGCGACTGACCCGCGAGCGCGACCGAACCGATCTGGCCCGTCAGGAACGCGATCAGCTGCAGAAGCAACTCGAGAAGGTACAGGCCGATCTCGCGAAACAGTCGGCCCAGCTCCAACAGTTCTCGTCTACCAGCCTGCCTGTTCCCGTCGTAACCCAGTTGAATGTGCCACCGTCAATCGTCGTCGTGCTGCCGCCCCAGTTGACGGCCGCCCCTGTTCCCACCGTCTCGGCTTCGACGACGAAGGCCACCCTCCACCCTCAGCAGGGCGAGCCGGTCACGGTCCCCCAGGTAACCGTGGTGGTGACTGCCCCGGTGAGCAATCCCGCCTCATCCGCGGTTTCGTCGACATCGACCGTTGCGGTCCCGACCATCGCTCCGGCTTCGACGCTCTTCGCTCCGAACGCGGCTGCTTCGGTCACCGGGAGCAGCCCGACTGTTTCGCCCACGCCTTCAAAGCCCTGACCTTCTCCCCTGTTCGGGGGCGACCCACGTAGGGCCGGCACACGTGACGGGTTTTCGTGATTCCCGTTCGAGCACCCTACAGTCGAGTTATGACGCTGAAACTAGGATTGCAGACCGGTTACTGGAGTGCAGGCGTTCCCGCCGGAGTCGCCGAGCAGATACAGACCGCCGAAGAGCTTGAGTTCACCTCGCTGTGGACCGCCGAGGCGTATGGCTCAGACGCGCTCACGCCCCTCGCGTGGTGGGGCGCCTCGACCAAGACCATCAAGCTCGGCACGGCAATCATCCAGATGTCGGCCAGAACCCCGACCGCAACCGCTATGGCGGCGTTGACCCTCGATCACCTGAGCGGAGGTCGGGTCATCCTCGGCCTGGGGGCATCGGGACCACAGGTGGTAGAGGGCTGGTACGGCGAACCGTACCCCAAGCCATTGGAACGCACCCGGGAGTACATCGACATTGTGCGCCAGGTTTGGGCCCGCGAGAAGCCCGTGGCATTCCGGGGAAAGCAGTACCAGATCCCCTACGAGGGCGGCACAGGTCTGGGGAAGGCTCTCAAGTCGACTGTTCACCCGCTCCGCTCCGACATCCCTATCTACCTCGGAGCGGAGGGGCCGAAGAACGTCGCCCTCTCGGCCGAACTCTGCGATGGCTGGTTGCCCCTCTTCTTCGCGCCCCGCCACGACGCCTTCTATGTGAACTGTCTCAATGAGGGGTTCGCCAGGCCTGCGGCACGACGCACGATGGACAACTTCGACATAGCGGTGAGCCTCAGCGTCGTGATGGATCCGGATGTGGAGGCGGCGGCCGACAAGATCCGTCCGATGCTCGCGCTCTACATGGGCGGAATGGGCGCCCGAGACACGAACTTCCACTTCGACGTGTTTGCCCGCATGGGTTACGAGGACGTGGCCGTCAAGGTGCAGGAGCTCTACCTCGCCGGGAAGAAAGCTGACGCCATAGCGTCGATCCCAACCGCTCTTTGCGAGGAAGTGGCTCTGATCGGTCCTCCCGAAAAGATTCGTGATGACCTTGCCATGTGGGAAGACTCGTGTGTAACGACACTTCTGCTTAGTGGACCACCGAAGCTTCTCAGGACCATGGCCGAGTTGGTTCGCGGCTGAGGAGGCGAGCACCTACGATCGCCGCATCGCACGGAATTGGTGTCGTCAGCGCTCCCTCGTACTATCGGGCGATGAGCCGACTCACGCACTCCGAGCACCTCGCCGAACTTCGGACAAGTCTCGTTCGTCTCGAGGACATCGCCAATGGTGATCTGGGCGCCGACGTGCCGACCTGTCCGGGTTGGCAACTTCGATCGCTCTTCGCCCACCTCGGACGTGTGCACAGAATGGCGTTGGCGGTGATCAGCACCGGGGCGATGAACCCGGCCAACCCGAAAGAGCTCGCCTCGCCTCCTGACAACGACGATGACCTTCGGGCGTACTTCCGCTCATCGTCGGTTCAGCTACTGCACGATCTCGAAGTGACCGATCCCGGTTCACCCTGTTGGACTTTTCTCGGAACCGATGACGAGGTCCGGTTCTGGTCACGTCGGATGGCAAACGAACACACCGTTCATCTGTATGACGCACTTCGGGTCTGCGAAAGCGATCCGCTCCTACCGGTTTCCCCCGCATCGGCCTGCGATGCAGTCGACGAGTACGTGTTGATAGCCAATGCCAGGTTGCTTGCGAAACGACCCGATTTCGACCTCGGCGGCACGCTCCACCTCCATGCGACCGACACCGACCAAGGCGAGTGGATGCTCAGCAGCGGACCCGGCAAGCTGGTCGTTGAAGCCGGTCACGGGAAGGGAACCGCGGCCGTTCGCGGCAAAGCTGTTGACCTTCTGCTCGGCCTCTGGGGCCGCTACGACCTCGCCGCCGATGCCCGCTATCAACGCTTCGGGTCTGACGCGGTCATCGCCACTATGGCAGGAATCGGCGGTACCTGATGCGCGTATCGGTTGAACCAGAATCCTTACCCGTCCTCCGACGAAGAACCCTGAAGGAGCGTTATCGCCTTCTCCACAGCCCGGCGGGCGCGGGTGACCCGCTTCTCGCGTGCGATCAGTTCAGCCCGAGAATTATCATCTGCGCGCATAGCTTCTCGGAGAAGGTCGACCGCAGCGTCGGCGAGCCCCTCGGCACAGGCTGAGAGCCGGTCTTGGATGGCGGACAGCTCGCTCATCTCCGTCCTCCGGCCGCTGACTGACCGTGCAGCACCTCGTCGATAATCTGCATTGGATGGCGAAGTTCAAGACCGTCGGTGCTCAGCCAAAGCGAGCATCCGGGGTTCGCGCTGGCCACCACCGTTGCCCCCGTCGCAGCGATCGCTTCGAGTTTGTCGCTTCGTATTTTCCCGGCGAGTTCGGGCTGCTGCACCTGATAGCTGCCGCCCGCTCCACAGCAGCGTCCGTCGTCGGGGATCTCGATCAGATCAGCAAACGGCCGCAACACGGTCCGGACGGCCATGTGAGCCTTCTGCACGTGTCGGAGATGGCAGGGATCTTGGACCGCCACGATCTTCGGAAACCGGGACGTCGCCGCAGGCAGGTTCGTTAGCCGGTCGACCAGCCACTCATGCACGTCGAACACCCGCTCGCTGAACTCTTGGGCTTCGCGGGTGCCAAGCAACTCCCCGTAGTGCTTCAACGCGGCGCCACAACCGGCCGAGTTGACGACGATCGGCGCAGAGCCGGGGCATGCGCGCATGACCCGCTCTGCGAGCCGCTTGGCATCGTCGTGAAAGCCCGAGTGGGCGTGAAGGGCACCGCAACAGTCGGCAGACGGTCCGGGGCGTCCGACCTTCGCACCGCTCGCACGCATAACACGAAGGGTCGCCTCGTGAACGTCGCGCTGCCACGCGTCCATGACACAGCCGGTGAACAGCCACGCATCGACCGCTCCCGAGTCGGCCATGAGCGGTCGTTGTCGGATGGGCACCCGATTCGGCAGACCGACACGTGCCGCAGCACCCTTCGGCAAAATTCGTACCCTCTGAGCGAGGCCGAGCACGGCGGATCCGGCCAGAAGCAGGCGGTGATGTCCAAGTGGCCACAGGATCATCCGGAAGACTCTTGAACCTTTCGGAGGATGGGTCTCGGCCAACACGGTCCGGGTCTTTTCGATGAGCGCACCGAACTGGACACCCGAGGGACACGCCGTCTCACAGCCTCGGCATTGGACGCAGCGTTCCATGTACGACGCGAACGTGTCGTCGATCGGGATTTCCCCGTTTTCGACAGCCCGCATCAACGTGATACGGCCACGCGGCGAGGCCGACTCCTCCTCTGTAGCCCTGTATGTCGGGCAGTGCGGCAGACACAGTCCACAGGACACACACGCTGCGAGCAGATCGTCGTCGAGTGACAACGGCGTCACCGTTCTGGTTGAACTGATTGACACGCACTGGTTCATGGTTGTACTCCGGGATTAAATCGACCGCTCGGATCATACGCGCGCTTAAGGTCTAGGTTCAGCTGCTGAACCGACGCACTCAGTGCAGGCTTGGCCTCGGGCAAAGCTGTACCCCCGAGGTGGACAACCCCTACGCCAATCTCAGCCAGCCACATCTGGCCGGCGAACTCTTCCCGGGCCCGACGCAGGTCGCTCGGCCGGAGCGATATCCGGCGGCCGAGAGGAATCGTGTACGGCCCGCACTCAGCCCAATCCACCGCAGTTGTGCCGAGCGATGTTCGCTCGGCGCTGATCTCCACCGACGAACCTTCAATACATACACACGTCTTGTCGCCGGTCCAGCCAATGAACGAAGGCTGATATAGGCGATCGCGAACGTCAAACGGGTTTGCGGTCGCCGATTCGAACCACAACTGTTGCTGCGGGCGGGGACGGCAACGCAGAACCACTTCCCCGATGAGCCCGAGCGTGCCGATAGAACCGACCAGCAGCCGACACAGATCGAAGCCGGTCACATTTTTTACGACGGGGGCCCCGGCCTTCACGATCAGGCCTGCGGAGTTCACGTAGCGCGCCTCGAGCAGAAGATCCCGTATGTGTCCGTAGCGCAACCGCCGAAAACCGGACTCCCCCACGCTGAGAACGCCGCCGACGGTCGACGTTTCGTCTGGAGCATCGAGCGGACACAGCATCCCGGCGGATTCAAGAGTGCGGTCGAGATCACCCCACAAGGTACCCGCATCAACCCGCACGATGAGCTCAGCCGGCTCAACCGATATAGCGCCGGTTGGCGCTCTAACCTCCCGAATCGAGATGTCCGATGTTTGACCTGCGGGCGTGGTCGTTCGACCACGGTTCCATTGGGTGCGTCCACCGATCACACGCACCGGGCCTTCCGCTCCGACTTCCGAGGCGAAGTCCTGCATCCCCGCCGAAGCATTGGACCGCGCCAGTGAAACGCTCATATCCAGGCCCCTTCCGGGACATTCTGCAGTTCACCGCAACGGCTGCCGGTCGGGAGAACCTTCTCCGGGTTCCAACGGCCGTGCGGATCGAAAACGTTGCGCAGCGTCGTCTGCTCCGCTAGGTCAACGTCGGAAAACACGAGATGCATGTAGTCACGCTTCTCCAGGCCTATTCCGTGTTCACCCGAAAGCACACCACCCGCTGCGACACATGCTTCAATGATCTCGCCGCCCGCCCGGTGCACCCGGTCCATCACGCCCGGCTCGCGCTTGTCGAACACCAGCAGTGGATGCAGGTTGCCGTCGCCCGCGTGAAACACGTTGAGCACCATCAACTCGTTTCGCTCGGCAATCTCCAGAACCTTGTCCATAATCTCCGTGAGGCGGGTGCGGGGTACCACTGCGTCGTGCAGGTAGTAATTGGGCTTGAGGTTGGCAATTGCTCCGAACGCCGACTTCCTTGCCTTCCACAGCAACGCCCGCTCTTCGGCGCTGGCCGCCGCACGGACGCTGCGGGCCCCGTCAGCCCGACAGATCGCAGTGATGGCCTCCGCCTCGGCATCGGCCCCGGCTTCAGTTCCCTCGATCTCGACGAGCAACACGGCTCCGGCATCGAGCGGAAGGCCGGCCTTCGCCCAGTTCTCAACCGCTCTGATGCAGTTCGCATCCATCATCTCGAGCGCAGCCGGCAGCATGCCGGCACCGATTATCGACGTCACGGTGTTTGACGCTTCTCGGATCGTGGTGAAGTCGGCGAGCAGCGTCCGGATCGCGGGCGGGTTCGCGACGAGCCGGACGGCGACGCGGGTAGCAATGCCCATCGTGCCTTCGCTGCCGACAAAAACCCCCCGAAGGTCGAGGCCGGGCGAGTCGGCCTCGAGGCTTCCGAGCATCGCCAGTTCGGCGTTGGGCAGCACGACCTCGACCGCCAGTATGTGGGCGCTTGTGACCCCGTGCAGCAGACAATGGGGTCCACCGGCGTTGGTGCCTACGTTGCCGCCGATAGAACAGGTCTGCTGGCTCGACGGGTCGGGCGCGTAGTGAAGGCCATGCGGGTCGGTGGCCTTCGAAAGATCAAGGTTGAGCACACCCGGTTCGACCCACGCGATCCGGTCGTCGGTGTTGATCTCGAGGATCCGGTTCATCTTCGTGGTCGACAGGACGACCGCACGCCCAAGAGGAACCGTTCCGCCGGCGAGGCCCGTACCCGAACCCCTCGGAGTGATGGGCCGACCATGTTTTGATGCAATGCGGACGCAGGCCTGGGTCTCCTGGGCCGTTTCCAGCAGACACACGACCGAGGGCGGTGTCGGGTCGAGCGCCGACGCGTCCTTCCCGTAGAGCACCTTCTCGGCGCGACCGACAAGAACCCGAGCGCTTCCAAGCACTTCACGGAGATCGTGGATCAGCGCGGCTTCTTCGGGCACATCCGACTCCCCGGCGCGATCGATGTGACCCACGCCGGGCCGACGACCGCGACGTTCGACAAGAGACCGTTTCACCATCCCCCTACGCTAGGCACGGCTGAGAGACATTCCCAACCATCCAACCCGATGATTCTCCCGTGACGCTCCCGTGACGCTCCCGGACCCGATGCGAAGCACCTTCAAGAAAGATGTTCCCCGATGCCCTCGGACTTCGCGGGACCGAAGGCACCGCATGCTGAAGAAGTCGCCAGGGCCCTCGGTCGTCCTCGGTCGTCCTCGGAAGCGGGCGGCCCCGGGGTTTGCGTTAGAGGTTATGGCGTCAAGACGATGACCGGCGAGATGGTCGTTGTGGCCGCCTGAACGATTGCGACCGGCCCCACCGTGGTACCCGGTACGGTGACGGCCGAGGGGATGGTGGTCGTGGGTGGGAGCAGGACCGGTTGGGTAGGGACAACGTACGGGGCGACCGGAACCGGGATGAAACGCTGATCGACCACTTGACCGGGAGCAACATTGCGGGTGGCCCAAAGGGCCGGCCACCAGGCCGGTGGAGTGACCACCCAATCGTAAAAGCTCGCCCCGACACTCTTCACCTCGAAGTGGGCCAGCAGCCAACCGGCGAGATCATTTGTGGTCAATGGCCGGTCGCCGACACCTCCGATCAGGTACAGAGGAAGGTCCGGTCGACCCAGAATTGTGCGCAGGCGATTCGCGTTGTCGACCGAAATCTTATAGGCATCACGCCACCCGCCTCCCAACGACCGCTGGGTCCAGTAGCTCTGGATCATCCACAGATCGTAATACGGGGCAATATCGATATACGGAAACGGAGTCCAATAGGACGTCGGAGTAGCCGGGAGTTTACCAAATTCTGTGGGCCACAAGTTGGGTACGGCCTCCATGATATTAGGTTGAACAATGTTATTGCTGACAAAACGTCCGGGAAGGAGTGTCCGTAGAGATTGGCTATAGGAGATCAATCGTCGGTTTCTATCCGCCACATTTGCTACATTGCGAGCCTCGATGTCAATCGATATTCCATCGACATCCAGGTTCGCGATGGCCACAGTTCGGCGCAGATCAGCGTTCACGTCGGTAAATGTCGGCAGATACCAAACCACCACGTACAGGCCGAGTTCATGCGCCCGGTTGATGATCGGCAGGAGTCGTTCGGGCTCCGCCACGTCGGCTGAATCATAACGCGATGCCTGTACAAAGAGTGTCTGGACCCCGGCTGCCGCCATCGAATCGATCGTTTGCGCGCTTATCTTCGGAGTTTTGCCACCCTTCTGGATCGTCCAATCAAATGCGTCTATCCACGTCCCGAGCCCCTGATAAGGAATTATCGTCGCCGCGGTCGACCGACTCGGTAAGCCCGCTGCGGCCGGGTAGGGCGCAAGCGTCGTCGTGGTCACGGGAACAACAGACGGCGGAACGGCAGCGGTCGAAGCGTTTGGGTCAATGACAGGCACGGTCGACTGGACCGGAATCGGTGAGACGATCGGCGGAAGCGTCGTGATGCCGGCATTGGCCCCGGGGTTACCTGCATCGTCACCATCTACGAACGACACGGTTACCGGCAAAGCCGTTGTGGACGTCGAGGACTTCGTGGTGGACGATCGTCTCAGCGGAACCTTGCTGGTCGTCGACCGCTTCACCGCGATCGTGGTGGTCGGGACCTTGCCCGGCTTGCGGGTCGTCGAAGGGGTCGTAGCCCTCTTCTTCGCGGTCGCGTTTCTCTTCACCGAGATCGTCGTCACCGCGACCCTCTTCACCGCGACCCTCTTCGCAGTGACCCCCTTCGGCGTCCCCACTCGGACCGTCCGCAGCGGGCGAACGGATCCGCTGTTTGTGACCGTTCCCGACGCCGAGCGCATTCCCATCGCAAGAAAACCACTCAAAACGATTATCGCGACAAACATGGCGATCAATTGATGGGAGCACCGTCGCTGCAACATGCGAAAACCATAGGCGCCTGTGACAGTCAAAGCGTGAGTATCACGTAAGCAAGTTATGAATTCCGCCACGAAAAGTGACGGGCCACACGAATCACTTCCCGATCGCTAGGAGTCCGACC
Organism: Acidimicrobiia bacterium; assembly: GCA_031383405.1. Taxonomy (GTDB): domain Bacteria; phylum Actinomycetota; class Acidimicrobiia; order Acidimicrobiales; family JANYDT01; genus JANMZO01. The sequence continues at coordinate 6,984 of JANMZO010000134.1, read as the reverse complement.
TTGATTCAGCGACGGGTGCGCCGTCGATCTTCCTCTTTGAGAATGCGTTTGCGCACCCGGATGTTCAAGGGTGTGATCTCGACCAACTCATCGGCGTCGATGAATTCGATCGCCACTTCAAGGGTCATTTCCCGCTTGGGCGGTAGTTTCACCGCATCATCGTGGGAGTGCGTACGGATGTTGTTTTTGGCCTTTTCCCGCACGACGTTGATCAGCATTTCCTCCGACCGGGCATTCTCGCCCACGACCATTCCTTCGTAGACCTCCTCGCCCGGATCGATGAAGAACACGCCACGCGACTGCAGGTTATCGAGTGCATAGCCCGTCGAAACACCGGCTCGGTCCGATACCATTGCACCACCGAGGCGATGCGGAAGATCGCCCACCCACGGCACGAACCCAGCATGACGCTGATGGATCAACGCTGTTCCGCGGGTTTGGGTCAACAGCTCGTTTCGGAGACCCAACAGGCCACGTGACGGGCAATCAAACGACAGGATCGTGCGACCGGTGTCGCCTGGGTACATATTGGTCATCTGACCCTTTCGGGGGGCCACCGCCTGCGTGACGACACCAACGTACTCATCAGGAACGTCGACGGTAACTTCTTCGTAGGGCTCATGCTTATCGCCATCGATAATCTTCGTGATGACCTCGGGACGGCTGACCTGCAACTCGTAACCTTCTCGACGCATCGCCTCAATCAACACGGCCAGTTGGAGTTCACCACGGCCGGCAACCTCCAAAATGTCGGGCGAGTCCGTTTCACGGAGCTTGATAGAGACGTTGCCGAGAACCTCGCGCTCGAGACGTTCGCGGAGATGGCGCGACGTGAGGAATTTCCCGTCTCTACCCGCAGTCGGAGCCGTGCTAACACCAAAGGTCATCGACAACACCGGTTCATCCACGACGAGCCGTTCCAGCGCGACCGGGCTATCCACCGAACCGAGCGTGTCACCTATTTCGATCTCCGGGAAACCGGCAATCACGAACAGGTCACCTGCAACGAGTTCGTCGACCTCAACCCGCTTGAGGCCGTCGACGGCGAGCAGGGTCCCGAGCTTTCTCTTGATGAACCCGCCGGGGACGCCCGGCGCCGGTTCGGCCCCGAGCAGAGCAATGGTTTCGCCTTTACGGAGCGTGCCGTTCTGTACGCGTCCGACTCCGAGTCGACCCAGATAGTCGGAGGCGTCGAGGTTGTTCACAATCGCCTGAAGCGGAGCGTCTGGGTCGCCACTTGGAGCGGGAATCGTCTTCACGATTGCTTCGAACAGCGCGGTCAGGTCGTCGTCGGGGCCGGGCATGCCGATTCCCTGCATCGAGCGTCCCTCCCGGGCTACGGCTGAGATCACCGGAAAATCAAGGTGTTCCGGGTTGCCGTGCTCACCAAGAAGATCGAAAAAGAGCTGCTCTATCTCGGTAAGAACCTCATCGGCTCGGGCGTCTTGACGGTCGACTTTGTTGACGACCACCACGACCGGCAGGTGCTTCTGGAGGGCCTTCGACAACACGTAACGGGTCTGGGGAAGCGGACCCTCGGCCGCGTCAACGAGGAGAAGTACGCCATCTACGATGTGCAGACCCCGCTCAACCTCGCCGCCAAAGTCAGCATGACCCGGGGTGTCGACGATGTTGATCTTGTAATGGTTCCAGCGGACGGAAGCTTGCTTGGCGAAAATCGTGATCCCTCGTTCGCGCTCCTGATCGTTGGAGTCCATGATGCGGTCAACGGCCTGCTCCCTTGCCCCGAACACACCTGCAAATCGCAGCATCGTGTCAACCAGGGTGGTCTTGCCGTGGTCGACGTGAGCGACAATGGCGATGTTTCGGAGTTCAACGGCGGTCATACGGGTCCTCAGATAGATGCGGGCCGCAATGACGCGCAGGTGATAACAGCGGGCGACAAGGCGTCACCCAAAGCGTGAATCAACTACAAGAACAGGAGAAGAACGTTGTCAACACGGGCGAAGTCCGTGTTGCGAATAGCACGACTCGCCGACGGGGAAAACTGTCCCGCTGCAGCATCTTGAAGGTGAAGGTCGGAGAAAGGTCAGTAGTTCGCAGCGTCGTCGGTGTCGAACTCTGCGTCATCGTCGTCGAGCACACGGGCAAGGCACCAGGACGCACACTTCTCGTCTGCCGCCGCGCCACACTCGTCACAGGGCTCGGTGCTTGGCTCCAGCTGAATCCGCTTGAGGGCCCTTGCCTCTTCGAAGCGGCGATGCCGTCCCTTTTTCACGTGTTGCTCCCAGAAAATTCGTCAGTCTTGGTCGTATCGGGAGAAGAGTCTACTCGGGTTGAGCGCTTAGCGGTGCGGATGCCAAATAGTGGCGGTCGACCCGCGTATCGGGCTGACCCACGGGACCCGGTTCGCTACCACGGCTACCACGGCTACCACCGTCGGCTCCGTGGAAATCCTAACGCGGCCCGTGACGAAAAGCGTTCTCTCCGATCCAGATAGCTCGATGCGGCCGGGAGCCAGGGTCTACAGTCGTTGCGGTGAGCGACAGTTTGGATATCGAAGCCTTCAGTGAACGGTTCCGGGAACGGGCGAAAGCCGTCCGCAACCGTCCGATGCCTCCTGTCGAAGGAGCCGAACGCGCTCGATTTCGAGAGCGCATGCAGGTCGACTTCATGGACTTCGGCATGATCGGGGATGCCACCGTCTCGTTGGAGGGCGGAATCCTCACCCTCCGAATCGATCTCCGTCCTACGAGCTGACCCGTGGCCCACCCCGGGTCGTTGCTCGACGCGGCGTTCGAGGGTCAGGGGGGCGGTGTGGTTCTGACCGCCGATGGTCGACGGCATCAGTTCGGCAAGACGGATCGGGCGGTCTCTGTCGCATCGGTCTCCAAGGCACTTTTCGCGTACTCGGTCATGATCGCCGTAGAGGAAGGCTCGCTTGAGCTCAGCTGTCCCTACGGTCCCTTCGGATCAACCGTGCGCCACCTTCTCGCCCATGCCAGCGGGGTCGGGTTCACCGACGAAGAACCGATCTGCGCTCCAGGGACCCGCCGAATCTACTCAAACTACGGATTCGACCTGCTCGGCGAGGTCCTTGAACGGGAAACGCAAATGACCGCGGCGGACTATCTGAGTGCAGCCGTTTTCGAACCACTCGGGATGAAGGCAACGTCGCTACAGGGCTCCCCCGCGAAAGACGTGGTCTCCACCGCCGACGATCTCACCCGATTCCTCGCCGAACTCCTCAATCCGACCCTGATCGACACGAGCACCCACCTGAACTTCACGAGCGCTCAGTTCGCTGACTTGGCCGGAACGGTTCCGGGCATCGGGCTGTTCCGACCCAACCCCTGGGGGCTCGGCGTTGAGATTCGCGGGGCGAAGCACCCACACTGGACGGCTCACAACAATTCAATCGATACCTACGGACATTTCGGCGGTCTCGGGTCGTTCATCTGGGTTGACCCGGTGGCCGCGGTCGCTATGGTCGCCACCAACGACCGCAGGTTCGGCCCTTGGGCGTTGAGGTCGTGGCCGGCTCTCGGCGACGCAGCCCTCGCCCGGTTTGGCGTGACCTTACCGCCGGCCGACCCTGTTCGCGCCGGTGCGTAGTGGGTTTTGATGCCCCGACGGATCCATGAGCAGCGGAAATGATCGACCGAGTCCGCCCTCCAGCTTCCCTTTCCGCTGCACTACCATTGCCTGATCGCCGGAAAGATACCCACGAAAATTGAGGTCCCCATGAGCGACACCGACCACGTCAAAAAGTCACAGATCGACAAGCTGGCCGGAGGAAACGGGGCTTCGTTGCTCGATTCCACCGAACGGGGCATCGACGAGGAGCGCCTCCACCGCAAGCAGCGTCTCGCTGCCGCATTCCGGCTGTTCTCACGGTTCGGGTTCGATGAAGGAGTCGCCGGGCACATAACCGCCCGCGACCCGGAGCTGACCGATCACTTCTGGGTCAATCCCTTCGGCATGCACTTCGGTCACATCCGGGTGAGCGATCTGCTGCTCGTTCGTCACGACGGGAAGATCATCGAGGGTAACCGACCGGTCAACCAGGCCGCCTTCGCCATCCACTCTCAGGTGCACGCGGCCCGGCCTGACGTACATGGAGCCGCCCACGCGCATTCGGTGTACGGCAAGACCTGGTCGTCGCTTGGCCGACTGCTCGACCCGATCACCCAGGATGCGTGCTCGTTCTACGATGACCACGCACTGTTCGACGACTACACCGGGGTCGTCCTCGACACCGAAGAAGGTAAGCGCATCTCCTATCACCTGGGCGAGCGCAAGGCGGTTATCCTGCGCAACCATGGCCTCCTCACCGTCGGCCATTCGGTCGACGAGGCCGCATGGTGGTTCATCACCATGGAGCGGTCGTGCCAGGCTCAGCTCATGGCTGAAGCCGCGGGCAAGCCGGTCCTGATCGACCCGGAAATGGCGTCGCTTACGGCAACTCAGGTCGGCACCCATCTGGCCGGATGGTTCAGCTTTCAGCCGCTCTACGATCGCATCACGCGAGAACAGCCCGACCTGTTCGACTGAGTCGAGCCCCGGTTCGGCTGAGTCCTGCCCGGGTCGCTGTCAATCCTGCTTGGGCCGCTGACCCGAACCATCGGACCTTCGGTTTACCGCTTTGCGATAAATGGAGGCTTGACCACCGTCGCAGGAAGCGCCTTGCCGCGCACGTCGCAGCTAACCCGGTCACCAATCACGGCTACTCCGGCGTCCACGAACGCAAAAGCGACTGCGTAGCCGAGTGACGGTGCGAAATTGCCGCTCGACACGACGCCGATCGGCAATCCCTCCATCGAACGGACAACCGCGCCATCGCGCGCTGGCTGGCGACCGTCGAGGCGGAGGCCCACCAATGACCGAGCGACACCGCGTTCGCGTTCTGCGACAAGTGCACCACGCCCCTGAAACTCGCCTTTGTCGAGCCGCACAACCCAGCCGAGATTCGCCTGCCAGGGCGTGATACCCGGCCCGAGTTCGTGCCCGTGCAAGGGAAGCCCCGCTTCGAGGCGCAACGTGTCGCGGGCTCCGAGACCGGCCGGTTCGGTCCCTGTTTCGACGATCTTGGCCAACACCTCCCGCGCTCGATCCGCCGGTACCGAAACTTCGAAACCGTCTTCTCCCGTGTATCCGGTTCCGGCGGCCAAACACGATGCACCAAGCATGTCGACGCGCACCACACCGAAATGTGGGACACAAGACAATTCTGGAAAGATCGTCGCCGTCCGTGCCCTCGCCTCGGGCCCCTGGACCGCCAGAACGGCTCGCTCCAATGTCACGTCGGTTACCCGCAGGTCTTCAGTCGTCGACCGAAGGGCTCCGACGACCCGATCAGTGTTCGAAGCGTTCGGCATCACGTCAAAGACATCAGCCCCCACATCGCTCGGTGGGTGCCACCAAACAATGATGTCGTCGAGCACCGATGCATTCGTCGGGTCCAAAAGGTGGGTGTACTGCGCCCGACCTGGCCCGATGCGCCGAAGATCGTTGGTAAAGGCTGTTTGGAGAGCGTCAAAGGCCCCCGGGCCTTCGACCCGCAACGTTCCGAGGTGGCTTACGTCGAACACAGCCGAGCCCGTCCGGCAGGCGAGATGTTCCGCAATCGTGCCCGATGAGAACGCGATCGGCATCTCCCATCCGCCGAATTCCGCCATCTTGGCTTTGCGAGCGCGGTGATCCGCGTCGAGAGGAGAAAGTTTCACGGCGTGGCCCCTGGGATCACTCGCGGCCGTTGTTCCACGACAGTGGAAGCCAACACCTCGGCCCGGTCAGTTCGCGGCAGCCTGGTTGGCCGTCGAGTCGACGAGCATCGGCACCGTGTCGAGGGGAAACAAATGCAGAATCGCCGCATTGAGTTCAGTGACAACCGGCGAAAGCGGAACGATGTTCAAGACGCCCTGACCACCGCGGACGAGGTCGATAATCTCACCGTCTTCGCGGACCAGTAATGGAGTTTCACCGCAAAGAACGAGGTTGGCAGTAACGATGTCTTCGCCCAGATGATTCCGAAGATACTCAACCGCTGTGCGGGCCGATTGAAGCGAAACGCTGGCATCCAAGAGGCTCTTGATGACTTTCAACTCGACAAGGTCCTTATAGGAATAACGACGCTGTGAGCCGCTTCCGCTGGCGTCGCATATCGATGGACGCAAAAGGTTGGTACGCGCCCAATAGTCGAGTTGGCGGTAGCTGATTCCGACAATCGCACAAACCTGAGGGCCGCGATATCCAACGACCGGTGCAGACGCGCCTGCCTTCATCCCACTCTTTTCGCTCACAAACAGTCCTTCAGAAGTAGTTACACTGCGTCGCGTCATCCGAAGTAGTCGCAGCGCCGTAGTTACGGCGATGTGATACACCGTATCGACACTGGCTCGGGTCGTCAATAGAAAGCCCCGTCACCATGCGACGAATGGCCGCTCACACAGGCTTTTACCGAAAATCCTCCGGCTTGATGTCGTCGATGAAACGTTTGAATTCTCCGACGAGTTCCTCGCTGCCACCTTTTTCACGATCCTCATCAACTCGCTCAACGATGGCCCGATCCTCTAGGACCTGGTCATTGACATAGATCTTTGTCTTGGTCCGGACCGCCATGGCAATCGCATCGGATGGTCGACACGAGATCACCCGACGCTCACCACGAACGCTGAGGTGCAGCTCGCCAAAAAACACCCGGTCACGAACCTCTGTCACGAGAACAAAATCGACGACCGAATTAGTGGCTTCAAGGATGAGGGCCAACAAATCATGGGTCAACGGCCGCGGCGTCGGACGGCCTTCCATCCCGAGCTTGATCGCACCGGCCTCGGCAATCCCGACCAGGATCGGCAACGACCGTCCGCTACCGTCAAGCGCCCGCAACTCAACAAAAGGCATCTTGGTGGTTTCCTCCACCCGAACGTCGACCAACTCCAATTCGACCACGGTGGAGAATCTACTTCAGGCGGACGGGCAACACGACGCTCAACGACCGTCGAGGCTGGCGCGAAGCAACCG
>JANMZO010000103.1:0-15289 GCA_031383405.1 Acidimicrobiia bacterium | reverse complement strand
CCAGCGTGCCCAAAACGACCCCCGACACCAATCTGACCTTCGAACTCACAGCACCAAGAGCAAGCGGTGTTCAACGGCAACACCACCATTTTCATCGCCCACGCGAGAGCCCGCCAGGGGTCATCGAAATCTGACCTGCGGTCCTCGATCCGGAGGCCCGGAGGCCTCCACACGGACGGGTCGTCATGGTTGCGGCGGCGATGTATCGGGACCCTGCTCAATTCAAGGTGTGCCTCGGAGCAGCGCCCGTCTGAGCCCCAGCCGCGCTACGTCGCCTGGGGCCAGACGGATTGCGGCGGACGCCGGACATTATTGCGGGAAGTGCTCCATGAAGTTGACGATGTCGGCCGCGACCTCGGGCCCGCAGTCTTCCTGGATGAAGTGGCTCGCGTCGTAGGCCCTGTGCTCGATGCCGGGCAGCCGCGCACCGGGAATGCCCTCGCGGAACTGTTTGCCGCCCTCGGCGTGCGTGAAGGGGCATTGTGCTCCCCAGATGGTGAGCACTGGACGGTCGAACCCGCCCAGCACCTCCCATGCCGCGTCACCCTTGAGCCGTTCGGTGTCGTCGATCGTGATCGGCACGAGCATCGGGAAGCGGTGTGCCCCGGCGGCGAATTCCTGCGTCGGGTACGGAGCGTCGTATGCCGCGAGCGCTTCCACCGACAGCGTCGTGCGACACCATCCGGGAACGATCTTCGACGGGGTCAGCTCCTCGATCTCCTGCGCGTAGAGACGCCAACTCAGGAAGTAGAGGGCACGCCCCGACTCAACGAACTCGGCAATGCGTTCGGGCACGATGCGATCGTCGGCGTCAAGGGTTGCCCGCCAGTCGACCCCCAGGGTGTCCTTGACCATCGCCGGGTCGAGCCGCTCCTGGGCCCGGATAAACGGAACCCCGGGCCCCGAGCGCGGCAGGCCGGTGTTGGAGAACACGAGACGGGCGAAGCGATCCGGCACCTCCGCCACGACGCGGCCTCCGATGAGCCCACCCCAGTCCTGGCCGAAGAAGGTGACTCCGCGCAGGTTGAGCCGCTCGACGAGGTCACGCACCCATGCCACATGGTTGCTGTAGGTGTACGCCGCGGCGTCGGTGGGTTTGTCGGAGCGGCCGAAGCCGATCAGGTCGGGCACGACGACACGGCATCCGCTGGCGACCAGAGTCGGGATCATTGTGCGATATAGGTAGCCCCACATCGGTTCGCCATGGAGTAGCAGAACCGTCTCGGTGGCATCGCTCGGCCCGGCATCGACGTAGGCCATTCGCAGCCCGGGCCCGACCGCCACCTCATGATGGGGCCACGAGTAGTCGGTGATGCCCTCGAAGCGCGACTCCGGTGTTCGCACGACGGTGCCGATCGGGGGGACCTGTCGTCGCGCTCTTGGTTCTGGCATTCCAGCAGCTGTGTCATCCAATGACATGGTGCGATCCTCTCGATCTCGGCCAGCGTGGCTCGCTACACGGGCATGGCTGATCGCAGGGTAATCTTTTGCCTGATATTGTGCCACTTCTTGGAGTCGACGAACAGTCGGAAGAGTCCGGTGGGCAAGATGCCCCGATCGAAGCCGGTGACGCGCGGTCGCGACGACCAAATTGCGCAAGCGCCAGTCTCCGCGCTCGAATCGGTCGCGAAGATCGACGGCCGCAGAGCACGTCGTGACCGCAACCACGAGCTCGTGCTCGACACGGTGCGCAAGCTGTTCACCGAGGGGCTGCTGTTCCCGACGATCGAGGAGGTGGCACATCGATCGGGTGTCTCGGTGCGCTCGCTCTACCGGCACTTCGACGATCCGGGATCTCTCGTCAGCGCGGCGGTGCAGCGCAGCATGCGACTCGGCTCGGAGCGGGCCCGGATCCCGTCGTTCGGGCGTGGATCGTTCGAGGATCGGCTCGCTCGGTTCGTCGAGGTGCGGGTGGCGTTGTTCGAGTATGAGGGCGCGGGGTTCCGGGCGGCACGGGTCCATGCGCCCGATGTGCCACCGCTGCGGGACGCGCTCGACACGACCCGACGCTTCCTGCGCGAGCAGGTGGAAGGGCAGTTCGCCGTCGAGTTGCGTGCGCTGGGGCGGCAGGAGCGGTTCCTGGCGCTGTCGGCCTGCGACGCCGTCAGCCAGTTCGACAGCCTCGACTACCTACGCCGCGATCGCCAAGCCACGGCCGCGGAGTGCAAGGAGATCCTGGCGCGCGCGATCGAACGAAACCTTCTCGGGTGATGTCCGAGCTGTTGCGTCTGGCCAGGGGCATGTGCCGCACGCCGACTGGTAGTGCCAGTTGCTCTGCCACTATTCTCGGGCGTGATGGAACGAACCCAACCCCAGCCCCAGGCTCGTATCGGACGCACCATCGCAGAATCGGAGCCGTCGTTCGAGACCTCGCCCCAACCCCGCGAGCACGCCCCGAACGTCATCTTGGTGTTGCTCGACGACACGGGCTTCGCGCAGTTCGGCTGCTCGCGGATCCGGCAGCGCCCACCGCGAATCGTGTGCAGTACTTCGAGAACGGCGGCAGCCTCGCGACCGTCGCCGACGGATGGACGGCCGTGTTGAAGCACACGCAAGGCGCCGACCGGGCTGCCGAAGCATGGGAGCTGTACCACCTCGGCGCCGACCGATCGGAGTGTGCCAACCTCGCGACCGACCGGCCCGAAAAGCTCGCCGAGATGCTTGAGCTGTTCGAAGCTGCCACCGAAATTGCCACCGAAGCTGCCACCGAGGCGGCGCCGAGATGGCCCGTCAATAGCCGGCATCGCTGCCGACTTCACCGCGCCCATTCCACCGAGGAGATCCATGCAGACCGTTCGCACCCCTGACGACCGCTTCACCGAGCTAGCCGACTACGACTTCACGCCTCACTATGCGGAGATCGACGATCTCGAGGGTGGAACCCTGCGCGTCCACTACCTCGATGAGGGCCCGTCGAGTGCCCCACCGGTGCTCCTACTTCACGGCGAGCCGAGCTGGTGCTACCTCTACCGCCACATGATCGGCCCTCTCGTCGCCGCCGGTCATCGGGTCGTGGTGCCGGACCTCATCGGCTTCGGCCGTTCCGACAAACCGACCTTACGGAGCGACTACACCTATGCCCGCCACGTGGCGTGGATGCGCATGCTGGTCGTCGATCGGCTCGATCTCGACAGGATCACCTTCTTCGGTCAGGACTGGGGCGGCCTGGTCGGTCTGCGCGTGCTCGCTTCGGCTCCCGAACGATATGCGCGCGTGGTCATTGGCAACACGGGGCTCCCCAACGGCCACACCCGCGCTTCTCAGGCGTTCCTCGCGTGGCAGCACTACTCCCAGACTGTCGAGAACTTCCGCGTGGGTCAGATCGTCAACAACGGTTGCGCCCGAACGCTCAGCGACGCGGAGATCGCTGCCTACGACGCGCCGTTTCCGTCCGACGACTTCACGGCAGGAGCCCGAGTGTTTCCCACACTCGTGCCCACATCGCTTGATGATCCGGCTGCAGCAGCGAACCAGGCAGCGTGGGAGGTTCTGGCCGCGTTCGACCGCCCGTTCCTGTGTGCGTTCAGTGACGGCGATCCCGTCACCGCGGGCGGCGACAAGCCATTCCGCGAGCAGGTACCGGGTGCTCGGGGCCTCCAGCACACAACGATCCTCGTTGCCGGGCATTTCCTCCAGGAGGACCGGCCTGCCGAGCTCGCCGCAATCATCAACCAGTTCATCGCAGAACACCCCTGAGTCGAACACCCTGAACGGAGCCCAACATGTCGACCAATCACCCGAGCTACGGCAAGCCGAATCGCGAGTACGGCATCCGCCTCGCGACCACCCCTCCAGAGGAGGACGGCCCGATCCTGATGGTCAACCTCATGAAATACCGCGAGCGCGCCGTCTACACCGATGGCAGCGACGGAGGAGCGTCAGGTCGAGAGGCCGACGACCGCTACGCGCCCATCGACGTGTTGCGCAACATCGGCGCGGAGGTCGCGCTGTTCGCAGATGTGGAGGCCCAGCTCGATCCGGGGTCACCACGATGGGATCGCGTCGGGTGTGTCCTGTACCCGACGCGCCGCTCCTTTATCGAGATGCAGTCGCGAAGCGACTTCCAGGAACGCCACGTGCACAAGCAAGCCGGCATGGAAACCACGATCGTGATGGGCTCGTGTCTCATCCCCTCGTCCATCGAAGGTACCGGTCTGCAGCGGGACTGGCAAGAAGTGGAACACCCGCCGACCCCCGAGGATGGGCCTGTAGTGGTGATGCACGTGATCCGCTTTGCCGATGACCGTGCCGGGGAACATATGCACGAGTATCACTCGGCGGCGTTCGAGGTCGCGGCGCGCCAAGGTGCGCGGATCGCGGGCTGGTACCGAGTGGAGGGCACGATCCTTGGCGACGGCCGGGTGTGGCACGAGGTTCGCTTCAACCAATTCCCGTCCAAGGCTGCGTTCATGGCCGTTGTCGCCGACCCCGCGCGCCAGGCGGCGCAGAGCGAACATCGCGCGCGCGCCATTGCCGACACCTACGCACTCCTCCTGCGCCCGACGATCAACCGCCTGCCCGGCGCGCACCTCCCCTGATAGGACCGATGACTGAATACGGCGGGTGCCGGTACGTGTCAGGGTCGTACGTGCGATTCGACGTTGACGAACGCAACGCGGGTGTTGCGTCGCCTCAAGGATTCCGGAGCCGTGAGCACCGCTGTGTTTAGGGCCGAGTACGGGGCGGAACTGGAGCGCGTCCTGACGGCGTTGGAGGGTCGGAGCAGCATGTGTGAGATTTCAGTCGCTGACCGGGAGAAACTTTCAGTGCTGACAATCGGGTTGTAAATTTGCACCGGCACCGTCGCCCAAGGGCGTCCCCGCGAGCACGGGTTTGGTCTGGACTCCAGACCTGCCGATCAACCGGTAGCCGGCGGAGAATCGCGGAGTTCGGCCGGCACCCAACTGGGCCAAGCTGGTTCTCCGACCACTCGGCCGCGCAGGTATGACGCGATGGGTTGCAACGGGGTGGCAGCGGATGTGTTGTCATACAGCACTGCTTCGTCAGCGACTGTGATGGCTTCGCGCACGTGTCCCCAAAGACGCTGGTACCGCGAGCGCACCTTGTCCTCTGGGACATCGTGCCCGCCGACTTCGACGCGGTTGGCGACACGAGCCACCGCAAGATCTTCCGGGAGCAGCACCACTTGGAGCATCACCGTGTAGCCGAGGTCGGCGGCATCGCGCATCAGTTGCAACTTGGACTCGTGTGAGAACACCGTCTCGGCGATGAACGAACGGCGAGCGTCGAGCAGTTGTCGGCGGCGGTCGGCCGCAATCTGGGCGGAATCGTACGACCGGGCAACTTCATCACCGGGCCACAACTCATGCGCAATGCGGTCGGCGTTTACGAACTCGACGCCGACATGCGCGCTGAGAACCTTGTCGTACAACGTGGTCTTACCGGCCCCGTTCGGTCCGGCGAGGACCCACAAAACCGGGGTGGTCACGAAGCGTTCGTTGCAGGATCACGGCGAACGACGTTGCCATCAGCGTCGAGTTCGACGTAGGAGCGGCCGGCCGCCGCGAACTCTGCTGCGAGGTTCAGGCTGTTCCGGGTGGATTCGATGCGTTCAGCCCACTCGGCACGGATGAGCGCCTGCTCTTCGTCGCTCAAGTCGTCGTAGTCGCGGGATCCTGCGAGCACCTCGTTCACCCGGCGTTGAGACACGCCGTTGGCGGTTTCGAGCGCACGACCGATGCGTGCCCAATGATTAATCTGCTGGGCGGCGCTGCGGCTCTGAAGCGGGCCGATCTGTTGGGCGGCTGCGAACAGATCATCGTCGATACGGGTCGGCGCACTCATCAAGTATCTCCCTCGTCACCAGTTACTGTAGCAGGTTGCTACACGAACCCTGTGTGGTGTGGCAACTCGCGGGCACATCGGTGCGCCCCGCCGGTTCGAGGCCGAGAACATGCCGTTCTCGTCTCGAGCTCGCCATGTCTGTGCTCCCGCCGATCGGAGCCGTTGAGGTAGCCGCGCGATGCGATCCCGAGTCTCGGAGCCGGCGGGGTTAGCGCGACGCTCGGATGAGTGTTCCGTAGGCGGTGAGGGCGCGGTCTCGGTGGTCGCTGGGGCATTGGTCCCAGACTGGGTCAGTCGGGTTGGTGACGCGCGGCCGGAGTTGGTTGAGGAGATCGCTGTCGCTTGGTTCGAGTTCGTTGGTGAAGGCGCGAAGGTTGAATGGGAGTCCGAGGAGGAAGGCGACGTCGTCGATGGGGCGTTGTCCGTCGCTGGTGCGTTCGTCAAGGTCCGCGGCACGGAGGTACACGTCGAGGTCGTCGTCGGAGATGCCGACGGGAAGCCCGGCGGCATCGGCGGCGTCACGCCCGCCGAGCACGTGTCGCTCGTTGTTCCGCACGTCGGCGATCAGCGATGGGTGGATGTAGACGTCGCGGTGTTCGGCGCGGGTGAGGACGCGTCGACGGATGAGAAGAGCACCGGCGTGACGTGACATGCCCGGCTATTCGGCGTGACCATGTCGCAATCGCCGGCCTGAACTCTTTGACGCGCTCGAAGGAGTTCGAGTGCGAATAGGCACCAGGAGGTCAACACGAGCGGGAGTTTCGGACCGCAGGTCGACGGTACGAATGGTTCTTTGAGCCCCTTGTCAACTGTGAATTCAGCCACATAGAGTGGCGATATGCGGAGCTTTCTGCTGACCTCGTCGTAACGCGATCGACATCCGCCCTTACCCGGTGGCTGCCTTTTCATGGACGCACGACTCCTACACGGAAAGAAGTTTGTTCATGAGATCGAGTTCCTTCAAAGGCTATCGTTCGGCGGTCTGTGCCACCGTCGCGTGTCTCGCCCTCGTCACGGCTGCCCTTGCAATTCCAGCGAAGGCAGGGTCGCCGGCCCTGACCACCGGTGCGGGCCTCAGTAGCTCCGCGGCAGTTGTATCCAGCACGGCAACAAAGACCATCGTGCGATCCGCGAACCTTTCGACGACCGGCCAGAACATGTGGGGCGGTGGAGCGGGCCGTCCCACTGACGCCAAACTCACCCTCTTCAACGAGACCTGGAAAGAATCAGGCCCGTTTGGCGGTATCGAAAAAGTGTGCCTTGAGGACCTCTGCACCTACTACGGCGCCGAGTTTGTCGGGTCTGTCAGCGGCGAGATCGGCATGTCGATCCGCCTCGAAGGTCTGGGAGGTGGGACATTGAGCGTCACCTATCCCGTAACCGTGACCTTTACCGCGCCAGCAGATAATTCGTTCGACCCGGGTGCTGCAGTCGACATCAAAACGTCAATGGTCGTCGATTCGGCCAACGCCAAGATCGTCGCATCTTTCCCCAAACTCAACAAAGTCGCCTTGGATGGAGTACTCACAACCAAGGCGTCGCTCACCGGCCAGGTATGTTTCATTGCCTGCACGGCTAGAGGCAACGTTTTCTCGCCCATAGACAAAACGTACGCAGGCGAGATTCTCGGGTTCAATCCGAGCGAGCTCAGCACCTGTTTCACACCTCTTCCGCTCGGTTTCCCGTGGCTCCTGAGCACCTACATGAACCCACGCTGTGGCGAGAATGGCTACTTCTTCAACCCGAACGTTGCGGTTGCTTCCACGTTCAATCCGGCCGATGGCACTATCTCGGCCACTGGGCAGGACAAGTACGCAATTCTTCCCGTGAACGTCCTTCCGGGCGGCGGCACAAGCGTGTTCCTTGGCGCGGCCTCATTCGACTGGACTGTTTTCAAGGCAATCATCACGGCTATCGAGACCATGGAGCAGGACCTCAAATTCACACCGCGCGTCGATGTGAACCTGAACTGGGGCAAGAGCCTCGGCTTCGAAGTGCTGAACGGCGTTGATAACAGCCCGCTTCCGTTTCCGAGTGGCATTGGCACCAATGCGACATTCAAGGTGGGCGACACACTGCGCCTGACGACGAACTCCCTGAACAACAAGGTCATTCCGATCACACCGACGCTCTTGATGGGCAGCGCAACCATGTCGAACCACACCCGCAATGCCTCTGCGACTGAAGCGAGGCTCGAAGCGCTGGCCTTTCATGTCATCACGTATAAAGCGAACGGGACCGACGTTGCTTCGAACGACGGGTTCGGCCCGGTCTACAGCGAGAACTTCCCTGTGGGCACCACCAGGGCGGACATTTTCAAGGGCAGCTTTGCCATCGGCGGTTTCAACTCGCCGGTGCTCGAATCCTTCAATCTCGTCCCACGGCCGATTGTTGAAATGCGTAAGAACGTCGTGCCTGCCAACGCCCCAGGGCTCTTCAACCTCAACATCGATGGCCAAACGATCGTGCCTAATGTTGGCGACGGCGGGACCACCGGACGAGTCGTCGTGCAGCCGGGAACACGTGTCATTTCGGAGACGGCAGGGACGGGCGGCGACCTCAACCTCTTCGACATCTCCATCACATGCGTCCAGTCCGAGGGCGGCGCGGTGCACACACAGGCCGCCGGTGCCAGCCCGGGCCTTGGTTCGAGCATGGACCTGGTTCTCACCGGTGGTGAAGACCTCATCTGTACGGTCAAGAACCGACTTCCCGCACCTTCCGAGTGTGACGCCATGGTCTTCGACAACGTCATTGTTGGTACTCCCGGCAACGACACCCTGAAGGGCACAAACAAGAGGGACATCATCATCGGCTACGGCGGTGATGACACCATCGAAAGCGGTTCCGCAGACGACTGTGTAGCAGGCAATGCAGGGAACGATCGCATTGCACTGGGTGCCGGTAACGACGTCGGCGACGCCGGCACGGGCAATGACCAGATTGCTGCGGCAGCAGGCAATGACATTGTCTACGGTGGCGAAGGAAACGACCGCCTCCCAGCTGGCCCCGGAGATGACCTGGTCTACGCAGGAGACGGAGACGATATCGTCGAGGGAGCCGAAGGCGTTGACAATATCGTCGGTGGTGCGGGGAACGACACCATGACCGGGGGTAGCGACAGCGACAGTTTGGATGGAGGGCTCGGAGTCGATGCTGCACACGGCAGCAGCGGCATCGATGTCTGTATTGCCGAAACCACGACGAACTGCGAGTTTTAGCGATAACGACCGAGGCCGGCTCTTCCGGCCAACACCCGAGCAGGCATGCCGATCAGCCAGAGACCCTTTCACGAGGTCCGAGGTCGGCCTCTGCCTGGCTTGTGACTGTGATGGTCGCGTTGATGGCCCCATCTCCGCACGACTGCGGGTCATCGCTTTCGGTCCGCATGAGAGTTTTGGTTGTTGCGGCAGGAGGCGAAGCGGAGGCGGCAAAAAGCACGCAGTGGTTGTCGTCTGACCAGGTTCAGACCACCCACGGATCAGCCAGGGGAGCCGTTTGACGGGCTAGATTGCGGTGAAGCTCGAGATCGGGAGTCGGTGGACTTGAAGTGCTTCAACTGCGGGGGCGAGAATCCCGACCGGGCTAAGTTCTGCATCGAGTGCGGCGGGCCGCTCGCCGGGCGCTGCGCTTCGTGCCGGGCCGAGCTTCCCGCTGGGTCGAAGTTCTGTCCGGAATGCGGCGCGAAGGTCGGCCCGGCTGCAGTCGTGCCCGCCGCGCCTTCTCCCCGCGAAACCCCGAAGCACCTCGCCGACAAGATCCGCCAGTCGAAGGCAGCGGTCGAAGGCGAACGCAAGCAGGTGACCGTTCTCTTCGCCGACGTGAAGGGCTCGATGGAACTGGCTGAGAGCCTCGACCCTGAGGCCTTCTCGAAGATCATGTCGCGCTTCTTCGCGATCCTGACCGAAGGCGTCGAGCGCTTCGAAGGTTTCGTCGACAAATTCACTGGCGACGGCATCATGGCCCTCTTCGGCGCCCCGATCGCCCACGAAGACCACGCCCAGCGCGCCTGCTACGCGGCGCTCCACCTGAAAGACGAGATCGCCCGATACGCGACCGACCTCAAGCGCGAGCATGGCTTGGCCTTTTCGACCCGCATGGGACTGAACTCCGGCGAAGTCGTCGTCGGCTCGATCAGTGAAGACCTGCGGATGGACTACACGGCCCAAGGCCACACGGTCGGCCTCGCCCAACGCATGGAAAACCTCGCGGAGCCGAACACCTGCTTCGTGAGCGCGAACACGGCCGCCCTCGCGCGCGGCTACTTCGATCTGGAAGACCTCGGCGAGTTCCGCGTGAAAGGCGTCAGCCATCCGATGCGTGTCCATCGCCTGAACGGCGCCGGAAACGCCCGCAACCGCTTCGATGTCTCGCGAGCGCGGGGCTTAAGCCGCTTCGTCGGCCGCGCCGCCGACCTGCGCACCCTGGAAGACGCACTCGACCAAGCCGCCGCCGGCAACGGCCAAGTCATCGGCGTCGTCGCCGAAGCCGGCACCGGCAAGAGCCGCCTGTGCTTCGAATTCCTCGAACGCTGCCGCGCCAAGGGGGTGCGCGTGTTCGAAGGACGCGCGGTCGCCTACGGCCGCAACATTTCGTTCTTGCCGATCCTCGACGTGTTTCGTTCGTACTTCGGTATAACCGACGAAGACAACGACAAGGCCGCCCGAGTCAAGATCGCGGGCAACATGGTGGAGCTCGACCAGAAGTTTGCGGACACGCTGCCGCTGGTCTACGACTTCCTCGGCGTTGCAGATTCGCAGAACCCGGCGCCCAGACTTGATCCGGAAAGTCGCCAGCGCCAGCTCATCGGCGTCATCCGCCAGATCATCCGCAGCGCCAGTGAGAAGCAGCCCACCGTCACCGTGATCGAGGACTTGCACTGGATGGATGCGGCCAGTGCCGAGTTCCTGGAACACATGGTGGATGCGCGCCAAGGCGCGCACAGCCTGCTGCTGCTCAACTTCCGGCCGGAGTACCGCGCCGAGTGGATGCAGAAGTCATGGTACCGGCAGATCCCGCTGACGCCGCTCGACGAGAAGTCGACAGCGGAACTGCTGACGAGCCTGCTTGGGACCCACCCTACGATTTCGGCGCTGGCCGCGCCTGTTCACACGCGCACCGGCGGCAATCCTTTCTTCGTGGAGGAAGTTGCGCAGAATCTCATCGAGGCGAAGCACGTCGAGGGGGCGGCCGGGAACTATCGCCTGGTGACAGCGGCCGACCGGCTTGAAGTTCCTCCAAGCGTCAAGTCGATCCTGGCTTCGCGCATCGATCGCCTGGCGGAGCGCGAGAAGCGGCTGCTGCAGACGGCGTCCGTGATCGGCAAGGATTTTCCCGAGACGCTTCTTGCGGAAGTTGCAGCACTACCGACAGACGAGCTGAAAGCGGCGATCGCGAACCTCCGCCGCGCCGAGTTCATCTATGACCTCTCGCTCTATCCAACTGTCGAATACGCTTTCAAGCATCCGCTCACCCAGGAAGTGGCGCTGGGAAGCCTGCTCACCGAACGCAAACGCAAGATCCATCGAACTCTGGCCGAAACTATCGAACGGCGAGATCCCGATCGCCTCGACGAGCGAGCGCCACTGCTAGCACAACATTGGGAGGAGAGCGGCGAGCTGCTGATCGCTGCAGGTTGGCATCGACGTGCGGCCGAGTGGGTGGCTGCGACCGACATGAACGCGGCGGCGCGGCACTGGCGAAAGGTGCGTGCGCTCGTGGGTCAGTTGCCGAAGGACCGCGAAGCGGCCGCCTTGGGTATCGTCGCCTGCCAGCAAGTTCTCGGCTTCACTTGGCGCGTCGGTAAGGGGGCGGAGGAGACGCGGGCCGTTCTCGAAGAAGGACAAGCGCTTGCAACCGAAATCGGCGACCGGCGAATGCATCTCACGCTCGCAATGCTCTACAGCAAAGCCAGAGGTGGCGAAGGCGACACCGCCGAATTCTTGAACGCGGCGAGGGAAAACTATCGGATCGCTTCTCAGGGGCATGACATCGCAACGCAGGCGAATGCGGCTGGGCTTCTCATCGACGCCCTCGGCCATGCCGTGCGAATTTCGGAGGTGTTGGCGTTTGCAGAGCTCGGGATGACGAAGTTCCCGAGAGCCATACCTCCTGGAGAATGGACCTGGGGCTTCAATCCCACCATGCCTGTCAGTTTTTGGCGCGCGGTGTGCCTCCTTTGGTCGGGCCTTCCGCGGGACGGCTTCGCCGAGTTCGAGCGCACACGCCGGTGGGTGGCGGAGGACAACACCCCGGAAGCGCTCGCATTCATCTTTGCTTGGCAGGTCCAGGCCTACTACCACATGCTCGAGCCCGAGAAAGCTCAAGCCGCCGCCATGCAATCACAACAGAGCAGCCGTAACGCGGGCGATCCACCCCACATGGCCGGCTACGCGCAGATGGCGGTTGCTTATGCTCATCTCGCGGCGGGACGGCCGACGGATGCCATTGAACCGGCGCGCTCGGCGAAAGCCATGCTTGCGCGTGCGGAGCAGGTCATGATCGCGATGGGCCCGCGGCTGCTTGCAGAGGCGCTGCTGGAAACGGGCGATCTGCCCGCAGCCATAGCGGAGGCTGAACATGCAATTCAACTTGCTCGCAATTCGCTCAAAGGTAATATTGAGGCCGAAGCGCACGGCATCCTCGCGCGCGCACTGCTGCGCCGCGACGGCGCTGCAGCACGCGAAATGGCGGAGAGTGCGCTCGCGAGCGCCGCAGAACTGATAGAGCGAACCGGCGCGAAGATGCTCTCGCCCCATCTGCTCGAATGGCGCGCCGAACTCGCTGCCGTGCTGGGCGACGAGGCTGTCCGCGCGTCGCTGATCAATCAAGCTGCCCAGGGCTTCGACGTAATCGGCGCTCCGTTGCAGGCCGATCGTCTCAGGAAGGAGACGGTCAAGTGAGACTGCTTGAAACCAGCCGCCGAGCCCGCAGGCACCTCGAAGAAGACGGCCGTGTGTCGTACTGGGTCGGAGGCGATGATCTTTGGCGCTTGATCCCGACCGGAGACATCTACTGGCATCTTTGAAACAAGTACGGCTTCGCCACGAGTCGGAACTGCACAGTCGCCACGCTCGTGCTGCTATGCAGTGAAGGTGGGGGGAATTAGGGCGTTTCGCAGCGTTTTCGACTGGTAGTTCCGATCTTGGAACTTCCACAACTGGAAGCATGGTGTAAGCTCTCGACATGGATCGTGCTGGGTTCAGCGGTCGACACGAGCAACTCGCGTTGCTTGAGGTTGACCTCGCCGAGGTTCGAAGTTCGGGGCGTGGGCGGTTCGTGTTGATTCGCGGCCGTCGACAGGTTGGGAAGTCGCGGCTTGTCGAGGAGTTCATCGACCGCAGCGGCGCTCCAGCGGTGTTCTTCACCGCGACGAAGGGCCGCGAAGGATCATCGGAGCTGAACGAGTTCACGCAGTTGGTCCGCCACCCCAGTATCGACGCAGACCAGGAACTCGCCGATACGACGTTCGGGTCGTGGGATTCGGCGCTGAGCGCTCTCGCCCGCACGGTGAAGGAGCCGACCGTTGTCGTGGTCGACGAGCTCCCGTACCTCTTCGCCGGCGCGCCGGATGTCGAGGGTGCGTTCCAGAAGGCGTGGGACCGGTCGCTGAAGAACGCGCCGGTGCTCTTGATCGTGATCGGTAGTGACCTTGCGATGATGGAGGCGCTGACCGAGTACGGCCGACCTCTCTATGGGCGTCCGACTCGGGAGATCGATCTTCGGCCGCTCAGCCCGCATGATGTTGCGTCACTGACTGGATTGTCTCCGGTTGACGCCTTCGATGCGTTCGTGGTGACGGGCGGGTTCCCGACCCTGGTGAATCGTTGGCGGCACGGGCAGACACTGAAGCAGTTCCTTGCTTCGCAGTTGGCGACGTCGACCGAGGTTCTGTCCATCGTCGGTGAGCGAATGATGAGTGCCGAGTTCCCCGTGGACTCCCAGGCGCGGCTCGTGTTGAAGGCGATTGGTTCGGGTGCTCCGACCTTCACGACGATCGGGGCTCACACCGGACTGGCCGCGGCATCGCTCGACCGTGCACTGAAGCTCCTCACGGCGAAGCGGGCCATCGCGATCGAGCAACCGACGTCGGGTCGGCCGAGTGGCCGTGAGACGCGGTATCGGATTGCGGACACGTACCTGGCGTTCTGGACTCGTTTCATCGAGCCCGCTCTGCCGCTGCTCGACCGTGGGCGGTCCCAGCAGGTCCTGAACGACGTCGTTGGTCAGTGGCCTGGCTACCGAGGCAGGGCGATCGAGCCGATCGTCCGGGAGAGCGTGGCCCGGCTCCTCCCGATCGACGGTGTGGATGCGCACACCGTGGCGAGCTATTGGACCCGTGATGGTCGCACCGAGGTCGACCTGGTCGGCATCGATGGCAACGGAAGCAAACGCAGGGTGTCGTTCATCGGGTCGATCAAGTGGCGCCAGCGCAGACCCTTTTCCGGCTCGGACGCGTCCGCGCTTGCTGCGCAACTACCGCTGGTGCCCGGTGTCGATGACCGAACGAAACTTCTCGCGATCTCGTCGTCGGGGTTCGACGTGCGCGACGTCCCCATCACCCTTGGCCCCGCCGAGCTCCTCCAGGCGTGGTCAACGTGAGGATGCGGCACGTGCCCCCGCCGGAGACTGCTGGTCGCATGGGAGTCTGGGCTGTATGAGTTCGGACGCGCCACGACTGTTGCCGTCGGGGACGGTGACGTTCTTGTTCACGGATGTCCAGGGGTCCACGATGTTGTGGGCGGCGGGCAAGGACGCGATGTCGGCGTCGCTATCGGTGCACGACGCAATCCTGCGGGCGGCGATTGAGGGCAACGGCGGGTACGTGTTCACGACCGCGGGTGACTCGTTTGCGGCGGCGTTCGCGAAGGCGTCGGACGCGGTTCGGGCTGCGACGGAATCGCAACGCGCGCTTACGGACGCAACCTGGCCCGGTCCTGCACTCAAGGTCCGCATGGGGCTGCATCTCGGTGAGCCGAGGAACGGGGCGGTGACTACTTCGGGCCGGTGGTGAACAGCGGAGCGGAGGTCGCTGGCGCGATCTCCAATGGTCTCGGCCTGAACCTCGTGAGTGGCGACGCGACGGCACAGATCCTCGCCTTCCTGGCCGACAAGCAGGCGCTCGTGATCCTCGACAATTGCGAGCATGTGATCGACGAGGCCGCGTCGTTCGTCGAGGCGTTCTTGGCCACAAGCAATCCGACGAGGATCTTGGCGACCAGTCGGGAGGCGTTCGATATTGACGGCGAACGAACCGTGGTGCTCGCGTCGTTGCCGACGGACACGGCGGACTCTCCCGGGGTGCGGCTCTTCGTCGACCGTGCCACGGCGGTCGATCCGTCGTTCACGCTGAACGACGCGAACACGTCAACGGTCAGTGCGATCTGCGGGCGTCTCGACGGCATGCCGCTCGCCATCGAGCTCGCGGCGGCGCGGGTCACGGTGATGAGTCCGGCGGAGCTGCTCGCCGGGCTCGATGATCGGT
>JANMZO010000101.1:0-41835 GCA_031383405.1 Acidimicrobiia bacterium | reverse complement strand
CGGCGCGGCCCCCTTGTGTTGGTTCGAGTGTGGTCATGAGTCAGGTGACGTCATTTTCAGACCGGTGCTCGACGGACGCAGCCGATCAGGAGTCGGCCACCATCGGTCCCCAGTCCTTGGCCAGAACATCTTTGGCGGCGGCGATCTGGGCGGGGGTGAGGAACTTGACCTGGGCGATGAGTTCGGCCGGCGGCAGGTTCTTCTTCATGTCTTCGGTGACCTTACCGGCGGCGACGAGGGCCTCGTAACGGGCCGGGATGGCTCCGCCTTCGAGGTACCCGAGGGCACCCTCATCCGACAGGATGTGCTCGATCCACAACTTGGCGCAGGCTTGATGCGGTGAGCCCTTGACGACGCCCTGGCCGTAGAAGCCACCGTAGACGCCATCGGTGGGGTAGGCGGTTTCAACGGTGAGTTTCGCAGCCGCAAGTTGCGCACGGATGGCAGGAAGGTTGTAGCTCCAGTCGATCATGATCGGCGTTTCTCCGGACAACATGGTTGCCGGTGTCACGTCGGTGCCGCCCAGGTTTCCGCTCTTCTTGAGATCGGCGAAGTACTTGATACCGGGGGCAATGTTGTCGGCGCTGCCACCGTTGGCGATCGACGCAGCCATCACGCCGGCGAACGCCGAACCCGACTCACGCGGGTCACCGTTCAGCGCAACGAGGCCCTTGTATTCGGGCTTCAGCAGGTCGGCGAACGTCTTCGGCGGATTCTTCACGATCCTGGTGTTCGTGAGGATGGCGATGATGCCGTAGTAAGCGCTCTGCCAGTTGTTGGTGGCGTCGACCAGCGCGGCCGGGATGTCGGCGAGCGTGGTGGGCTTGTAGGGTTCGAACAGACCGGCGGTGGCCATTTCGGCGCCGATGGCCGGGCTGACGTCGACCGAGTCGGGCTGATCGGCTTGACCGGCGAGGGTTTTGACCGCTTCCATCTCGTCCTTCGACGAGCCATCGGGGTTGACGACGGGGTTCTTCACCCCCGGATACTTGTCGCGGAAGCTCTGCAGGATTCCCTTGTAGTTGGCCCAGGTGTCGGGGAGGGCAATCAGGTTGACCTGTCCCTCCTTGGTGCAGTCGGCCGCCAAGGCGGTGAGATCGGCGGCCGGCGCGGCATTGGCGGCGGCTGAGGTTTCGGCGGCTGCCGCGGAGGTTTCGGCCGCCACGGTTTCAGCGGGAGTGGTTTCGGCGGCCGCTGCGGTGGTTTCCGCAACAGCGGCGGTCTCGGGAGCGGCAGTGGTGTCAGCGCTGTCGCTGCTGCACGAAGCCAGGGCGGCCATTGCGATGAACACGGGAACAAGTACCCGCGTGGATTTTCTTCGAATCATTCGGTAAGTCCTTTTGTGATGTGGGTATGGCTACGGAAGCCGTGGCCAGGCTAGAGCTGCGGGTAAACAGGCATGGGCCCAACAGGTGAACGTGAGATGGACAGCGGTGGACGACACGTGGTGTACCCGCGCGGACCCTAGCTCATACGTCCTTTCTCCACCTCCACGCTAAACCGTCATGAACACGCTACGTGTTCGGCGTTCACGGTCGGGTAGCGGCAGCCGACGGATCGGGTGACTCGATTGCGGCTGCCTCGGTCACGGCCTCGGGGCGGTGACGCTCAGCAGGAACTGCCCGCCACCCTGGTCGATCTGCGTGGAGAACGCGACATTAGGCACGAGTCGGCTGAGGCGATCGAGGATCCAACGTGCGGTTTCCGCCACGTCGGCCCTCGTTGCGCACCGGGCGACGAGTTCACGCCCGCCTTTCGTAATGAGCCGCTCGACGAACCCGACGATCGGGGCCGGGTCGAAAAGGATCACATGATCGGGCCACGCAATTACCGGAGCGATCGCACCTTTTTTCGTGTTGCACTGCCGGTGCGCCAGGCGCTCAATCGGTTCGGACGCCTTTTTCTTGCCCTTGGCACGTGCGAACACGTCGCAGCGGTCGATGCTCGGTCCCTGTTCATCGTTGGCTGCGGCGACCTGTTCGACGGGCATGTCGCAAATCCAACAGCGCCAACCGTCGCGTTCACCAATGTCGTCGAGAGTGCTCACGGACAGAACCTACCGGGCCCCGTCGAGACCGAGGAAATCGTGCGGTTTCCTCATTCCGGCGATGTGCACCCAAGACTGAGACTGCCTCGGAGGGATCACTGGCGTGGTCGGCGCGACGCACGGGGACTGAGGAGGATACGCCCCGTGCCGGGTTGCTCAAGGATTGGGAAATGATCGGAATACGAATCAACCTCTCGTGCGGTATTAAGTTCACTGACGTGTTCATCCCCGATTCGCACGTGGTCGACCAGTCGAACGCCGGAGCCTGAGATGCCGGAGCCTGAGGTGCCGGAGACCGACAAGCCGTCCATTCACCCCGACACCGCGCTGCTCATCGACGTCTGCTCGGTCAATTCGGTCTGGGGGAGAGAACGCGAGTTGGCCGAGCACCTGGCCACGCTGCTGACCGAGTGGGGCTCCGACGAGGTGGCGCTCGTCGACGCCATGGCGAACCGCCCGTCGGTGGGCGCCAGGCTGAAGGGGACGGGTGGCGGGAAGTCGCTCGTACTCAACGGCCATATCGACATCTACGAGTTGAGCGAAGACTGGACCCGTGAACCGTTCCGGCCAACCATTGAACACGGCAAGGTCTACGGAGCTGGCATTGCCGACATGAAGGCGGGAACCGCAGCGGCGCTTGCGGCGTTTCGACGCGTCGCCACCGGTGGCCCACGTCTCCGCGGCGACCTGGTGATGCAGGCCGTATCCTGCCACTTCGAAGGCGGCGTCGGCACCCGGGCACTCTGCAACGCCGGCTTTGTCGGGGATGCGGCGCTCGACTGTGAACCATCCAGCAACACGATCGGAATTGCCCACCGTGGAGCGGCATATCTGAACATCACGACCCGCGGACGACAGGCCCATACGACGTACAAGCATCTCGGGCTCAACGCGATCGAAACCATGGAGCCGATCCTCGTCGGGCTTCGCGCTCTCGAAGGCGAGCTGCCCTACGAGGTCCACCCGCACCTTCCGGGCGGCCCGACCCTCAACATCGGGACGATCACCGGGGGCACCAAGCACAACCAGGTTCCCGAACGCTGCACCGTCAGCATCGACATCCGCCTGCTTCCGAGCCAGGACCCTTTCGACGTCAAGCGCAGGGTGGAAGCCATGATCGCCAACATCAAGGCCACGGTCGAGCCCAGAGTCGACGCCGTGGTGGAGTTCAGCGAGCACTGGCTGTCGGGCCCTAGGCACGCATACGAAATCGATGCCGAAGCCCCGATTGTGCTGGCGCTCGACGGCGCGGTCCGCAAGGTCACCGGCGCCGAGCCCGAGTACCGGGGCGTCCCCTTCTGGTGCGACATAACGACGATGCGTGACTTCGGCATACCCGGGGTGAACTTCGGACCTGGCGATCCCCCGTACAACTTCCCCGACGAATACGTATACGAGGCCCAGTACCTTCAGGCGGTCGACGTCTACGAGCAGCTGATACGGGACTGGTGCGCATGAACACTGCCGCGCCGACCGGTCAATCCGTCGAATCGGCGGGTGGCGACCTCAATATCATCCACGCTGCGGCGCTCGCTCAGGTGGCCGATCTCGGCCAGCCTCGGCGTGGGCCATCGCAAAACGAGTTGCATGTGATCGCCGACGGTGCCGTGGCCATCCGCGATGGCGTGATCGTTGGGGTTGGCGAAACGGCCGCCGTTCTGGCCGAACACGGGGCCGGGGTGCCGACGATCGATGCAACAGGCAAGACGGTCCTCCCCGGTCTCGTCGAATGCCACAGCCATCCGATCTTCGACGGTGAACGCCACGGCGAGTACGCCGAACGCCTCGGTGGAGCGAGCCTCGCGGAAGTCGCGGCGAAAGGCGGCGGCATCTGGCGCAGCGTTGTCGCCACACGTAGTGCTCCCGACACCGTGTTGCTCGATCGTCTCCGCGTCGCCTACGACCGGATCATGCGCGGTGGCGTAACGACGCTTGAAGTGAAGTCGGGCTACGGGCTCACGACAGCGGAGGAACTCCGGGGGCTGCGTCTGCTTGAACGGTCGCGCGACTTCACGCCGATGGAGCTGGTCATTTCATTCCTGGGCGCACACGTTGTTCCGCGCGACCTCAGCGATGAACCCGAATCGCGCGCCGATGCCTACACCAACCTGATTGACGTCGAGATGTTGCCGGCGGTCGTGGCCCAGGGCCTGGCGCAGTTCCACGACATCACCGTCGAAGACGGGTTGTTCACCCCCGAGCAGGCCCTGCGGCTCATGCGACGCAGCCGCGAAGTTGGCCTGCCGATCCGGGTTCATGCTGACGCGTGGAAGCCGTCGTCTGGGTGGCGGACAGCCGTGGGCGGGGGAGCGGTTTCCGCCGACCACCTCACGTACACCTCCGATGACGAGATCCGGGAGGTCGGACGCACCGACACGGTTGCGGTGCTCCTGCCGATAGCCGAGCTCATCTATATGACTGACCGCAGGGCGAACGCCAGGCTCTTCATCGAACAGGGCGTGCCGGTCGCGATCTCGACCGACTACTGCTCGTCGATCCACGCGACCTCGTTGCTCAACACCGTGGCCAATGCAGCTCCGTGGTTCCAGCTCACGCCCGCGGAGGTCATTGTCGGAGCGACGCTCAATGCGGCCTACAGCCTCGGTATGCAGTCGAAGGTCGGCTCACTCGACGTTGGTAAACGCGGTGATGTTCTCGTACTCGACTGCCTGCACCCGGAAGAAGTGTGCCTGGCCCTCGGTGCTCCGATACTCGACTCGGTTGTCATAGCGGGTCGCCGCGTCGTGTAGTTCTGCCACTACCAGCCCAGGTGTGAGGCGATGTCGGCCGCCGGGAGCTGCAGAAGTGCGCTCCCGGGTGATTCGACGAAAACCCCGACGGAGCGCAGGAACCACGTCACTGCCCGGGTGGTGAGATCCACGATCAGGACTTCGTCAACGCCGTGCTCGAAGTAGAAGCCGAACTTCTCGAGCGACTCGTCGTTTGGGGAACGGACCTCAACGACGATGGCAGCCGTTGGCAACCAGACCCCTGAGGGCGAACCCCGATGGAGGCCCAGGTCGGGGACCCGGAAGTTGTTCGGTTCGCCCAGGTTGAATTCCAACCCGACCGTCAAGTTGAGGCGGGCGCTCGAGCCGCCAGCAGCGAGGCAAGCCTCGCGCCGACCCGACCATGTTCAAAGCTGGCTGCGGGTGCCATGTGGTACTCCCCCGGCCAGACCTCATCGTGTGTATCTAGTGCACTGAAGCGGAAGTGCGTTGAATGTCGAGGGCGAAGAAATCCCAGTTCACAGGCAGGTTTCGCTGCTTACGACGTTCAAGGTACTTCTGCGAAGGTGCATTAGGCCGAGGCGTTTGCGTTCAGCAATGAGGGAGGCCAAAACTGGCGGCGGGTCTCCAAGCACCACGGTCTTCACGTGTCCATTCTACGGGTCGGTGTGACAACAGGGGAGGAGCAGGCGAGCTGCGGTGCACCGAGTTGGGTCGTTCACCGGGGTTGCGGCTATCAATTGGGCATGACCGCACCGCACACGTGGCAACCCGAAATCGACGAGCTGGCCCACCGAAAGTCCCTCGCCGCCGGTATGGGGGGCGAGGAGCGGGTGGAGCGCCAGCGGGTCGCGGGAAAGCTGAATATCCGGGAGCGCGTCGCCGAGTTCTGCGACCCGGGATCGTTCGCCGAAGTGGGCGCCGTTTCCGGTGTTGGCAGCTACGACGATGACGGAAACCTCACCGGGTTCATCCCGGCCAACTTCGTGTTCGGGATGGCCGAGGTCGAGGGTCGAACGGTTGTCGTCTCCGGTGACGACTTCACCGTGCGGGGAGGCTCCGCGGAGGCGACCATTCCCGCCAAGCGTGACTTCTCCGAGCAGATTGCGATCGAGTTGGCCCTTCCGCACGTGAGGCTCGTCGACGGTATGGGTGGGGGAGGCTCGGTCAAGTCGATCGAGATCAAAGGTCGTACGTTGATTCCTGCGATCAACGGCTGGGAGAAGGTTGTGAACCATCTGGCCGTGGCGCCGTCGGTGGCTCTCGCACTCGGCTCGGTGGCGGGAATCGGTGCGGCCCGCATCGCGACCAGTCACTATTCGGTCATCGTGGCCGACACGGCCCAGATGATGATTGCCGGCCCGGCTCTCGTCGACCAGGCTTCGCTCGGAGCCGTCAGCAAAGAGGAACTCGGACACGCGCGCATTCACACGTCGAACGGGGCGATAGACGACGTCGTGCCGACTGAGATGGAGGCGTTTGCCTCGGCCCGAAGGTTTCTCAGTTACCTGCCGAGCAACGTGAATGAGCTACCACCGCGGACCACGCCGACCGACGACCCTACCCGACGGGATGAGAAGCTTGCCTCGGTCGTGCCCAGGGAACAGCGCAAGGTATACAAGATGCGACAGATCATCGAGTCGGTCGTTGACGACGGGTCATTCTTCGAGATGGGTCGCGGATGGGGCAAGTCGATCATCACCGGGTTTGCCCGGTTCGATGGTTGGCCGGTCGCGATCTTCGCCGAGGACCCGTTCATCTACGGCGGAGCGTGGACGGCCGATGCGTCGCGAAAGGTCACGCGTTTCATTGACGTCGCCTCGACGTTCCACCTTCCGCTTGTCCACCTCGAAGACTGTCCCGGATTCCTGATCGGCAAGGAGTCGGAAGAGGCGGCGACGATACGCTTCGGATCGACTGCGTTGGCCGCCCTGGGTCAGTCGACGAGCCCGTTCTGCTGCGTCGTGATCCGGAAGGCGTTCGGTGTCGCAGGGGCGGCCAACAAGAAGCCGGGCGCCACCCATTTCCGATACTCGTGGCCATCAGGAGACTGGGGTTCGCTGCCGATCGAAGGCGGCCTCGAGGTGGCGTACCGCTCCGAGCTGGGCGGCTTCGAAGGCGACGAGCTTGCGGCTGAGATCGACAAGATCCGTGTGAGACTCAACCGGTTCCGCAGCCCGTTCCGTTCGGCCGAGGTTTTTGAGATGGAGGACGTGATCGATCCGCGCGACACGCGGTCGGTACTGTGCCGCTGGGCCAATCTCGTTGCCCCGTCACGCCGACCGGGACCGATGGCCTGGACCTACCGGCCGTAGCCCACCCGGCCGTAGCCCACCCGGCTCCGGGCCGCTGCCGCGGCCTGTGGCGTTCACGTCATGTCTGCAGCGCAAGGACGCGGTCGGCGAGCCATTCCAGTTCGTCTCGCCAGCCGGGTACTTCGGTCGAAGCGACCGGGCGCAGTACGAACTTGGTTATTCCACCATCGATATGCGCGCGTACCAAGCTGGTCAAAGCGGTGTCGCCGATCGGAAGGATCTGCGAGATGTCGCCATCGGACCGTCGTAGCCTGAGGGCATCGACCGTCTTTGCCGATGGTTGTATGCGCGCGTAAGGAAGGCTGATCCCGAAGTGCTCGCCGTCGATGGTGCGGCCGACTTCCGTTGCCAGTTTCTCAATGGTGAGCCTACCCGCTGCGGCTTCAGCCGGTGTCGACGCGGCGGTGAGCCAGCCATCGCCGAATCGCGCGACCCGGTCGAGCGCAAGTGGTCCGAGGCCACCCAACCAGATCTCCAATGGCTTCTGCACCGGTACGGGATGGACCTGCACCCCCTCATAACGGAACGTGCCGAACTCGGCCGTGACGGCTTCGCCGCCCCACCAGGAGCGAAGGAGTCCGATGATCCCGTCGATGGCCTTCCCCCGGTCGCCGGTTTCGTGACCAAGTAGCGCCCGTTCGGCCGGTTGCCCGAGACCCGGTACGAGCGAAAGCAGCAGGCGTCCGTGCGACAGTTGGTCAAGCTGGGCGAGTTGTTTGGCCAGCCAGAACGGGTTCCGACCGAGGGGAACAACATTCATTCCGAGTTTGAGTCGGCTGGTCCGTGCCGCGGCGTACGACAGGCTGACGAGCGGATCGCCGAGCGGGCCGAGCGGCACGTCGGAGAGCCAGAGCGTGTCGAATCCGAGCGTCTCCACCGCAATCAGGTATTCGTCGAAGGATTCCGCAGCGAGAGCGGAAGCGGGCGGCGTCACGGCGAATCGGACCTTCATGGACACCATGTCTAACCCCGGTGGCAGGTGGAGCGCGAATTGAACGGACGATCGGAAAGCGAATGACGAACTGATGCGCGAAGATCGGAGCGTGGAAGCGGAACTGACCTCGACCCGGGTGGACAGGTGGTTGTGCGCGGTGCGGCTTCATCCGACTCGATCGTCGGCGGCCGACGCTTGCGCGGGTGGTCACGTCAGGATCAACGGTGCGCCGGCGAAGGCGTCGACCGCGGTGAAGGTCGGCGATCATGTGAGGACGTTCGCGGGTGACCGGGAGCGGATCGTTGAGGTCGTTCGGGTAGTCGAAAAACGTGTCGGTGCAGCAATTGCGGCCGGGTGCCTGATCGACCGCGGTCCGCCCGTAGCGACCGGGGAGTCCTTACCTCCGGTGTTCGCGCGTGAACGGGGTTCGGGTCGTCCGACGAAACGGGACCGCCGCTCCCTTGACCGTCTCCGGGGTTAGCACCCCGAAAGGTGGTGCGGGCAAAACGAAGATACCGGTGACCGGGCGACTTCCGCTCGGGTTGGCGTGTCGCGGATTCTTCGCGCGCGAGCGACTGATGGTGCCGCGGTCTCAGTCGCGCTTCACCACCCGGGTCCCACCGACGAAGTCACCGATCCGGCGATGGTTGCCGTTTACTGCAACGACGATGAACCCCAGAAGGTTTGGCAGGACCCACGGAAAGCCGTCGATCGGGCGCAGCAGCGTACGCAGGGCGGCGCCTCCGACAGTGAGCTTGGAGCCGTCATCCATGACAACACGTTGGTGAAGGATGCGCTTGCCGATCGATCCGCCGATCACAAGCTCGGTGACGAAGAAGTAGAGAAGTCCGAGTACGACGAAGAGCCAGACGGCCCCGCCGGTGACCTGCTTGTTGTTGAATCGCATGGAGAGCGACGATGCCTTCGCCAGTTCTCCGGTCGGCGTGTCCGATCCCAGGACAAGCGTGTAGATAATCCCACCGAATACCACGAGAACGATGTCGATCAGACCGGAGGCCATACGGGGAGCGATGCCAACCGGTGTAAGCGAAACACGTGTCTCCCCGTCGGTGCCCGTAACGCCGGCCAACGTCGTCTCGGGCCCACCGAGTGTTGTGGCCCCCGGGTTTCCCCGTGGTGGCTCGTCGGGCCACTGCGGAACGTCGGGCATCAAAAACTCCCTTCGGCGGCCCGGTTGATGCCCTGGGTCAGGATCAGGTCCTCATGGAGTTCCATCCACACGTCGTGGTACGAACCGCACATGACGCCGGTGAGCATGTTCTGCTGCCCAAGCTCGAGTGCGGACAGGCAGGCGGTCAGGCGCGGTGCGTATCCGGAGAAACGCTCGGCGACCCGGCCGAAATCCGTCGCGATCCTCTGGGCCTGGGTGTCGAGTCCGGCCAGGCGAACCAGGATCTCCCTGTCGTAGCCGGTATCGAGGTGGTCGTTGGGAGCACCGTCACGGATCTGCCAGTCGCCACATAGCACCTTGAACTCCTCGTTCAGGGTGAGGAAGTTGGGGTACGCCTTCGAAAGACCATCGCGAAATCCGGGGCGGCCGGCGTCGGCTTCGAGCAGCGGAGCGTGGGCCTCGCGGCCCGCTGGCGTGAGTTGCCACAGCGCCCGGGCTTCCCGGAACTGGGTCAGACCGTTGCTCTGGAGCGTTTCGAGATGCTCGACGACGTGCGGTTCAGGCAGGCCGGCCAGAGGGGAAAGGTGGTCGACCTTGGCGAAGCCTTTGATGCGGAGCGCGTGGTGAACGCGAAATCGGGGTTCGGAGGTGTGAGCCATCCGTCATATCTTGCATCCTTGAGCGGGCCAGGTCGAATACCGCCCGGGAAATTGACGATCCTTTGGCCGTTCAGAGGTCGCCGGCTTCGAGATCGGGGATGCGGCGGGGAAGGATCTCGGGGTTCGCCTTTCCGTCGACATGGTGGAGTGTTCCGGTTATCCAGCCTGAGGCCGGTGACACGAGGTACAAGACGGCCGCGGCAATGTCATCGGGTGTTCCGTTGCGGCGAAGCGCGGTGCGTTCCCGCATTTCGTTCTTCACCGAGTCGGGAAGCGAGCCGAGGTAGCGACGCAGCGAATCGGTCTCCACCGCTCCCGGCAGGATCGCGTTCACCCGGATGTGCGGAGCGAGTTCTGCGGCAAGGACGCGGGTCAGTTGGTTGAGCGCAGCTTTTGACAGGCTGTGCCCGAACATTCCTCGGCTGGCGTTGAGTCCGGCCATCGATGAGATGTTGACCACCGCCCCGGATCCCGCCGTCAGCATGTGGGGTGCCGCGAGGCGTGTCAGTTCGAACGGGGCGATGACGTTGAAGTGCAGCGAACTGCTGAGATGCCCGGCGCGCAGATCCTTGAAGGGAATTGGCTGGGTCCCACCGGCGTTGTTCACGACGATATCGAGTCGACCGAACTCATCGACCGCTCCTGCGACAACTGCGGCCAGATGGTTCAGGTCATTCGCATCGCCCGGAAGCACGAGTGCTCGCCGACCGCGCGACCGAACGGCGTCGGCGACCTCCTCAAGATCGCGTTCGGTCCGTGACGTGAGCACGACGTCGGCACCTGCATCGGCGAGTGCCAGAGCGGTCGCTGCGCCGATCCCCTTGCCGGCACCGGTGACAACGGCGACCCGACCGTCGATTCGAAAGAGGTCAAGGACGGATGGCATGCGACCAGTTTGTCCCCTGTGGGTGGCGTCAGCGAGTTCACTCGGGAGTCGAGTTGGTCGGTCGGAGATCTCCGTTGGCCTCGGGCTTCGGGACCAGGGGTGCCGGGCCCGCTCAGGCGGTGGCATCCTCGGGCTGCCGGGCGAAGCGGCGCTGTTCGCTTCCGTGGACGGGATCGTCGGTCGGCCACGGCCAACCGCCGAACTGCGTGGCCTGGTAATCGCGGAAGGCCTGCTCGATGCCCGCTTTGTCGTTCATCACGAACGGACCGTATTGGGCGACCGGTTCGCCGATCGGACGGCCCTGCAGGATGAGGATCTCGGCGCCGCCTTCGCTGGAGAGAAGTACCTCGCGACCAGACTCGACAAGGGCGCCGTTACCGATGTCGAGTGGTTCGCCGGCGAACGAGCAGTCGGCGCCTGCGAACGCGTAGGCCATCCGGAGCGTCTCGCTGTGGTTCGCGGTTGGCAGGACACATGACGAACCGGGGCGTAGGCGGAGGTGCCAGATCACGACATCGGAATCGGGTCGGGATGCCCACGAATGCGGTGGTGGAGGCGGCGGCGTGTGTCCGGCGAGGGTTCCAGCCACCACCGTTACCTCAACGTTGTTCGAGCCGGTGGAGCCGGCAGGGAGTTCGGTCCGTGGGATGTCTTCGTTCCACAACATCGTGAAATGTGGGGGTGCCATCTTGTCGGCCCGAGGCAGGTTGAGCCAGATCTGGAAAAGCTCGGCCGGGTTCGGTCCGTCGTTGTCCAACAGCGGAAACATTTCGGCGTGGACAATTCCGCGGCCTGCGGTGAGCCATTGCACGTCGCCCTCGCCGTAACGGGCGGTCGCCCCGAGTGAGTCGCTGTGATCGATGAGCCCCTGGCGAACAAACGTGACCGTTTCGAAACCTCGGTGTGGGTGCTGCGGAAAGCCGGGAACGGTCTGTCCGTGATACATGCGCCAACCGTCGATGCCCTCAAAGTCCTGGCCGATGTTGCGACCGGTTAGTCCGGTCGCGGGACCGTAGTTACCGTTACCGGCTGGATAGTGATCGAGGTGATGGACGCAGAACAGGAACGGGTCGATCGTCGGCCATTGGAAGCCGAGGGGAAACCGTTGCAGGATGACAGACGATGGCGTGTCCGGTGCGTTACCCATCGTTCCAGCGTAGGCGGCGGTGATCGCTCCCGTCGTTCGCCCCCGTCCCGGTAGCGTTGCGGCCATGAGCAACTGGAACCCGTCGCACTACGACCGGAAGTGGGATGAGATGGCCGCCGACGGCAAAGACCCACACGGCGAAGTCGCGTTCGTTCAACGGGCGATCACCCGCCACGTACATGACCACAGTGGGTTGGTGCTTGACGCAGGCTGTGGGACGGGCCGAGTGGCAGTGGAACTCGCCGCTCGCGGTTACGACGTGCACGGGACCGATGTTGATGAATCGATGCTTTCGCACGCCCGGTCAAAGTCTCCCGATGTTCCCTGGCATCTCGGCAACCTGGCGGTAATCGAACTGCCGGCGGTATTCCACACCATTGTGATGGCCGGCAACGTCATACTGTTCGTCGACGAACCCGATCGGGCCGGCGTCATCGCCAACGTCGCACGCCACGTCGAGCCGGGTGGACTCGTGATCGCCGGTTTCCAGCTCGCCCGAGACGACGGTCGTCGCGTTTCGCTTGAGGACTGGGACCGCTGGACCGCTGCCGTTGGCCTTGCCTTGATCGAGCGGTTCTCGACGTGGGACGAGGAACCCTTCGTGAACGCTCACGACTACGCCGTGAGCGTTCACCGGCGCGAGTGAACGGCGTCCGAAGCCACATGGGTGGGAGCGCCGCGGTAGTCTCGGTGCATGGGCTCTTTCACCACACTCACATCCGCTGATGGATTTTCGCTGGCCGCTTACCGGGCTGAACCAGAGGGTCCGGTGCGGGGCGGGGTTGTCGTCATTCAGGAGATATTCGGCGTCAACCCGCACATCCAATCAGTGGCCGACCGTTATGCGGCCGCCGGCTACCTCGCGATAGCTCCCGCACTGTTCGACCGGGTCCAAAGCGACGTGTCGCTCGGCTACGAAGACGCCGATCTGCAGGCCGGGATCGGTCTCGCCGGCAAGATCGACTTCAAGCTCGCCCTGGCCGACACTGTCGCCGCGGGTGCGGCCGTTTCCGAGGCCGGTCGGGTCGGCATCGTGGGCTACTGCTTCGGCGGAACCGTAGCGGCTGCGGCCGCCATCAACTGCGGCGACACGTTCTCGGCGTCGGCCTCGTACTACGGCGGCGGAACGGCGGGGCTGGTCGGTACCGGTGTGCCCGCCATGCCGATCATCGTCCACTACGGAGCTCTCGACCATTACATTCCGATGTCAGACGTCGACAAGGTCCGCAACGCCTGGTCCGATGCCGAAGTGCACGTCTATGACGCCGACCACGGCTTCCACTGCGACCAGCGGGCCAGCTTCAGCCCCGTTCCCGCTGGTATGGCCCAGGCGCGCACGTTCCGTCTGTTCGCCAAGCATCTCGGCTGAGCGACACGTCGCGTTCGATGCACGACGCAGGCCGCTGTGGCGGTCACCGTCGCGCGCGACGGTCTCAATGCCGGAAGAACGCCTCGGCACCCCGGCGAATCCGTCGACACGTCTCCTCGAACAACGCATCGTCTTCTTCGAGCAGTGTCATGCGGAAGCCGTCGACGGGTGACGAGAACCCCGACAGCGGCACGATGCACACTCCCTCGGAGCCGAGCATCTCATACGCGAAAACCTTGTCGGTGCGAAGTACCGACTTTGATTCCAGCATGTCGAGGTACATCCGCACATCGTCGTTGCGGGCGGTTAGTTTCTCGACATTGGGGTAGCTTGCCGTATTGATCGTTACGGTGAGGTAGAACACGCCGTCGGGCACCACGACGTTGAGCACGTCGCAGCCGTCGAAGATGGTCAGCGCGGTCTCGAGCCGACGCCTGTACTTGTCGAGGCGACTTTGCAGAAACGCCGGGAACTCGGGATGCATGAGGATCCGGGGAAACACGATCTGTGGAAGCGTGGTCGAGCACACCTCAAGCATCTTCGAAACCACGATCGTGTGGATGTACCCGCGGAAGTTCTCGTCCTGGTCAGCGTTGTAGATCTCGATCCAGCCGCAGCGACTGCCGGGCCACGGGATCTCCTTGCTGACACCCTTCATGGAAATGGCGGGCACCTTGCCGACGATCTCGGAAAGTCGTACGATCTTGGACTCGTCGAACAGCAGGTGCTGGTAGATCTCATCGAACAACAGGAAGCAGTCGTTTTCCCGGGCGATGCGCACGACCTCAACCAGATCGGCTCGGGGATGCGCGACCCCGAGCGGGTTGTTTGGGTTGATGACGAGAATGCCGACGATCGATTGGTCGGATTTCACGGTGGCTTCAAGGCTGACGAGATCGATCCGCCCGCCCTGGTCGAGCAGCAGCGGATAGGTGATGTGATCTCCGCCGTGATGGATCGCCTCGGCCGTGGCGTGAGACGGATACGTCGGGTTCGGGCCGATTACCCGGGCGGTGGCCGGAAGCGTTGAGAAGAGCTTGTTGATCGCGTCGCCGAGGCCGTTGAAGAAGATCACGTCTTCCTCAGAGCAGATGTCGGTATGGCTGAACCGGTCGATCACGAAGCGGCGGGCGGCCAGGTCGCCTTTTGTCGGCGAGTAGGCGTAGACCCGGTCATCCTTGACGGCTTCGCCCACGACCTCTTTCATCCAGTTCGGAATTCGCTCGCCCTTGGCCACCGGATCGCCGATGTTCTCCCAGATCATGGGGACGCCCATTCTGACAACTTCGTTGGCGATCTCGACGATCTCGCGGATTTCGTAACGCAGATGCTCGTCGCCCTGCTTGATCAAGTTGGTGCGCATTGGTCCTTCTCCTTCGTTTGCGGCCAGAACCCTAGCGGCTCGACGTGGACGTGCGGTTGCATTTCGTGTGCGCGCGGGGAAGTTTGACCGAGTGTGGCCTTTGAATACGGTGTGAATTTGCGAATTTGCCATGATTATCTGGGCGGAATTGCGAATTCCGGGCTGCGGCCGAAACCTAGACCCGGACCACCAAGACGAAGCAACTCGAACGGTAGGTAACCGGGCAGTAGGCACCAACCCGGCCACGAAACGCTTTCCGTTTCCGCACCCGGCCAGTACCTTGGCGATCCGACGCCGTGTCGGTCAACGAAAGAGGACGAGTGCCCAAACCGGTGTCCACCGACGCGTCGAGCCCGGGTTCGGGGCGGCCCATCACGGTGAATCTTCCCGGGAAATCGCTGCAACTGTTCGCATCGTCGACGACGACGGTCGGGGAGGTGCTGCGGGTCTGCGCGGAAACCGGCTGGGTGATCGAATGCGAAGCTGCTGGACTGCGAGTGGGTCACCGCTTCCTACCCCCGAACGTCGAGTTGGCGCCTCCCTGGTATGCCGACGGGGAAGATCTCGAACTCGTGCGCTGGAGCGACGCGGCGAACACCGGCGGCTCCAGCCCCGGTCCACTATCGCCGGGCCTTGCGACAGGTGGTCCGGTCGTGCGGGTAGTGGTGAGCGGAGGCCCTGATGCCGGTCTTGCATTTGCTTTGGGGCGTGGGCGCTACGTCATCGGACGAGACGCGCGCTGTGACCTCGTACTTGAGTCGTTGGCGGTATCGGCTCAGCACGCCGAACTGACGGTGGAACGCTCGGGCCGCACGACGGTTCGCGACCTCGGGACGACCAATGGGACGTACGTCGGTCAACGGGCCGTCTCCGGATTGCCGGTGTCGGTCGAATCGGGGAGCGTCCTCTCGTTGGGGTCGTGTCGGTTGACGTTGCTCGCACCTGCCCACGTGAGCAGCGGCGTCGGACCCCTGGGCGACGACGGCCGCCGACCGTTTTACCGCCCACCGCGCCTCACCGCCCTTCCGGCCATCAAGGACCTGGTGATCCCCGCGGTCCCGACGGTCCCGACGAACGGAGCCCGTTTCAATTGGATCAACCTGCTCCTACCGCTGGCGATGGGACTCGCTGTAGCCGCGTTGTTCAGCCCCGCAATGGCGTTGTTCTCACTTCTCGGCCCGGTGATGTCGGTCGCGAACTACGTCCAGGAGCGGTCCAAAATCTCGTCCCGGACGCGTGAAGCCGAGGCGGCGATCGGTGCCGCTGCGGTGGCCCTCGGCGAAGATGTCGCACAGCAGCGCGAACGCGAACTTGCCCGCCGGGAGTACGAGGTCCCCGATCCCGGGGTGGCATTGGCCAGGTCCGACGGGCCCTCGCCGGACCTGTGGGAACGCCGCATCGCATCGTGCGCGGATGGGCTTACGGTTCACATCGGTAGGGCCGAGCAGCCGTGGCGACCGAGTCTTCGGGCCGGGGGCGTTGCCGAATCCCCCGGCCGACCGAGTGAAATCTCGGCCAAGCTGGGAGAGCAGATGCTGGTGGATGTGCCGGTCGCCGTATCGCTTCGCTTCGGTGCCGCTCTGGGAATCGCTGCGCCAAGGCCGACGGCCAGGGCGATGGCCCGCAGCATCATCTGTCAGCTGGCCAGTCTGGTGGGGCCCGGGGAACTGAAAATTACCGCTCTTGTTGACTTGTCGACCAGTGAGGATGTCGAGGAATGGTCGTGGATGGCATTGCTACCGCATGCCCAGCAGCCTGATTCGACGCTGTCGACATCTGCTTTGGCCGGTCGGGCCATCGAGATTGAGGCGCTGCTCGATGAGCACGAGCGGTTTATCGCCCATCGCAACGCAACAGAGCTGAAGGCCACCGGCTTCGACGGTGTGATGCGTCCCGCCGAAGCGCGGGTCGTCATCGTCGAGATCGCCATGTTGACCGATGCCGCCCGTTCGTCGCTTCGTCGTTTGGCAGAAGCCGGGCGTTCCGGAAAGACGTGCGTCACGGTGGTCGCTCTGGCCGTGTCGGCCGACCTGCTGCCGTCGTTCTGCTCGGATGTACTGACCATCATTGATCCCTTGATGGGACTCGGCCAACTGGTCGAAATCGGCGAAGAAGGGATGGTGTCGAACGTCGTGCTGGCCTTGGCGCCGGTCACTGCGGGGGTGCAGACGGCTCTGCGTCTGGCTGGTTTGCGTGATCCGGAGTCGCCCGGTGGAGCTCACAGTCTTCCATCATCGGTGTCGTTGGTACCCTTGCTGTCCCTTGGCGCCGACAGGGACACATTCGTAAGCGCGCTTACGACGCGTTGGGCAAACGGAAAGGTAACTGTCGCGACATCGTTTGCGGCGGTTATCGGGATGGGAGAAGACGGCCCGTTCGTCGTCGACTTCGTATCTGATGGTCCGCATGCGCTCGTTGGCGGCA
Source organism: Acidimicrobiia bacterium (assembly GCA_031383405.1). GTDB lineage: Bacteria > Actinomycetota > Acidimicrobiia > Acidimicrobiales > JANYDT01 > JANMZO01. The sequence continues at coordinate 24,830 of JANMZO010000101.1, read as the reverse complement.
CGACAGGGTCGGGAAAGAGCGAACTTCTCCGCTCGCTCGTCGCTTCGATCGCGGCAACCTACAGCCCGGTCGACGCGAACTTCGTATTGATCGATTACAAGGGCGGGAGCGCGTTTGACATCTGCGCTGCGCTTCCTCATGTGGTCGGGCTGGTGACCGACCTCGACGAGCAACTGGGTGAGCGGGCGCTTCAGTCGCTGGATGCAGAGCTACGGTGGCGGGAGCATCTCTTGCGTGACTCGGGCGCAGCCGACTACCTCTCGTACCGTCGAGAGGCGAAGAACGCTGCTGTTCCGCTCGCTCGGCTGATGGTGATCATTGATGAGTTCGCCACGATGGCCAAAGAGATACCCGACTTTCTCACAGCCCTCATCGGCATTGCCCAACGGGGTCGCAGCCTAGGCGTGCACCTGCTTCTCGCGACCCAACGACCGAGCGGAGTTGTCAACGAGAACATCAAGGCGAACACGAACCTGCGGATCGCGCTCAGGGTCCAAGACGCAAACGACTCGCACGACATACTTGGCTCGCCTATCGCGGCCGGGATCAACCGACGCCTACCGGGTCGGGCCTATGCGCGACTGGGACCCGGGGAGTTGATCCGTTTCCAGGCCGCCCGGGTGATCTCTGCGACATCCGCTACGCGGTCGGCCAACGACACGGTCGTCAGTATGCTCGATGCGCCGGTGTCGATGCCGTCCGATTTGGGCGGAACCATCGAAACCCTCATCACGACTGTGCAAGACGCTTGGCGCGCCGACGGCGGCGTGTCGCCCCGTCGTCCCTGGCTGGAGGCACTGCCCGAAAAGCTTGGTCGCATGGCCTGCTTCGACCCGGGCCTCACTGCCGGGTCGGTGTGCGTTGGCTTGCTCGACGAACCGTCGCGTCAGCGTCAACGGCCCTACGAGTGGAATCCTCGCAAAGGTAACGTTGCCCTCTGCGGCCTTCCAGGTGGCGGGGCCTCCGCGACGCTGTTGGCGTTCGCCCATCAGCTAGCCGAACGATTCAGCCCGTCCGATGTTCACTTGTACGGTCTGGATTTTGGCGAAGGCATCCTCGCGGTTCTCACCACGTTGCCGCACACGGGTGCCGTGATCGCCCCGGGTGAGCGGGAACGGTCGGTGCGTTTGATCAGGTTCCTCCGGCAGGAACTCGACCATCGACGCTCGTTGTCGGCCCAGGCCGCGCTCCGCCCGACGATGGTCGTCTTTGTCGACAACCTGTCGGGGGTGCTCGCCTCCATGGACGAGATTGCGCCAGGAGCCCGTGATGATCTGGCCCGCCTGATTGCCGACGGACCCGCACTGGGTTGTTGCTTCATCGTGTCCGGTGACCGCCCGGGAGCGTTCCCCATTGCGGTATCGGCCGCGCTCACCACCAAGATTGTGTTCCGTTTGGCCGACTCGACCGACGTTGTTCAATTCGGCATCGAGCGGCGGTTCGCTCCGCCGGCGATCGTCGGTCGTGGCGTTGCGTTGCCTGAGAAGCTCGCGGTGCAAATGCTCGAGGTGAGCATCGACGAGTTCGAGCGACTCGCCGCTGAGTTGCTGCGCAGCCCTGGAGCGCCGTTGGCCAGGCCGCCGAAGTCGATTCGTAGCCTCCCTGAGCGGGTCGCGGTGTCCGAGGTGGTCGATCGGGCCTGCGTGGGCGGCGAGAGCTGGTTCCTGCCGCTTGGTTTGGGCGACGACAATCTCGAGCCCGTCGGCTTCGCATTACGGGTCGGAGAGCATGCCCTGATTACCGCTCCTGGCCATGCGGGGAAGTCGACCGCACTCCGGACAACCGGCGAGTTGGCCCGCGCCCGTGGCGCGACAGTTTCGGTGCTGGCGTTTCGCAAGACTCCGGTCGCCGCATCGGGGAACCTCTCGGCGGTTTGCGCGTCACCGGCCGATCTACCCGCCTTTGTGAGAAAAGTACGCGCGCTTAGCGCTGATGGCCCACACCTCTTGCTCATTGATGACGCCGAAGCGGTTGATGACCCCGACGGACTTTTGGCCGCTCTGGCCTCCGAACGGATCGACAATCTGCGGATCGTAGTTGCCGCTCGGGCCGACATTCTGCGGTCGAAGTTCGGGCACTGGACCGTGGAGGTCCGCCGGAGCCGCACCGGGCTGATCCTTCGGCCGGTCGTCGATCTCGATGGCGATTTGTGGTTCACCACCCTACCGAGGAGGGGCCCGTCCCGCTTCCGCGACGGACTTGGCTACCTACTCTCATCAGCCCCGGCGCAGTTGGTGCAGGTAGCGGTCTGAGGGGTGATCGTAAGGATGCTGTCATTTCACGGTCGGTGAACCGAACAACAATGCCTTTCAGTGCACGTCGATGTGGTTCACACGCTGCGTCCTCGGTAAAATCGTCCCCTGAGCGACGCCAAGCACAGCCACATCCCGCCCGGCTTCCGCATCCTGACCGGTACACGGGCCACTCGTTGCGGGCTGGGTTCGTGACGGTCGCCGCCGAGGCTGGGGCTTCGGATCGTGAGATCGCACGCCAGACCGGCCACGCCCCCGGCAGCCGGGCGTTGCATCGCTACATCCGCCACGCCGCACCCGACACGGAGCTGGGCGACGGTCGAACTGACCGTGAGGCCCACGGCGACCATGACGTCGGTGGCTCCGCCTCGCTCGTGGCTGGCCAGCTCGGCCTCGATCCGGTGGTGTTTGGTGAGTACGACTGGTCAGGCGTCAGACCACCCTGACCGGATCGCCGACCCGCACCCAACCGCCATGGACGATGGCGGCTTTCGCTCCCAGATCACCACCGTGCTCGTGGTGTAGGGCCCGAAGCACGTCGCGGTCGGCGGGAGCCGACGCCACGGCCCGGTTGACCAGTGGGCACCGGTCGCAGCGCTTGAGAATTTCGAGCGAGATTCCCCCGATGGTCAAGGTCGAACCGACCCAGGCATCTTCCGGGAATTCGTCGGTCGGATCATCGAACGTCGCGGGGTCGATCAGGATGTTCGGTCGGAATCGTTCCGGCAGCCAGTTGCTCGCAGGCGCTCGGCGAGCCATCGTCACGAGAGAGGTCGTCGTCAGGATGTTCATCGGTCCGCCGTCGAAGAACAGGCCGCGTCGGGTCGTGAACGTCATCAGGTCGTTCTCCCCGCCGCCCCGGGCCCGGAGGTCGAGTTCGATATCGATGGTCGCCTCGACGTTGGCGGCCGGACGTGACACGGCCACCTCGTGGCCGAGCCACGACGACAGGCGGCGGTTGGCATCGGAATCATCGGTCATGAACGGAGGGCGGCCCGGTAGGGTCAGTTCGGCCTGGCCATCGGATCGCAGCACCGCGCGGGCTTCGAGCAGTTGGGGAACGGTCTTCGCCGAAAGGAGGCGGCCGGTCACCTGATCAACAATGCCAAAGCTACGGTCTCCGAGTACGCCCTGGTCGGTGACCTCAGCCGAACTGAGCGATTCCCCGCGCATCGACTTCACCGGATAGCGAAACAGCTGAACAACGCGTCCTAGTTCTTTCGGCATCTTCCGGTCCGTCCTTCGTGCTGGCCCGTTAGATAAGGCCGCTGGGATCGGAAGGGACGTCAACGGCGAGTCGCTTCAACGCTTCGAGCGGCACGATGTCGAGGGCGCGTTCGTGGGTCGACGCGAGCACGACGGGAGCGGCTTTGCCCTCCCGGTAGGCGCGGAGCCAGTTCGCTGCCGTGACGCACCAACGGTCACCGGGAACGAGCCCAGGGAATCGGTACTGAGGCATCGGCGTCGAGAGGTCGTTGCCGATGCTGAGCTGGTGTTCGAGGAATTCGGCCGTGACAACTGCGCAGATCGTGTGGCTGCCGAGGTCTTGGGGGCCCGTTGAGCAGCAGCCATCGCGATAGAACCCGGTCAACGGGTCCGTCCCGCACGGTTCCAGCTCTCCGCCAAGCACGTTTCGTTCGCTCACCCGACCAGTATGGCCCGCTTCGCCGGTCGGAGAAAGCGGGCTTCTCCACCGGCGCGGACCGGGTTACGCGTGACTCGGGAACAGACGGAGGAAGTTCTCGGCGTAGAACTTGTCTTTGGTCGAGGCGGTGGCGTTGGTGAGGGTCGACTCGAACCGGGCAATCGGATCGCGACCACCTTCAGTGTGCGGGTAGTCGCTCGAAAACAGATACATATCCTCGTTGGACTCGTCGACGAGTCGACCGACGTCTTCAAACACGAACGGAGTGAAGGCAAGCTGCTGACGCATCTGCTCGCTGGGTTTGCGGGTAAACGACTTGAGGGTCGGATCAACTCGAGAGTAGGTACGCGCGACCATGTCGAGGCGGCGGAGCAACTCCGGGACCCAGCCGGCCCCGAGTTCGACGGCCGCCCCCCGCAGCGCCGGGTGAGCTTCGAGGACGCCGTCCATGATGAGCGCGCTTAGGAAAGTTTCCGGGCCCTGGTGCATGGTGGCTGCATCTTTGCTGCGTACGTTCTCGCCGCCGCCCATCCAGTCCTTCACCGCGCCCCGGCCGTTGTTCATCCAGGCCTTGGCCAGCTGGAGAGGAGCGCCTCCCACATGAAGCAGGAACGGCGTTTCTGACTCGGCGAGGCGAGCCCAGAACGGATCGAGCTCAACGTGACCGGGTGACTTATCGCCGCACGAGCGGTGGGGCACCCACACTGCGTCGAACCCGCCTTCCAACACGTAGTCAAGTTCACGGAGCGCGAGTGCGGGAGCGTCGAGCGGGATGATGGCCACACCCATGAGGCGGGCGTCGTTGGCGCAGAAGTCTTTCATGTGGCGGTTGTGGGCCCGCGTTGCGGCGTAGCGAAGGTTGGGATCGGTCTTGGAGCTGGCGTGGAAAGGCAGCGAGACGCTGTGCGTTGCGAAAACGAGTTGGCGGGCGAAGCCGAGCATGTCCATTGCTTCGGTGCGATCAACCGGGTTGAACGCGCCGAGAGCCTGTATCTCTTTGACCTCCCGGATGAGGGTGTCGCCCATGGACCGCATCCTGGCAAGGTGTTGCTCGCTGTGGCGGTTGCCCTGGTTGACGATCTCCGCGACTTCCTCGTCGGTCACGAGCGACGCCGAATAACTCACGAGGGGAAGCTGGTCCCGGTACTCCGGGTCGGCGTACGAGGTGAGAAAGTCCGGCAACTCCATGATGTGGCTGTCGGCGTCGTAGAATCTCCGTTGAGCGGGTGCGTAGGTCATGGCGTGCTCCTTGAACGTGGTGCTGCGAATCTTCTTTGCCGCGGCGCGAACCCTGTTCGCACAGATGGTCTGTCAAGTTATCGCCGGAGGTGCGGTCGGCCCAAATGGCGGGGTCAGTTGTCCTCCCGGGGGAACCGTCGCGATGACTCGACGACGTTGAGATCGAGGTGGTTACGCATGAACCGCTGTGATGCGTCGGTGTGCGGTTGGAAGTCCCACGGCGTATGCACGCCGCGGCGCAGCGCCTGATCGACGACGCGTCGGCTCCTCTGACTTTGGAGCACATTCGCATGGATGGCTTTGGCGTCCCACTGTTTCTCGGCCATTGCGTTCAGCGTGGCCAGGTCGGCGGCTAAGCGTGGGTCGCCGGCCAGATTCGTGAGCTCGTGGGGATCGTTGCTGAGGTCGTAGAGCTGATCGGGGTCGGCATCGCAACGCACGAATTTGAGACTTCCCCGGCGGATCATGAAGATCGGGGCAACGGCTCCCTCGGCCATGTACTCGCCGAGCACGATCCGTGCCGGGTCATTGGTTCGGCCAAGCAGCGGAACCAGTGAGTGTCCGTCGGTCCGGTCCGGAGCGGGTGCGCCCGCGAGATCGGCAAGGGTTGCGGCCAGGTCGACGAGCGAGACGGGGTTCGAACAGCGACCCGACCCGATGTCGGGTCCGGCGATGATGAGCGGAACGCGGGCCGCGTTCTCGAAAAAACTCATCTTGTACCAGAGACCCCGTTCGCCAAGCATGTCGCCGTGGTCGGCGGTGAACACGACGAATGTATTCTCGACCATTCCGGTCGCAGCAAGCGTAGCCATCAGCTCGCCGACCCGGTCGTCTATGTAGGAAATGGAAGAATAGTATGCATGCCTAGCATTTAGGATCTGGGCCTCGGTTACGGGCGTTGCGTCCATATCAGACACCATGCGCAGGCGGCGGCTATGCGGATCGATCTGTGAGGGGTCGATCGGTCCGACGGTCGGCGGGTCGATAGCGCCATGGTCGTAACGGTCCCAGTGGCTCTGGCGCGCAATATAGGGATCGTGGGGGTGGGTGAACGATGCCGTGAGCATCCATGGCCGCTCGTCGGTTGAGCGGGCCAGGTCGCGCAGTTTCCGGACCGCGTGGAAGCCGACCTCGTCGTCGTAGTCAAGCTGGTTCGACGAATCCGCGACGCCGGCATGGCGGACGCTGTCCATGTTGTGGAACCACCAGTCGACGCGGGTCGCGGCGTCATCCCAGTTCGGGGTCCAACCGAAGTCGGCCGGGTAAATGTCGGTGGTCAGCCGTTCCTCGTAGCCATGGAGCTGGTCGGCCCCGACGAAGTGCATCTTGCCCGCGAGTGTGGTCTGGTAGCCGGCTCCACGGAGATAGTGGGCGAAGGTCGGTATCGACGATGCAAGCTCGGCGGCATTGTCGTAGGCCCCGATCTTCGAATTCAGCTGCCCGGCCAACATCGCGAACCTCGACGGAGCGCACAGAGGGCTGTTGGTGTAGGCCGACTCGAACGTCACCCCGCGTTCACTAAGCGCGCTGATGTTTGGTGCCTGGACGATCGGATGGGAGTAGCAGGGCAGAAACGAAGCGGAAAGCTGATCAGCCATGATCAACAGGATGTTCGGTCGGCGGTCAAGCAGCACGCGTGCCAAGTTAGCGCGCTGGCGTTGTGGCGGGTTGTTCATCGGCGTAGGGATCTAGGTGCGAAATAGCCACCCGGCGCTGCAGCCACCGACCCTCCCGATTACTGAGGCGAAGAGCACATCGCGAACTCTGGCATGCTCTCGAAATGACGTTTCCCTCTCTACGACACCGTTTTCCCGGCGTGCGCGACGGCTGGGCGCGATTCGACGGACCGGCCGGCACGCAGCCCGTTGATGTGGCCATACGGGCCGTGTCCGAGTGGATGGCGAGTGGCAACAATGCAGCAGCTGGTGGACCGTTCGCTGCCGCTCAGGCCTGTGCATCGCAACTCGATCGGGCCCGCTCTGCCGTGGGCACGCTGCTCGGTGCCGATCCCGAAGGGATCTCGTTCGGTCCGAACATGACGTCGATAACACTGTCGTTCACCCGGGCGATCGCGGCAACCCTGTCACCCGGTGACCGGGTCGTCGGCACGATGCTCGATCACGATGCCAACGTATCGCCGTGGCGGATTGCGTGTGAGAGCGCCGGGGCGGAGCACGTGCTGGCCGAGTTTGATCCCGACACGGGGGTACTCCCGGTCACGAACGTAACCGCTCTTATTAACGAGCACACGAAGTGGGTGGCGATTCCGGGAGCGTCGAATCTGCTCGGCACCGTCCCTGATCATGCTCCGATCATCGAGGCCGCCCATGCGGTTGGGGCGCTCGTGTACATCGATGCGGTGGCCTGGGCCCCGCACAAGCCGATCGACATCGCCACCCTTGGGTGCGACGCCCTCGTCACGTCGCCGTACAAATGGTACGGGCCCCACTCTGGAGTGCTCTACGTTGAGCCAGGCCTGATGGCCTCGCTTCCCCTGGTCAAGATCAAGGCGTCGTCGGGGGTCGGACCGGGCCGATTCGAAACCGGTATGCCCAACTTCGAAGGCATTGCCGGTATCGAAGCCACCGCGCGATTTCTGGCCGAGGAGGGGATGGACCGGATTGAGGCGGCCGAAGCGGAAGTCTTCGAACCGTTGTTGACGGGCCTCCAGTCGATCAGAGGTGTGAAACTCTGGGGCGTCGCCGGAATGGACGGCCGGGCGCCAACCGCGGCATTCACGCTAACGGGGATTTCTCCGGCTGAGGCGTCGGTTGCGCTGGCCGCGGAGAAGATCGCGGTCTGGGACGGTCACAACTACGCGCTCAACGTCGTAAAGCAACTGGGCCTGGAAGACTCCGGCGGAGTTATCCGAGCCGGAATATCCAGATATGTCGAGCACGACGATGTGGCCCGCCTGTTGACGGCGGTCGAGCGCTTGGCCAAACGGGGTGGGTAATTCGGAGGTGCCTCGGACCAGTAGCACTAGCGGCCCTGGAAGTTGGGCTTTCTCTTCTGCATGAATGCGCTGCGGCCCTCGACGATGTCAGCGCTTGCCCATGCGGCATGATTGGCTTGGCGCGCTTGCGCGGAGAGAGGTCCGGGGGTGCCCTCTCGGAGCGATACCAGGGCGAGTTTGTGGGCGCGCAGCGTGAGCGGTGCGAGTGAGGCGATCTCCGTCGCCCAGTCGAGCGCTGCGGCGAGATCACCTTCGCGCTGAACGAACCCGAGCGCATACGCGCGGCTTGCGTCGATCGTGTCGGCACTCAGCAACAACGCCCTCGCTGTGGCCCCGCCGCAGAGTTCGACCACCCTCTGCACGGTCTCGCGGTCGATGGCGAGCCCGAGCTTGGCGGCCGGGATCCCGAAGCGGGAACGGGCCGTGGCGATGCGTAGATCACAGAACGATGCCAATTGAGTTCCCGCCCCGAGCGCAGGACCGTCGACCGCCGCAATGGTCACGACCGGGGCGGTCGACAGCAACGAGAGCACCTTCATCAATGCACCTGAGAACTCGGGACCTTCGATGCCGGTCAGGTCGGCGCCGGCGCTGAAGGTGCCACCCGCACCGGTGAGAATGACGACCCGGGCCGATGAGGCCACGGCCGATTCGAGAGCGTCGCCGATTGCCACGAGCGTGGTGTGGTCGACCGCGTTTCGGCGTTGCGGCCGGTTGATGGTGAGTTGGACGACGTGTCCGGTTGCGTGGGTTCGGGTCTCCAACATGTTGTCATCGTAGAGCCCGGCGTTCGCTGGTCCAAGACCGACCGATCAAGCTCGGACGGCATACCCGCGGCGGGGGACCGAGACGATGCCCGAGCCGGAGAGGCCGAGCTTGCGGCGCAGCCGACCGACCGTGACCTCGACGACGTGGTCATCACCGGTACCTCCCCAAACCCGCATATGCAGGTCGCGCTTGGTGACGAATCCCGGGCTGCGGCGAAGCAGAGCGCGGAAAAGTTCCGTCTCACGCCGCGACAGTCCCACGGGCTCGCCGTCGACGAAAACCGTTGAACCTCGAAGCGCAATCGGAATCCCGCCGACGGTGGTTCGCTGTTGCGTGGCCTGCAGCGCCTCACTAAGTGTGCTTATCATCGATGAAATACGCCACTTTTCTGGCGTGACCGGATCAGCGATACCGAGATGGCGTGCGGCGCTCTCACAGACGGGCCCGATGGTCACCGCCAGCACGTCCGTGTTGAGTGCCTCAAGCAGGGCGGCCCCGCACTCCATCTCCTGCGCGATGATCAAGAGGTTGCGGATCGAAGGCGCGCTGGTGAACGTAATCGCGTGAAGCGCCCGATCGATGGCGGCCCGGATGAGTTGTTCCACAGGTTTCGTATCCTGCGGGAGAATCCACCGGTACGTGGGAACTTCGACCACGTCGGCGCCAATCCGGCGAAGTTTCTTGATGCGGTCAGTACCTTCTTCCCCGTGGCTCTGGAACGCCAAGCGAGCAGCGCCGTTGTGCGAGTTGATCGACTCGATCAGTTCAGTCAGATCAGCCGAGACGATCCGGCCGACGATATCGAGCCCGGCCTGCTGCACGGCCGCCGCTGCTTTCGCAGTTCGGGCGAAGATCCTGGTCGGACCAATGGCCTGCAGAAGTGCGTCCTCCAGCCCCCAGCTCTCCGCAGCCGAAAACCAGGTCCGGACACCGATTCCGGTGCTGGCCACCACGATATGGGGCGGTTTTCGGATGAGTCGCTGCGTAACTTCGTAGAGCTCGTCGACCGACCCGAGCGGTAGGGTCCTGATCGAAGGACCGTGAAGAACCGTGGCACCTCGCCGACGAATTAGGTCCGCCTGGTCTTCCCATCGGCGGTCGGCCGTTATACCCACGGTGAAACCGACGAGAGTTGCGTCGGCTCCTGTCGCTCCCGTGGCCATACCCTCAGCATGCGTGACCTCTGTTTCGAGTTTGTTAATCAGCGATGCCGACTCGGTATCGGTCGTATCCGGCTCCTTTGGCCGGGCTACCCGCCGTACGTCTGGATGGCCGGGCTACCCGCCGTACGTCTGCATGGCCGGGTTACCTGCTGTACGCTGCATGGCCGGGCTACCCGGTGACGTAGCAGTTCCGGCCGGCCGCCTTGGCCAGGTACATCGCGGCATCAGCGGATCGGACCACTTGCATGGGGTCTCCCATCGGGTCCTGACACACCACGATGCCGATCGACACCGTTTGCAGACGACCTTCAGGTAGCACGGCTGCACACGATACCGGTGTGTCATCGAGCAGTCGTTTCGCAACGGCCTCGGCGCCAAGCAGATCGGTGCTCGGGCAGATGATGAGAAACTCCTCCCCGCCCCAGCGGGCGGCGACGTCGTAGATTCGGACGGCTCGCTCCAGCGCACCGGCGAAGGCGCGGAGGACTTCGTCGCCGATGTCGTGACCGAATTCGTCGTTTATCGATTTGAAGGCATCAAGGTCAAGGAAGAGCACGGCGTACCCTTCGCTATTGCGCCGCGCTCGCGCATTGGCCCGGCCGAGCGCCTTTATGGCCCGCCGCCGGTTGCCGATACCCGTCAATTCGTCAGTCTCCACCTCTGAATGCAGGCGCAATGAACGTTCTACGTTGTTGAGGGACAGGAAAAACCGGCCCACGATTTCTTCCAGTCGACTGTCAGGTGGCGGGGTTCCCTCCTCGGACCACCACACCCGGAGCGTGCCGGACGAGTTGCGGTCGAACGACTCCCGATGAATCGTCGGGGTAACGTCGCTCCCAGTCGTCCCCGCTTCGACACATACCGGGCCGCCAAATCGCGGTAGTTCGAGAAGGAGTGCCGCCCCCACGGCACCCGGGAGCGTGGCGATCGTCGCGACGATGTCAAACAGTTGCTGTTCTTCGTAGGTTTCGGCGAGCGCACCAGCGAGTTCCATGGCGTGCGAGGCCGACGCCGCCCGGCGCATGTACTCCGACTCGATGAGAAGCGCCAGGATCGAACTGAGGAAACCGGCAATCTGCGTGAGGAGCCCGGCCGAAATAAGTTGGCGCGGGGCACCGGTGATACCGACGTAGCCGATCGGCTCGGTGGGGTCCTTGGCGAACAGCGGACATGTGTGGATCGCTTCGGCCGAGCCGGTCCTGGCGAGAACCAGTTCATTCAGGTCGTCGGTCGACGGCCACACGCCGAACGTGGAGAAGACGGCAGGGAGCCCGGGCGAGGCGAACGATATCGCGCATGCGTTCATCGGGGCGCAATGTGACATTGTGAGCACAGCGGCGTTTGCGAACTCGGCCAGGCTCACGTGCGAAGATGCCAGCTTCGACAACTCCAACAGACTGTTCGACACAATGAGTGTGGTGAGCATGTCAATGTGTGGGGTATCGGGATTGTGCAGGAGAGAGAGAATCTCATCTTGTTTCGCGTCAATTCCAGCCAACGAGAATGTGAGCGGCACCATGCGTGTGGTTGCGGTGGTGCGTAGAGAGCGCGGTTTTGTTCGTTCCCGTCCGCGTCCGGCGATGTCACGCATTGATGCCACCGGCGATGTCACACATTGATGCCACCGGCGGCGGTTCGCAGGATCAGGTCGACGGCGTGTTCGGCGTCTGCGACGAGTTGGGTTGCCAATCCGCCGTCGAGCCCCACGGCTCGGAGCGCTGCCGCGGGGTTCAGGTTCTCGCGCGAGTCAGCCGAAACCCCCGTCTGAGCGATCACCGTGCCGAATCGGACACCGGCCCAGACGGAGCGAGAGAGTGCATTGGTGAGGGCTTCCGGTGCGGCGTGGTGCACGCGGACCGCCTGGACGATTCGTTCCGGCAAATACCAGTTTTCCAAACGGAGCGCCCCCAATTCGGCATGGGAGTGTCCGAACACCTCACGTTCGTGATCACTAACGGATCGGCCAATTCGGGCTGCATCCCTCTCGATACGTCGGTAGATCTCGGGCTGTGACCGGTAGAGGATCAGATTGCCTATGCCGTGGAGTATTCCGCCGGTGAACGCCTCTTCCGGATTGATTCCGAAGCAACCGGCTATCACCGACGCTGAAGCGGCGGCGGAAATGGCCTGGACCCAGAATCCTGCCGGGAAACCGACATCACCGTGTTCCATCACGAGCACGGCCGTGCGAGAGGTTGCAATCGATTCCACCGCTGTTGTGCCCAGGAGAGCCATGGCCTGGCGCACCGTAGCGACCCGCCGGCACTGTCGAAGGTGGGGGGCGTTGGCGGCCTGCAGGACAGCCAGGGACAGTGACGGATCTACTTCGACCAGGTTGGCCAACTCGGGTGCGGTCCCCCGGGAGAGTTCGGCAAGAACGGACCTCGCGATCAGGGGCTGAGATGGCAAGGGGCCGGCGGAGTTGAGCAGGCGCCAGGAGGCGGAATCCATGTGCCTCCTTCGAAGCGTCAGAGCGCGGCGAACCCGTTGTCCGCCGCTACTTCTTCCCTATCGGCGGGTCCTTCGGCTAATTGCGGAAATCGGCGGATTCTCGACGGGTGAATTGTCGTTTGGGCCGGCCCACTCAGCGTGGCTCGGTGGGCCATTCGTATGAACTGCTCAATCAACGCGCTTGCGGCTTCGGGCAGACTTGGGAGGATGACGATTCTGGTCGACGAGTCCCAATGGCCCTTTCGGGGGCGGCTGTGGTGCCATCTTGTTTCGGACGATTCATTTGAGGAGCTCCACGCTCTCGCGAAAGCGTTGGGCAAGCCTCGCGTGGCGTTCCAGGGAGATCATTACGATCTGCATGAAGACGAGCGCGACCGGGCGATCGCACTCGGAGCGACGCCTTTAACCGGTCGGCAGTTGGTGCGGCGGCTCAATGCTTCGGGTCTGCGTCGGGGACCGCGCTTCACCCGCGGTGGCTTGGCTGCCGTTGCCAAACTTCCGGCGCCGGAGTTACGCACCGAACGGCTGCACCTGAGGCAGTGGCGGGAGTCCGACCGACCCGTGTTCCATGCAATGTCGGCTGACCCGGAGGTGATGAAGTTTCTCGGTGGTCCGCGCTCCGTTGCCCAATCGGATGCGCAGCTCGACGAACGGGCCGTGGGCCTGGCCGTGCAGGGCGTGGGGAAATGGGCGGTGGAGGAGGTGGCGAGCGGGGAGTTCGTGGGCACGGTCGGGCTCGGGTACGCGCTCTTCGACGCACCCTTCACGCCGGCCATCGAGATGGGGTGGCGCATCTCACGGGCGCACTGGGGACGGGGTTTCGCGATCGAAGCAGCCAACGCCGCGGTGCGTTTCGGGTTCGAGGAGTTGGAATTGCGGGAGATCGTCGCGTTCACTTCGACTGGCAACATCGCGTCGCGGGCGGTGATGCACCGACTTGGCATGACCCATCAACCCGAACATGACTTCGACAGCCCCGGCCGTCTACCCGACGATGAGCACCGGCGCCAAGTGCTGTATTCGCTCATCCGACCCGAGCCGATCTGAAACGGTCGGTTGGTGGTGGTCGAGGGCGGATCGCACGCCGCCAACCTGACTCACCCCGGGTTTGTGAACGGGGCCTTGACGACGTTCCTCGCCTCGTTGTAGGCCGGAATCGTTCTAGACGATTCGCCGTTCAGGGCGGGAGCCGCCGTGCTCAAAGCGTTCGATCGCTAGACCGGAAACGTCGACGAACGGTGTCTCGCGGAGCACGAGGTCACGAAGGATCTCACCGACGGCGGGTCCCTGCAGGAAGCCGTGACCGGAGAACCCGGTCGCATAGAGGAAACGACTGACCTTGGTCGACTCGCCGATAAGCGCGTTGTGGTCGGGGGTGACTTCGTAGAAACCGGTCCATCCACCGGCGACTCCCACGTCGAGCAGCGCCGGAGCACGCTTGGCGATCTCCTCGCTGACGGTTTCGAGCCAATCGGGTTTGATGTCGTGTTCGAAGCCGGCGGGTTGGTCACGGTCGGCCATGCCGAAAAGGAGTCCCGGACCTTCGGGATGGAAGTAGAAGCCGCTGGTGAAGTCGATGGTCATCGGGCAGTCCTTCGGCACGTTGTCCATCGGTTCGGTGAACCAGATCGGGCGTCGGACCGGCACGACCGGGATCTCGATTCCGACCATGGTCCCAACGACGGGCGACCACGCACCAGCCGTGCAGATGACCGTCGATGTGGAAATAGACCCACTCGGCGTCTGAACACCGGTGATCATCTGGCCATCCATCGTGATCCCGGTGACCGCCGTGTTGGTGAGGATGCGGGCGCCGAGTTCCCTCGCTGCGACGCTGTAGCCGAGCACTACCGATTCCGGGGTGCAATGACCATCGATCGGACAGAACGAAGCGCCGAGAACGTCGTCGACGTTGACGAACGGCGACAGTTCGGCGGCTTGCTGCGGTGTCAGCATCACGCTCGGAACGCCGAGCGACCGCTGCAGCTCAACGTCTCTCGTTACGGATTCGACGTCGGCTTCCGTGGTGAGCAGGAACAGGTAACCGTTCTGGTGCAGGCTGATGTCGGCGCCGGGCCGGGTTCCGAACGCTTCGAATGCCGCAATCGAACGCATCGCGATAGTGATGTTGAGTTCGTCGGAGAACTGGGCCCGGATGCCGCCGGCGGCCTTGGAAGTGGAACCGGAGGCGAGTTGGTCGCGCTCAACCAGCACCACCTTCACCCCGGCTTCGGCCAGGTGAAAGGCCGCGCTTGCGCCCATGACCCCACCGCCGATGATGACGACGTCGGCCGAGGAAGGGAAGTCGGGTCGCGGGGAAGCGGCTGACCCGCGCGTTGACGATGACGTTTCGTTGGACATGACTCAGACCTCGAACGTTATGCCCTGGGCCAGCGGAAGCGCTCGGGACCAGTTGACCGTCGCCGTCTGGCGACGCATGTAGGCCCGCCAGGAATCGGAGCCGGACTCACGACCTCCGCCTGTTTCCTTCTCCCCGCCGAAGGCTCCGCCGATTTCGGCCCCGCTCGGCCCTATGTTGACGTTCGCTATGCCGCAGTCGGATCCGCCGGCCGCGAGGAACCCTTCGGCCTCACGAACATCGGTGGTGAAGATGCACGATGACAATCCCTGCGGAACGCCATTCTGGATGTCGACGGCTTCGTCGAACGTGTCGTAGGGAACGCAGTAGAGAATCGGTGCGAAGGTTTCCGTGCTCATAAGCGCGCTTATGGCTTTGAACTCGACCAGAGCGGGGGCTGCGTAATAGCTGTTCGGCCACCTCTCGGCCAGGACCCGTTCGCCGCCGTTGACGGTGGCTCCTTCGGAGCGGGCAGTGTCGAGGGCGGCCTGCATTGCCGTAAAGCTCTGCGCGCTTATCAATGGGCCCAGGAGTGTTCCGTCTTCACGCGGGTCTCCGATCCGGACACTTGCGAACGCGGCGATGAGCCGGGGAACAAGTTGGTCGTAAACCGAACGATGGACGATGAGCCGCCGCAACGTCGTGCACCGTTGACCGGCCGTGCCGACGGCGGAGAATGTGATGGCACGGACCGCGAGGTCGAGGTCGGCCGACGGCGCGACAACCATGGCATTGTTCCCTCCCAGTTCGAGAAGCGAACGGCCGAGGCGGGCCGCGATGCGCGGGGCGAGTGCCTTGCCCATGGCGGTCGAGCCGGTCGCCGAGACCAGGGGGATACGGGGATCTTCGGCGAGTTGCACGGCGCGGTCGGGACCGCCGAACACGACCTGCAGGAGGTGATCGGGGGCGTCGCCGAAACGGGCGATGGCCTTATCGAAGATGGCCTTGCACGCGAGAGCGGTGAGCGGGGTGCGGTCGGACGGCTTCCAGATGACGGGATCGCCGCAGACGAGGGCGAGCGCGGCGTTCCAGCTCCACACGGCGACGGGGAAGTTGAAGGCGGTGATGACGGCGACCGGGCCGAGCGGATGCCAGGTCTCGCGCATGGCGTGGCCCGGACGTTCGCTGGCGATGGTCTTGCCGTAGAGCTGACGGGAAAGGCCGACGGCGAAATCGCAGATGTCGATCATCTCCTGGACCTCGCCCAGGCCTTCCTGCACGATCTTTCCGGCCTCGTTGGTGACCACGGCCCCGAGGTCGGCCTTGGCCGCGCGGAGTTCCTCGGCCAGGAGCCGGATGAGCTCCCCCCGGCGTGGCGCGGGAACGTTCTGCCAAACTGCGTAGGCATCAACCGAGCGTTGTATGACGGCGTCAGTCTCTTCAGGCGAAGTCAGGGTGTACTCGCCGATGACCTCGCCGTTGATGGGGGAAAGAACTTGCATGACCCGAGCCTGTCACAAGCGCGACCCGCCCAGATACGCATCCAGAGCATCAATGAAGTCGCGCTGGGTCCCGACCTCGGGTCCGGCCATCGGCCGGTGGTGGGCGACCGTGGTGACCGCGGTGGTCCGGTCGATACCGAGCATCATGAGCAACGCCGCCGCGGTTGTGCCGGATCGGCCGATCCCCGCGGCGCAGTGGATGATCAGTCGTTCCGCCCCCTCCGGTCGTGAGACGCGGTCGACCAGGTCGTGGAGGATCGGCAGCATTTCGTTCAGTGGCCGGATGCTCAGGTCGGCCGTCGGAAACCAGACCGCCCGCTCCGGGGTGTTGGCCTCGATCCACGGTACGTACCCGGGGTAGCGGTCCTCGAGTTCGTGCCGGCGGTTCAGGCAGACGATCGTCGTCGCGTCGACCCGGGCCAACGCCGCTTCGGGGTCGGGCCCGACAACATGCTTACCGCACAGCCACAGCCGTCCGTTCGCGTTCGGAAGGGGGATCTCGTCGATGCCGCCGTCGACGCTGCGGGGCGACGTCGGGGGCGAGGTGGGGGGCGATGTCATTGGGTGTTGTCTCGCCGGGTGCATGCTGCCGCCACTCGCCGCGACACGACCAGGCGCCGTTCGTTCTCGATCGAGACCCTGTCAGATCGCGTTCGCTGGCTCATGGTCGACCGGGTTCCCGGTCGAGAACATCGGAGGCGGAGTCGCCGAGAAGGTAACGGGGACCGGTGCCGAGGGTGGCTGCGATGTCGTCGGGGTTGTAGAGCTTGCACGACGTCAAGGAAAGGCAGCCACAGCCGATACACGAAGCAAGTTCGCTGCGGAGGCGTGTCAACATCGCGATTCGATCGTCGAGAATCGGCTGCCAACGTTTGGTCAACCGGGCCCAGTCTTGGCGCGTCGGCGTCCGGCCGTCGGGCAGTGACGACAGCGCGGACGAGATTTCGCTGAGGCTCAGCCCGACCCGCTGGGCCACCTTTATAAACGAGACGCGGCGCAGGGTGTCGGCCGGGTAGCGGCGATGCCCGGCGGGGGTTCGGCTGCCAACGATCAGGTGGCGTTCCTCGTAGAACCGCAGCGCTGACGTCGCCACGCCCGCACGCTCGGCGAGCTCGCCGACGGTGAAGGAGCGGAGTTCGCTTTGGGAGTTCGGCACCACCCCAGCTTAGGACGGAAGTTCAATCAAGGTTGAAGGTCTTCAATTTCGTTTGTGTGAATCTCGTCGGCAAGTCGGCCGAAACGTTCGTGGTTGGCCGCCAGGTCACCAGGGGGTTTGCGGCGCGTTAGCTGCGCAGGTGACCACGTGCACTATGTTGATCGGGCTCTACAGAGGGATCGTTAGATGGCTTGGCAAAAACAGTTTATGCGGGCCGGCGCAGTATTCGAGTTCGCGAGTCGTCCCTTTCTGACGCTCGACATCGACCCACAGGAAACCCTCTCGGATGAGGCGATCCTGATGGCTGCCAACCATCGCAGCCTGCTCGACGTGTTCGTATCGCTGATCTGCTGCTACCGGCTGAACCGTCCGACCCGCTTCATCGTCGGCCGTTCGTTTTTCAAAAAGCCGGGGATGGGGCTGTTTCTTCGACGGATCGGTTGCATTGAAGGAGGCCGGGGGAGCGGCGCCGACGTGGTGGCGATCGACCAGATCCGGGGAGGCGTCTCGTGTGCCATCATGCCCGAGGGCGCGATCAAGACGATGGAACCCGGGCATATTCTCGCTCCGCTCCTTCCGGGCGTTGCGACGATCTGGGAGAAGGCGTTGTGTCCGTTCGTCGCTGTAGGCATCAGTGGCGCCCATCAGGTCTGGCCCGACGGGCGTTTCGTGCCGAAACGACCACACGTGCGTCGCTCCAGGCGGCCGGTCGTCCACGTTCGGCTGACCGGGATGATCCGACCCGACGGGCAGCCCTGCAGCCTGGAGCGTGTCACCGAAATCATGGAGAACAATTGTGTGCTGAGCGAGTCCGACCGCATCGCGAAGCTGGTGCGCTAACTACACTTTCGGTGTGATCTCCTACCTCGATCCCCGCTCGGCTCCAGCCGCTCCCATCGATCCGTACCTAGCGAGCCGGCCTCCGCTCGGTCCCGGTGAACCGCTGCGCATTGGCCTGATGGCCAACGGGTTCCCCGACTCGGTCGCTTTTCTTGAGCGGGTCCGCGAGTCCGTGCAACGGTTGACCCCGAGCGGCACGATCATTGTGTTGCACAACAAAGGCAACGCTTCCGCCGTTGCCACCGAAGCTCAGATCGATGCATTGGCGGCGCAGGCCCATGTCGTCGTCACCGCATACGGCCATTGAGGCAGCTGCACCTCCGGCACCGTGCGTGACGGCATCAGCTTCGCCCGTCGGGGAATCCCGGCAGTGGCCCTCGTGACCGAGACCTTCTGGCCGCAGGGCGACTTTGTGAGTCGCTCCGCCGGAATGCCCGACATTCCCCGCATCAAGCTGCCCCACCCGGTGGCCGGTACGGGCTTCGACGCGATGCAGCGCGTCGCCGACTCCATCGCCGGTGATATTCTCCGCGCGCTTAACATCGAGGTTTCTGAGTGAACCTTACCTCCGAAGTGCATGATGCGACCGATGAGTCAGCCGCCGTCGAGGCTCTCCATGCGTCGGGTTGCACCGACGGACTGCCCGTCATCGTGCCGACCGCCGAACGGGTCGAGCGGATGGTTCTAGCGACCGGGTTCGACGCGGACATTCTTCTCGGCGAAATCGGTCCGGCATTCGGTGCAGCGACGATCGAGAAAGTTGCGATCGCGGCGGTGATGGCCGGGTGTCTGCCCGACCATGTTCCGGTGGTGGTTGCCGCCCTGGCGGCCATGGTGAAACCCGACTTCGACCTGGCCGAAGTGCAGTCGACCACCCACGCGATCTCACCGCTCGTGATCGTCAACGGACCCGCCCGGGCATTCTGCGGGATTGCCTCGGGGTTCGGTGCACTGGGTCCGGGACACCGCGCGAACATGTCGATCGGCCGTGCCATTCGTCTTGCCATGATCAACATAGGGGGAGCGCGACCGGGTGTGAGCGACATGGCCCTACTCGGCCATCCCGGCAAGCTGTCCATGGTGCTGGCCGAAGACGAGGAGCATTCGCCGTTTCCGCCGTTGCATACCTCTCTGGGTTTCTCGGCCGACGAAGCGGTCGTGACCGTCGTGGGTACCGAAGGCCCCCATTCGGTCATTTCGGTGGGCGACGCCGACGACCCAACGTCGCCTCGGCGGCTTCTGCGTTCGCTTGGGGCTGCGGTCGGCAACCTCGGTTCCAACAATGCCCACTTCCATCGCGGGTCGGTCGCGGTGGCGTTGAACCCCGAGCATGCCGACATCCTCGCCAACGCCGGTCTGACCCGTGAAGACATTCAGGTTGGTATCCACGAGGAGTCCCGTCATCGCAAGGGTGCGCTTCGCCTCCTCAACCCGGGCTTCGTTCCCCGGGGCGACGACGACGATTTGATGAGCTCGATCCGCGACCCGTCGGACATCCTTGTGTTCATGGCCGGAGGGGCCGGTCTGTATTCGACGGTGTTTCCGAGTTGGGGAGCGGGTGGTCACGCGAACCCCTGGGTATGCGAGCGGGTTGAGATCGGCCAGGCGTGCGATATTCCGGTGCGCGTTTGAGAGTCGTCGATGCACGGGTCTCCGGAATAGAACGTGAACTTAGATTTGCGGTGCACGAGCACAACGATCGTCACGTCTCGGAGCGGATCTCTACCGAAGGAATTTGGGAACCGTTCGAGACGGAGTTGATTCGACGGGTGCTGACAATTCCGTCCCTTGGTGATGGCCCTGGCGATGCCTCTGGCGATACCCCTGATGGTGGTCATCTGTTCGTGGACTGTGGAGCCAACCTCGGTTGGTATTCAATGGTCGCCGCGGCGACGGGAGCGAAGGTCGTTGCCTTTGAACCGCAACCGGCCAACGCCGTATTGCTCCGGTCGAACGTGGAGCGCAACGCCTTCGAGGGGGATGTTGAGGTCCATGAGATCGCGCTCGGATCCGACCCGGGTCGGGGTGCGCTGCGGCTTTCGATCGACAACCAGGGCGATCACCGGGTCGTTCCCGACGGTGTCGTCGTGGCGAATTCGGCTCGGGAAGAGATCGACGTGCCGATCCGCCGTCTCGACGACGTCTTGGGAGGGCGCCGCCCGACGGTTATCAAACTTGACACGCAAGGGTCCGAGGTCGCCATTCTCCGCGGCGGCCGAGACGCCCGGCTTTGTCCAAACGTGGTGATTGTGCTGGAGTTCTGGCCGTACGGCCTTGAACGATGCGGTGCCAACGCGCAGCAGTTGCTGGAGATACTGGCGCCGTTGGTCGACCTCACGCACGCCTGTTTCGAAATCCTCGAATGGCGCTGCGCACTTCGTCCGCTTTCGATGACCGACCTCGACGACATGGCCACCGCCGGCGGCTATTCCTCCGAGATGAAGGGCTTCACCAACATTGTGCTGATTCCGAACGAGCTTGTCGGGGTGCTGGCCGACCTGATCCTCGGAGACTGAGCGGTTTCGGGTCCGTTTGGGTGCATTTTTGGGCCCTCCGGGTAGAAAAGTGCACCCATACCACCACATTGGAACGTGCAGGGAGGGTAGGCGGTCGTGATCTGTCGGTGGCGTGCTGGGCTTCGGTGGAGTTGATGGTTGGCAGTCCATATGGGGTAGCTCTGGTACTATGACTAGTACTATGACTAGTCAGCCGTCACGGGCAACCTGGCCGGTTCACGACGCCAAAGCGCGTTTCAGCGAACTGCTCGACACCTGCATCGCCGACGGACCTCAAATGGTGACCAAACGTGGCGTCGCAACGGCGGTTTTGGTCCCCGTCGACGTATGGCGGCGTCTGGAAGCTGCATCCCGGCCGTCCCTCAAGGAACTACTCCGTGCCGACACGGCACGGACAGACCGACTCGTGCCCGAACGCCGCGGCCTCCGTCGTCGAACCACCCAAGTCTTCGACTGACAAATGTTCCTCCTCGACACCAACGTCGTCTCAGAGTTGCGCAAACCTCGTCCACACGGTGCGGTTGTGGCCTGGTTCGACCAGGTCGATGAGTCGCACCTGCACCTCTCCGCAGTTACGCTCGGCGAGATCCAGGCCGGAATTGAGCTGACCTGCCAACAAGACCCGGATAAGGCCGCGGAAATCGATCGTTGGGCGGACCAGGTATCGGACATGTACAACGTCCTTCCGATGAATGCTGAAGTGTTCCGGCAATGGGCCCGATTCATGCACCGGAAGTCGGATGCCCTGATCGAAGACGCGATGATCGCCGCGACGGCGCACGTACATCGGCTAACGGTCGTTACGCGAAATGTGTCCGACTTCAAGGTGTTCGGCATCGCGATTGTTAACCCGTTCAAGTCCGTTCGCTCATGACAGCGCAGTCATCAGGTCCGGTAGAGCGGCGATGAGGCTTTCACGAGGCGGGTCATCATACGGAGGGTGGCGATGAGGTCGCCGGATTCGTCGACGGCCTGTGTGTCGTACCAGAGCACTTCGGTCTTGGGGGAGTCGCTCACCGCGACGACCTGGCCGGTGACCCGGTAGTCGTGGCCGAGGCGGACCGGACCATTACGCAAGCGGATCTCGATGGCCCCGAACATGCCGATGAACGGTGGCAGCCGACGGGCGAGGGGTTGAACCGGTTCCCAGTGCAGCAACTGCGCGATGGTCAGAGGCGAGGCGATCAGGTCGCCCCATGGCGACGAGTCCGTGTACCACGGGAGCGGTTCGGTGATGAGGTGGTCTGCAATGCGAGAGGCCTGCTCCTTCGCCCGCGGCTGCAGTGTTCCGCCATCGAGCGGCTCGCCAATCACGACGCCGCGCATGATCCTGAGTGTGTTCGGGTCAACCGGGCGAAGGTCGCGCCCATACAGCGCTGTGGGTTCCGATGGATTGCCGATACCGGCGGTGCCTTCGCATACGACGATCCCTTCCGGCGTTTCCATCCACGCTCTCACCTGGGTGTTCTCGGTCGCGGTCGGCCGCTCCACGAACGCGATCACGGGCTCGTTGTCGGTTGTCGCATGTTTGAAGTGGAGCGAGAGCGAGCCGGTTTCGAACCAATTCGGTCCGAACGCGTCGATGAGCAGTGGAGCGAACTGGTCGAGATGGATGTCGCCCGCGACCGTGCCGCCGCGGAACCCGATTTCCTTGGCGGTGTCGTCGTCGTGGATGCTGCCCTTTGCCCCGAATGACAGGTTGCGACCATGGCGAACCGGACCTTTGAGTGTGTTGCTGGCGGCGCTGCTGGAATCACTCATGATCGGGCGCTTTCGGATTCAGGACTTCTTGAGATGGCGGAACGGAATATCGGCATCGACCACGATGTCTTTCGGCAGGCCGAGAACGCGCTCGCCGATGATGTTGCGCTGTATCTCGTCGCTGCCACCTGCTATGCGCGCAGAGGGAATCGTCAGCGCGAACTTCTGGATCACGCCGCCGCTCGCGCTATCTGACCCGTCGAGCATCCCGTGGGTCGCGAGGATCGCGGTTCCCGTGTCGCGACCCTGTTGGAGGCCCTGCGTCCAGAACAGTTTGGCCAGTGAGGCTTCGGGTCCGGCGGCGCGTCCGGCCCTCGCACCGGCGGCCGCTCGCTGCTGCATGAAGCCGGAAATCCGCTCGTGCGAGTAACGCCGGACCAACTGCTGGCGAACGATCGGGTCAGAACTCCGGTCGAACTCATCGCTGAGTCGCTTCAACATGGCAAACGTGCCTCCCGTGTCTTCCGGTAGCGTGCGGGCCTGGCGAGCGGAGGCGATCACATTGCCGACGGTACGGTCGAGGAACCCGGCCAACTCGCCCGCCGGGGGCCGGATACCGGGTGCGCCGTCGGCAGCGCTCAGGCCGGAGCGCTCGAAGCCGAGTGTCGCGACCGTCACCGCCCAGCCGTTGTTGACCGTGCTGATTCGGTCGGCGTCGGCGACCCTGGCGTCAGTGAAGAACACCTCGCTGAAATGGGCCTGACCGTTCATCTGCTTGAGCGGTCGGATCTCGACGCCGGGCTGTTGCATGTTGATGATGAAGTAACTGAGGCCGCGATGCTTCGGAGCGTCGAGATCGGTACGGGCCACGAGCATGCCCCGGGCACTGTGGGTCGAACCCGATGTCCACACCTTCTGTCCATTGACGATCCACTCGTCGCCGTCGCGCTCGGCCCGGGTCGAGACCGACGCGAGGTCGGAACCGGCACCGGGCTCCGAGAACAGCTGGCACCAACCCTCGGTCCCACTGACCAGCGGAGGTAGTAAGCGTGCCTGCTGTTCCTCGTTGCCGAACTGGAGAACAACCGGGCCTCCCATCAGCGTGCCGAGTCCGGTCGGAGCCCCGACCGCGCCGGCGGTCCCGAATGCCTTCGATACGGTCCGAAGCGAGCCCCGGTCCCACCCGCGACCACCGAGCTTCTCAGGCCACGCCGGAAACCCGAGCCCAGCCCCGGCCAGGCGCGACCACCACTCGCGCAGGGTGATGTCAGGACTCCAGTTCGCCTGAAGCCACGCGGCAACAGACTCTTCGGTGGGCTCGATGGTGCACGGCCCGATGGTGCCCTTTTCGCCCGTGCCGGGTTGGACAGTCCCGGGTTGGACAGTGGGGTGGGCGGGCATGTCCGAGATCACCGGCTCAATGTATCCCCGATCACGATCGGTCTGTCGGAAGGTCGAACCGCTCAACGCACCAGAACCCCACGGATGCCAACGCTGTACCGCCGCCGTCCATCAGCTCGCTGATCGGCAGACGAGCCATCTTGAGAGTATGGCGTAGTAGTCATTCATCGAGATCGTGGCGCTGACGTTGCCGGCATCATGGAGCTGGTTGAAGTTGACCGGGGCCCCGTGATGGCCCGACCACACCGGACCCAGCCGCCCTCGGCGGCCGAGGAACACCACTTCACCGCCGAGTGAGTTCTTGGGATCCCTGGTCAACCTTGCCCGTCTCGTAGTCGACGACGTACCCGTCG
Organism: Acidimicrobiia bacterium; assembly: GCA_031383405.1. GTDB lineage: Bacteria > Actinomycetota > Acidimicrobiia > Acidimicrobiales > JANYDT01 > JANMZO01. The sequence goes on along the minus strand of JANMZO010000101.1, from coordinate 588 downwards.
GGCGCCAGAGCTCCCGCCTGTACATCCTCTTCGGTGTAGTTTCCCGGGCCGATGGTGAACAGCTCCATCAACTCGCGGGCGAAGTTTTCGTTGGGCGCTTCGGACGTGGACCACGAAAGGTCGAGATACAGCAGCATGGCCGGATCAGGAGCCAGAGCGCACCGCCGGAGTACATGGGCAACGCGTGCGTCAGACGTGTTCCCCACGGAATAACTATCGGCAACTCGGTGGGCAAACGTGAAACCCGCGCTGGAGGCTCAGTCAATGATCAGCAATTCGGCGCCGATGGTCGTTGACGATCGGTGGGCCAGGGTGTTGTCGGCGACCTGATACGACATGCCCGGGCCGAGTACGACCTGTCGCCCGTCGGCGAGATCAGTAACGAGTTCACCGGTGAGGCAGTACAGCACATGGCCCTTGTCGCACCAGTGATCGGCCATGTATCCGGCGGAATACGTGACGCGTCGTACCCGGATGTCGCCGAAGTCCTGTGTACGCCAAGTCGCTTCGCCGGATTCCCCGAGATGCAGGGTGGGTTCCACGTCGTCCCAGTTCGTAGTTGCGAAGTCAATGCCAGTCATCTTCATG
>JANMZO010000099.1:0-9581 GCA_031383405.1 Acidimicrobiia bacterium | reverse complement strand
TGGTTGGCAGGACTATCTGGTTACGAACGGGATGACATCGATCGGGCCGGTGAGCAAGATCCCCGAAGGCGTCGATCCGAAGGCGATGTTGGGCGTGTACGGGATCACGGGGCTCACCGCCTACTTCGGGTTGTTGGATCTGGGTGAGCCGAAGGAGGGCTCGGTCGTGTTGGTGTCAGGAGCCGCAGGGGCAACCGGCTCGGTGGCCGGGCAGATTGCGAAGATCAAGGGCGCGACGGTGATCGGCATCGCCGGCGGCGCCGAGAAGTGTGCATAGGTGACCGACGTTGCCAAGTTCGACGCGTGCATCGACTACAAGGCCGGGGATCTCAACCGCGCCATCCGTGCACACGCGCCGAAAGGTGTGAACATCTACTTCGACAACGTGGGAGGTCCCACCCTCGAAGCCGCGCTGGCGAACATTGCGATGCGAGCCCGCGTCGTGTTGTGTGGCGGCATCTCTTCGGGGTACGGCACCGACGCCCTGCCGCCGGGACCGCGCAACTACATGCAACTGGTGATCATGCGGGCGCGGGCCGAGGGTTTCATCGTGCTCGATTACGCATCCCGCTTCGGCGAGGCGGTGAAGGAACTCGCGGGGTGGGTGGCCCAGGGGAAGATCGTGTACGCGGAGGATATCCAGGAAGGCCTGGAGAATGCCCCTGCCACTCTCCGACGGCTGTTCGAAGGCAGGAACCTCGGCAAGCAACTCCTGAAGGTGGCCGACCCGGTGTAAGGGCTTGGGCGACGCGGCCGACCAGCCGATGTCGGTGGATGTCGGTCGAGGCTGGTCGACCTCCTCGACTCCTCGATCTCGTTACGGGCCGAGCGTCGACGGAGGACGTTTCAAGGAAACTAAATTGCTTCCGAAACGAATGATTTTCCTCCGAAACAAACTGTAAAGATATTGGTCGAGAGGCAGAGCGCCTCCCCGCACAAAGGAGTTCGTCATGACCGCAACAATCGCAGTCCGCCACCAGGTCGCCGACTATGCCGCATGGCGGGTCGTCTACGACGAACTCGAAGGCCTTCGGCTACAGCACGGATGCACGGCCAAATCGGTCAGCCATGCGCCGAACGACGCCAACGACGTGTTCATCACCCATTCGTTCCCGTCGGTTGCCCAGGCCGAGGCGTTCGCTTCCGACCCGGCTCTGAAAGCGGGTATGGCACGTGCCGGTGTGTCCGGCGCACCGCGTATCGAAATCTTCGCCGATCTCTGAACCGAACCGGTCAAAACCGCTACGGAGGACAGGGCGGCGGACGATTTGTGCGGGATTTACCGTGTTGGGAGCGGGTTTTCCCGCACACTCTGATCGGTCGCGGTGGCGTGACCGACCATCAGCGGGCGAAGGACTCGATCACTGCTTGATGGCCGTGAGCGTTGGACATCTTGAGATCGCAGGTGATGAGCGGGAGCCCAAGTATCTCGGCCAGAGCAACGTACTGGCCGTCGTAGGCAGTCAGCGAATGTCGGAGCTGCCAGACCCGGTTCGATAAGGATCCGTGCGGATAGCGGTGTAGCGGCAGTTGCCCAAGCTTGCGCAACGACAGTTCTGCCTGTTCGACCGTCAGGAATCCGCGACCTTCGAGCCGACGGACAACGCTGAGAAACTCCACATCAATGAGATGTGGCACGTGCATCTCCGTCACGTTGCCCAACCGACCTACCAGCGAGGCATTGGGTGGTGTCTCCAACAACAGGTCGACCAGCGCAGAGGTATCAACGACGATCACGCGGCCGACGACTCGTCGCGCAGTTCACGCAACGTGGTGACGGCCGTTCCGGCCGGAACACCCCAGCCTCGTTCATCGACCCATTCAAGAAGGTCTGCCAGAGGGGGTCGACTGGCGATCCGTGCCACCTCGCGCAAGAGATAGTCGGAGAGCGAGAGGCCGATCGCCGCAGCGCGCGCTCGGAGCTCGGCGTGGATCTCGTCGGGGACACCACGGACCTGGATCGTCTTGGCCATGGCGACATGGTACACCTGTCAACACCCATTATGCATGTCCCACATGCAAAGTAGGTGTCCAGACGGAATGGAGCGAAAAACGACGGGCGATCCGTCAATGCATCCTGTCGAAGACTCAGAGGTCTTTTTCCCGCCAGAACCCTGGGAGCGGTTTGTCGTAGTCGCCACTCGCGTACTTCGTCAGCCGCCCGATTCCCTCCGGGGAGAGCATTTCGACGGCATCAAAGAACGCTCCGGTACCTGCGGCACGAAGCGCTATCGCGCCTTCACTGCCTGGCTTCGGAAGGTGCGACGTCAAGAAAACTAAGCGATGGTTTTGCATCTTTCGAGCAAGCACGTTCGCCCTGCCCAGGGTCTTCCAGACCGTATCCGTCCGAAACAGACCGCCGCGGGTTGTAGTAAAAGCACCGGAAACGTCGAAATACCAACTGTTCCCCCTTTTGTCTTCGGCGATGAAGCTCATCACAACCCCCGTGCGCGGAATCTTCGAGTTCCTGAGGGCGATGTCAAAACCGCAGTGTTCAAGAACCTGTCTCGCGACTTCCCGCGCACCTTTACCCTCTCTCGACGCCCGCGATTGAAAGTCTTCAGATTCAGCGTTGTGAGGTTCAGGAAGCGGAAAGTCAATTTCAAGCTGTACCGCACGTTCGCTCGACTGAGGTCGCGGCGCCGCTCCACCTTCCTCGTGAACTCTACGTTTGGCTATCTCGACATATGCAGGGTCAAGGTCATATCCAAGGTAGCGACGACCAAGACGATGGGCGGCCACGAGGGTGGAGCCCGACCCTAAGAACGGATCTACGACCAAGTCGTCCTTATACGTATAGAGCTGTATGAGACGCTCGGGGAGAGCCGTCGGAAAGGGCGCTGGATGATTGACTCGAGTCGCGTTTTCTGGATGAATCTGCCACACGTCAAGGGTCGCTGCCAGAAATTCATCTGCAGTAACGGTGCTCTCGCTAGGAAGTCCTTGCTCGCGCCGAATCCTGGCTGACAGAGCCCGATCGAAGCGACCTTTGCTCGCAATGATCACCCGTTCTGTCAGGTCCCGAAGCACAGGGTTCGCAGGGCTCCGATAAGAACCCCAAGCACAGGAACCGGTGGCGCCTTCTCCCTTTTGCCAAACGACCTCTCCCCGAAGCAAAAGACCAAGGCGCTGAAGAATGTCGATCACGTCGGACGCCAGGCTTCGATACGGCTTCCTTCCAAGATTTGCCACGTTCACTGCGATCCGACCGCCCGGTTCGAGCACCCGCTTGCATTCAGCGAAAACGCTGGAAAGCAACTCAAGGTATTCGGCGTACGAGCTGGGAACGCCCTCACGCTCGAGTTCCTCCTCGTACTGCTTGCCGGCGAAGTACGGCGGTGAAGTCACAACAAGGGCGACCTCGCCATCGCGAAGCTGAGACATGCTCCGCGAATCACCGCAGACAAACGCATTCGGAATCGCCCGAGGAACCGGGACCGTCGAATCCGCCGAGAGTTCGGGTAGTTCGAAGCGACTATAGAACCCACTCGCGTCGTGGCTCTCTCGTCGCCCGACTCCAAAGTTCGAGGTTGACGTTCCCTTGCGTTCCATTCCTAACCTTCCGAGTGAACCTTGAACTGTACGAGCTGTGATCGCACCCGACCTGACACTTGCCCGCTACCGGGAACGCTGCATCGCTACTTCCGCTGAACTCTCGACTCCTACGTGGCCGGTAGTTCGGCTGCGCTAGCGCTGGCAGTCCATCATCTTGTGGATGGCCCGACAGAACTCGGGCCATTTTGATGGGTTGACCTGACCGCATTTGCGGCCGAGAGCCGAGCGGTGGAGCAGCATCGTGTTGTCGAGGTTTGCAACACTGCCATCGTGGACACCTTCTGCCGACCCAACCTCGACCTCGGTCGCGAGGCCTCGTGCCGTCGACGTGATGGGGGCGACTACGACGGAGTGCAATCGGTTTGCGACCCGCGATCGTGTCAACACCACGACTGGACGGATCCTGTCGTTCGGAATTTCGGCCCACCAGACCTCGCCGTTGCCCATGGCTATCGGTGTTTGCGCGCTGCGAAGAGCGCCACGACGTCGTCGGGGACCGCTCCGTCGTATGCGTCCAGCAGCGGGGCCTTGGCAGGCCATCCGGAAGCCCACGATCCGAGGTCGGGGTCGAGTTGATAAGGCTGCTCGCTGAGTGCTCGGTCTTCGGCCTCACGCTCTGCGCGTTCGAGGAGTGCACAGAGGGCTAGATCGATGAGTTCGGAATCCGGCAGGCCGGTCTGCTTTCGTGCCGTGGTAAGCCAGTCGTGGTTGACCGTCGTCGAGATCCTCGTGCGCATGCCACAAACTGTAGCATGTGGCATGCCATGCCGTTCGGAATGGCCCAGACCATCGACGCTCTACAGCGTCATGGGCGGCGCTGAGTCTCCGCTTCGGGATACAACTCGGGAAAGATGTGGAGGAGAGCGTCGAGCGGAAAGGCAATTCTGACGGGCGACCGGTGATCCGGTGAGGTGACCAAGCCGACCTGGAGCAGATGCGAAAGTGCTGACCGAGCGGTCCGATCGCCCAGCCCGGTGATCCGAAAGAAGTCCGCCCGAGGAAGAGGACCAGCGACAAACAGATGAACCAGTGCCAGGGCCGTTTCCGTTCGATACCGGGAGTCGTGGGCGGCCCGAGCAGCAATCAGTCCTGTTATTCGCCGCCTGACCCCATCAAGGTCGAGCAGCGAATGCATGAGGTTGACTTGATCGAGGCAGAGGTCAATGAACCACTCACACCATGCAGTCAGACCCTTCTCGCTGAGATTGCATCTTCCGTCAAGATCCCCCTCACGATGCCGGTCGGCGCCAGCGAGGTACCGGTAATAACTTTCTTGATTTCGGGCGAGGCCACGACTCGCCGACCAAAGCCCCTTTGTCAGAGGAAACAACGCGCAATGCGTCTGAAGGCGAGCGGCGCGTCCATTGCCGTCCTCAAACGGATGGATCCAAGAGACGCGGTGATGCGCTGCCGCAGCCGCGACAAACGTCTCCTCAAGCGAGTACGCGCGCCCGTACTTCTGGTCAAATCGTTGGCCGAATAGATCGATGTTGTCTGCTTCAGGCGGTACATGACGACCGACCGTCACTCGCATGGATCTATTCCGGCCAGGGTCGATAACCGTTCCTTCTGGCGTGACCCTATCCGACTCAGGTAAGGACCCATAGAGTTCGCTATGGGCCTTTCGTAGAAACTTCATGGTCAGAACTTCGGATGTGTCGGGGCCCTCGAGCAATTTCTCAGCATGAATGTGCGCTATCGCAAGACGCTGCAGGCGCGCCGTGTCTTCTGACGCCGAGTACTCCGACCGCAATGCCGCCGCAATGTCCAAAGGATGTGTGCTCTGCCCCTCGATGCGATTCGAGTAGTAGGAATTCATTTCTCGAAGGAGGCCCCGCAACGAATCCACCGTCGTTGAATGAGCCGCAGTGGCGAGTCCCAAGGAACGAACCGTAACTTCCCGGGCCAACCCCGACAGCCGACCGAGGTCCTTTGTCGGGAACAGGGGTTCGAACGCACTCGGTCGAACGTAGAAGTCCCCAGATGACATAGAGGTGATCCTAGTTGGAAGCTAGTTCTTTTGCCGGTTTAAAACGTAGCGAGTCAAGCCCGACTCGCAGTGACTCGATGCCGATAGAATCGGCTGAAGTGCCTAGTCACCGTGACAAGGTTCAGACTTACGCGAGTGTCAAGGCTATACCTTTGCCGGTTATTTTGCCGGTTGTTTTGCCGGTTCACCGGCTCCAAGCTGTCCTGGGCCACAACCATACGGCCCAAGCAACCCATCCGGTGGGCTTGCAAACGTCTGCGGCGAAGAGCCCGGCGCCGAGCGGTTGGTGCCACCGGCGGTTGGGGCCGGGGTCGATGGGCTAGCGTCGAGCGCGGAGGACAATTCCATGCCGCTGAATCTCAATGTCGGAGACCGCTTTCCCGATGTAACCATGACCGACGACCGGGGCCAGGTCCGGCCGATCTCCGATGTGGTCGACGGGCAGCCTCTGTTCCTGGCCTTCTTCCGGGGGCCGTGGTGACCGAAATGCCAGCTTCAGCTGCGGGAACTGGTCGAGTTCTCTGAATCCACCGCCGTGTCCTACCAGCGGGTGGCCGTCGTCTCGGTCGACCCGCCCCGGGTGCTCGAAGCGTTCAAGGCCGGCCTCGGCGCCCGATTCCCCTTCCTCAGCGACGAGGACCGTACGGTGACGAATCAGCTCGGCATCGCCGAGCACACCGATCGCCGTCACGGACCGCTGCCCGTGCCGTTCACGTTCGGCCTACTTCCCGACCTCACCATCACCCACATCTGGAACGGCTGGTACTTCGTGGGTCGTCCAACTCCCGAGGAACTGCGGCTTGCGGCCCGGGAAATCACCGACCGGGTCGTGCTGGATCTCGACTTCCGGGGCGACTGAGAAGGCTCCACGGCCACACTGACTCGCACTTTCCGACGCGACGAGGGCTTGACGTATGCCCGGCTGCGGTTGCCTTCCGGCGCCTACAAGCGACTCTGAGTGTTGCGTCCGGTGATTGAGGGTGGTGGTACGAAGATTTGGCCCTACGGCGAAGCAGGGGCCCGGATCTTCATCACCGCAAGCGCGAACTCTGTTCGCATAGTTGGTGTGACGTCGAAGTGGAGGTCGCAGTGGATGTCGCAGTGGATGTCGAAGTGAAGGAATCGCCGAACTCGTGCGGGCTCAGTAGTCGCCCTGCCGCTGGACAGCCGGTACCATCCCCGTTCGTGTGCAGCCCGTCGAATTCCTCACCCTTTCGCGGGGCCGGCAGTTGACACCTGACACCGTGATTGACCGGCGCACGGCACGTGCTGGGCCAGCGACATCCGACCGACAAGCGCGTCTGGCACTCGTGGCCGCAACCGCAGCGATGCTGATGATCAGCTTCGTCACAACGGCCACGAACATCGCGGTGCCAACGCTCGAAAAGGCGTTCACCGCGCCGCTGTCATCGGTCTCCTGGGTCGTCACCGCGTACAACGTGTGCCACGTCACGCTGATGCTCGTCGGCGGACGGCTCGCCGACCGGCTCGGACGGAAACGCGTCTTCATCACCGGTCTTGTCGTGTTCTCCGTCGCTGCAGCCGCGTCGGTTGCCGCACCCAACCTCGGACTGCTCATCGCAGCTCGCGTGCTGCAGGCCGTCGGCGCGGCCTTGGTACTGCCGGCATCGCTGGTCGCGGTCCTGCCGACGTATCCGCGTGAACGGCACGCGGCGATCGTGTCGCTGTGGTCGTCGGTGGGTATGGCCGGATCGGCGTTCGGTCCAACCCTGTCCTCGATCGTGCTCTCCGCCGCCGGTTGGCGTGCGGTGTTCGCACTCGCGATCCCGATCGCTGTCGCCGCGATGGTGCTCGCGTACCGCAACATCCCGGAGAGCCTGCCCGACACGGACCCCGGAGCGCTCGACGTCATCGGCGCCGCATCCGGCACGCTCTCCATCGGAGGTCTCACCGTCGCTCTCGTGCAGGGCCGGGTGTGGGGATGGACATCGGCGCCCGTGCTGGCTGCGGCTGCCCTCGCCGTCCTGGCCGGAGTCGTGTTCGTGCGCCGATCGCTCCATCACCCCGAGCCGCTGGTGGACCTTCGCGTGCTGGGTGTGCGGTCATTCGTCGTGACCGCGACTACCGCGTCGATCTTCGGCGTGGCAGGCGGTGCAACCTGGTTCCTGTACCCACTGTTCATGAGGCAGGTGTGGGGTTACTCGATCCTTCGGACCGGGTTGGCGATGAGCCCGGGCGCGGTCGTGATGGTCTTCGTGACGCTCGCCAGTGTGCCCGTTGCCGACCGCTTCGGATACCGTCGCTCGCTCACGGCTGGCGCTTCGATCGCAGTATTCGGGGTGGTGTGGCTTGCCTTCTTCATGCGCCCGCACGGCAACTACTGGTCATCGTTCATTCCCGCCACCATGGGCATCGGCATCGGGATGGGCCTGACCGCCGGCCAACTCAACGCGGCCGCACTGCGAGCGGTGACACCCGAAATGCTCGGGGCCGCGAACGGCGCGTTCAACACCATCAAGTCACTTGGCGCCGCGCTCGGTGTTGCCATGGCCGCGGCCGTGCTCGGGGCGACGCGCGGCAGCTCACGCGACTCGGCCTTTGCCCTCGCGTTCGCGATCACCGCCGCACTGATGGCCCTCGCACCACCACTGATCGCTTTCGGCTACCAGGACCAGCCGTCGAAGTAGACCGCCTCTACCCTCCACCCTCTACCCGCTGCCCGGTCGCCTCGCCGGCTTCGTCTACGGTCCAAGGGGCGCGTGACTGAGGATTCGGATAGCTCCGCTTCGATCACAGCGTTTCTGCGAGCCAGATCTCATCGCGTTCGCTGAAGCGTTGACGGAGCCGGTCCTCGATCATGCGACGGGCTTGGAGGGTGCGGCCAGCGCGTAACGACACGGCAATGTGAGTCTCGCGAAACACGTCGGTTTGCGCCTGGCTCCCTCCGAGAGTGCGGAAGTTCGGAGAGAGCGAATCGAGGACATCGGCAGCTTCAGCATGTCGACCAGTCGACATCAAGCGGAGCGACCTCGCCCATTGCGCGGTAAGAAGGTTGAGGCCACCGAGCTCTGCGAGGACGTCTTCATACCGACTGAGCCCGTCGACGTCATGAAGCCCTGCTAACACCATCGCTCGGTGCGCGTTGCCGAAACGGTTTCCCGGAAGGTCCGGAATCACGGACAAAGCCTCCCAGGGAAGGTCGTTGGAGTCGCCATCCAGCGCGAGCCGCCATGAAAGAGACGAACAATCAGACAGCGCTGCGAGCGACCGCCCGACGAACGAGAGGAGACTTTCGAGGCCCATCCGCGCTGTTTGTCGATCGGCCCTACTCAGAGCGCTGAGCGCACTGTGCCACCCGAGATGGCAGGCAAATCCACCGGGGTTCTCCCACCCGTCGAGCCACGTTTCGAGGAAGCGCTCACCCTTCTCGAAGGAGCCGGTCTCAAAGAAGGTGTGGGCTGCAGCGTGTGCGGAACGGGCGTTATTCGGCATGAGCCGGACGGCTTCCATGGCGACGTCATGTGCCTCGACGAATTCGCGGTTTTCTTGAAGGGCAAAGGCCAACGCGGCGAGCGGATACGGATCATCGGCGAACGCAGGCTGCACGCTCCTGACCGCTCGCAACATCTCGACGTCGCGATCCGGCCGAGAAGAGAACACGTTCAACAGCGCCAGACGAAGTGACAGAGCGAGCGCGTCAGTAGGCCAGACCGTCAAATGCGTCTCCAGTGCTGCCTCGGCGACATCAAACTGGAGTGAAACTTGAAACGCAATCGCATTCGCCAGACTTCGCTCTCGTTTGTCGAGGCGAAGGCCGGACGCTGCGACGAGTTCTTCGTTTCCCGCTGTGATCTGCGCCTCGGCCCGAAGGGCCAGGCCGAGACCGAGTCGTGCAAGCCCGAACCCGGAATCATGAAGCAGTGCAGTTCTGAAAGCCTCGTTTGCTCCGGACTGCTGTTGGAGAAAGCGCGTCAATCCGTCGTTGAATGCATCAGCGGCAGCAGCAGACGCCGTCGAGATCCCGAGGCCAAAGCGGTCGATCATCGTTCCGAGTTCCTACGCACTGGTGACCCTC
>JANMZO010000091.1:0-2020 GCA_031383405.1 Acidimicrobiia bacterium | reverse complement strand
CAGACGATCACGGTCACTGTTACGGTCGAGCCGCCAGCAGGCTTCGCTGGTCGTCAGTCGATCAACGTCAATGCCTTCCACGATCAAGGATTCGCCGGCGGCATCACCATGACGGTCGTCAAGGAGCCGTGAGCTATGGCTTTCGAGCAGTACACCCGATGCGTCCAACCTGTGGACTGGAAACCGCGCTCGTATTGGATCATCACGCTGCAATCGCTCACCCTCGCACCGTTCACGACGGTGCTCGTCTTCGGCATGGCCAAGCCATGGTGCCTGCTGATTGTCGCCGAGATTGTCGGCTTGTCCTGGGTGATCGCGTACGCACGCCACTTTCTCTACCATCGGCTCATATGCCTTGGAGGCGACCGGGACGTGATCGGCGCGATCGTCAGCGTCTCAGCGCCACCAGCGTTCACGGAGCTGGACTGGGACAACGACTACAGCATCAACCTCCTCCTTCAGAACACCGAGTACGGCGTCAAGCAGGCCGAGGCAGAGATGTCGTCGCCATACGGCTATCTGATCGCACCCCAACCCGGTGTCACCGACCCGCCGGTTTCGCGGCCCACGCCGGGTCATCCGGCGCTTGACAAGTTCGGAACCGGATTGACGTGTGCCACCCTCCACGCCGAGTTCGAAGGCGCGGGCCACTACCAGCTGATGCAGGTGGCCGAGGGCATGCTCGGCTTCGCGGTCGCCGCATTGATCGCTTGCACTTTCCTTCCGTGGCCCGCCGACGTGATCATCGCCGCCGGGATGGCTCTCCTCGCTTTCCTCGGATTCCTTTTCGGCGCGATCGCCTCCAAGGGAGCCCGACCGGGATCGCCGTCCGACGTCGATCCCAACCTTGGCACGCTCGAAACCAACGACTCCGACAACGAAGGACACGGCAGTGGCGCCCACATTGTCTTTGTGCGAGGCAGCTGGGTATTCGACCCCCTCCACGACGGTTGGAACGAGATCCACCCCATCAAAGTGTGCACCATCATCGGCACCTGGGACGGCGAGTGGAGCGATCCGAAACCCGACGTCATCGAGCGCATTCGCACCGCGTTAGACGACGCGCAATCGGACGGCACCCGCGTCAAACAAGGCCAACCCGAGCATCAGTGGCAGGTCCACCCGAACCTCGACGGATGCAGCAGCGTGACAATCGAGTGACGGGAGTCGTTGGCGGGGTCGCAGACGCGTGACTGGCCGACGCTCAGGCTGTACTTGCTGACGGGCGGTGGTCCCCACTGACGCCCTGACGCGTGCGGCTGACCGTCCCAACGGCGCTTACGATCCCGGTTCAAGCCATTCCGCCTCCGAGTTCTCGCGGCTCGCCGATGCTGGATATCCCCTGCAACGGCTCGGACGAGAGGTACGTCTGGCGACTGCCGGGAGAACGATTGCGGAGCCCGGACTCAGCCCTGCCTGACGACGCGAACCTGCAGATCGTCGGCTGCAACCAAATACTTGGAGGCTGCAATGAAAAATCGGCGAGCGCAACCTTGTTCGCAAGGTGTTCCGCAACCTGTGCTGCAACGTTGCAGCCGCAACGTGCGATGGCATGAACCTCCTCACTGCCATCCGTTCCGAATTCCAGGCCACCGCCAACTCCCCTGAAGCCCGCCGGACGCTCACCCGCATCGCATCGACCACCACGGTCCTCGCCGACTACGACAACCTCGCCGACGTCGTCCGAGCGATGCACAACGCCGAACTCGCCGACCAGGTCCGCATCCTCAACGCCCTCATCGCCCACGCACCCACCGAACCGATGATCCGGCTCACGATCGTGGAAGCGTTCGCCCGCCTCGTCGGTCGGTACCGCCGGGTGACTGACCCGAACGACATCGACGACTACCGCTCCGAACTCGTCGCCGCCGTCCTCACGGAGGTTGACCGTCTCGCCGCCCAAGGACCCCACCCGTACCCGGCGACGATGATCGCCCGTGCTGTCGACCGGGCCGACAAGAAGTGGCGTCGACAAGCCGACAGCGCACCCGTGCTCGTCGAGGACATCAACGACGAGATC
>JANMZO010000084.1:0-10920 GCA_031383405.1 Acidimicrobiia bacterium | reverse complement strand
CGATACCGCCGGGGTCGTGTTCCAGGTCGGCCACCACATGCGCTCGTGGGCGGCTGCACTTCAGGCCAAGTCGATGATCGATGAAGGACGCATCGGAAAGCTCACGTACGCGCGATTCCGCCAGGCCCACGACTGGGGCGGGGCTCCGGTAGTTCGCGGCGTGTTCGGATCAAAGGCCGATTCGGGAGGTGGAACCCTCCTTGACAACGGGTGTCACCTGTTCGATCTGGCCCGGTACTTCTGTGGCGATGTCACTGATGTGTTCGCCCGTGTCTCGACGCGGAAGTTCGCAATCGAGGTTGAAGACACCGCGATCGCCTCCCTCGGGTTCGTATCGGGAGCAATGGGTCAAGTTGAGGTCGCGTGGACCGGAACCGGATGGCAGGAAGCCTTCTGGGTGTTCGGCACCGAAGGATCTTTGGAATGCGACAATCGGGCGGGCGCCAACGTCCTGACTCACCGCTACCGCAACTCGGGGGCGACCACATGGGACCTCACCGATGTCACCACCTATGACCTCCAAGGTATGAAGTCCCATTCAGTGCATGTGGCCAACTTTCTCGCAGCGATCGAAGGGAAGCGAACTGTGGTGTGCTCGGGCCACGACGGCCTCGAAGCCGTGCGACTGGTCCTCGCCTCGTATGAGAGCGCAGCGAGCGGTTCACCGGTAACCATCCAAGCTTGACTCCCGCTTCGACGCCGCGCCGAAGAACCGACCACGCCCCACAGAGCTCCCATGGCAACCCCGACGTCACCTCCAAATGGGCTGCCCGTTCACGAGCAGCCGACAAACGACCCCACGGAACCAACTCGGGGCGTTGAACGGGTGCTCCGGAAGTTCGACCGGGCCCAACAGAGGTCCAACACGGTCGGATTTGTCGTCGGGGTGGTCAAAAAGTACGGCGATGACCGTGGTGGCCTCCTCGCCGCACAACTGGCGTTTGCCGGATTTCTTTCGTTTTTCCCACTCATATTGGTCATCGTGACAATCACCGCTTTTTTGGCGCAGCGCTCCCCCGCCCTGGCTGAACGTATCCGAAACTCGGCGCTATCGGAGTTTCCGGTGGTCGGATCAGATCTCACGAACGACGCCGGGAAACTGCCGGGCAGTGGGCTTGGATTGTTGGTCGGTTTCCTGGGCCTCCTCTGGGGAGGGTTCGGGTTCACCCAGGCCCTGCAGTTCGCGTTCCTGGAGGTCTGGCACGTGCCGCACAAAACCCGCCCGGGCTTTGTGTTCCGGATCGCCCATGGGCTGGCCGTCTTCGCTCTCCTCGGGATGGCCGGCGCCGCCAGCCTCACGCTGAGTTTACTAGGCACACTTATTAAAGACTCCCGCGTCGTGGGTGCATTCGGCCTGGTCGGTGCATGCGCGATCAGTGCGGGCCTGTTCTTCGCGATGTTCTGGCTTCTGAGCCCGCGCAATGTCCGGGCGATCGACCTTGTGCCGGGCGCCGCGCTCGCCGCCCTCGGTTGGCAGGCGCTTCAAATGACAGGCATCCGACTGGTCGGTTATCAACTCCGGCGAAGTTCCGAACTCTACGGAACGATCGGCGCCACGCTCGGTCTCATCTGGTTTCTTCAGCTGTTCACGCAGGTCCTCATCTACGCGCTGGAAGTCACCGTGGTGCGCAAAGACCGCCTGTGGCCGCGCTCGATGCTCCAGCCTCCACTTACCGGACCCGACCGCGCCGTTCTCACATCGATGGCGATGCAGGAGGAGCGTCGTCCGGAGGAGGAGGTGACGGTCCGTTTCATCGATCGCGAAACGGAAACAACGGATAAGGAATTTGAGTCTGATGTCGGAAGGTGACACCTGCGCGAAGCGGACCACGCCCCAGGACCTCCGCGTTCCTGCGTTAGTGTTGACGAACGTACTGTGACAGGGGAACCGTTGTTCGATTCTCCAGCCGATCGATCCGAACCAGATCGGCCCACACCTGATTTGATTGGCCTCACGTCGACTGAGGCGGCGGCGCGCATGCTGGCCGGTGAGAGCAACCGACCATCGCAACGCCACGGGCGCACCGTCGCGCAGATCATTCGGGCGAACGTGTTCACCCGGTTCAACGCGATACTCGGTGGGTTGCTCGCAGTCATCCTCGCTCTCGGCCCTGCGCGGGATGGGTTGTTCGGCATCATCCTTGTCGCCAACGCGCTGATTGGAATCGTGCAGGAGGTTCTCGCAAAGCGGACGTCGGACCGGCTGACGGTCATCACCGCCGCGAAGATTCTCGTGCGTCGCGATGGGTTGGATGTCGAGCTTGCAACCGACGCTGTCGTTCGGGGCGATCTCGTAGGGTTACGATCCGGTGAACAGGTGGTCGTCGACGGTCAGGTAATGGTGAGTGACGGCCTTGAGATAAACGAATCATTGCTCACAGGCGAGGCTGAACCCCAGAGCAAGCCGGTCGGAAGCAAACTCCGGTCGGGAAGCTTTGTCACCGCCGGGTCGGGGTGGGTCAGCGCCGAACAGGTCGGCGATTCGTCGTTCGCGAACTCCCTGTCGGCCCAGGTCCGGCAGTTTGTTCCGGTCGAGTCGGAGCTGCGGGCCGCGACCGATCGGGTCCTCCGGATCGTGACGTGGGCAATCGGTCCGATTGCGACCGCGCTTCTTGTCGGCCAACGACTCGGTGGTGAGTCGTGGAAGAGCGCGGTTTTCGGCGCGGCGACCGGCGTCGTCCAAATCGTGCCGGAGGGCTTTGTGCTTCTGACCTCGATGACGCTCGCGATAAGCATCATCCGACTCGGGAGATCAGGGGTACTCGTCAAGGAACTCGCTGCGGTGGAGGGGCTGGCCCGCGTGGACACGATGTGCTTCGACAAGACCGGAACGCTGACCGAGGGCGACCCCGTAATGGACGACGTCGCCGTCGCACAGGACGACGATCCAGCTGATGTGTTCGGAGCATTGTTCGCCCTGACCACGGGAGCGGATAACGCTACCGGTCTCGCCCTCCAAGCGTATCTGGGCAACAAGACGCGAACCGACACGACCGGTTCGTTGGTCCCGTTCTCCTCGGCCAGAAAGTGGGCGGCTCTGTCGTTGGAGAACGGGCAGCCAAGAAGCTGGGTGATGGGTGCGCCCGACGTGGTCCTAGATCCGAAAGCCGCGCAGAACAAAGAGTTCTTCGCCCAGGTTGCGAAAGGCACAGAACTCGGGCGTCGGGTATTGGTGCTGGCATCGACGGATTCGCCCATGCCATCCGAGGGACTCCCCGGAGGCCTTGCAGCCAGTGCGCTGATCACCCTCAAGGAACAGATCCGACACGACGCCCGCCCGACCCTCGACTACTTCGCCCGGCAGGGTGTTGACGTGAAGATCATTTCGGGGGACAGCCCCACAACCGTTGCGGCTATCGCATTGGCCGCCGGCCTCAGCGGCCTGGATGCGGAGCCCGCCGTCGTTGATGCCCGTTCGCTCGCTGATGACAAGATGGTGTCTGACGCAATTCTTCCGGCACGCGTCGTAGGACGGACCAGCCCTGAGCAAAAGCAGGCGATGGTCAAGGCACTGCAGGACCAGGGCCGCACCGTGGCCATGACCGGAGATGGCGTGAACGATGCATTGGCTCTCAAAGCCGCCGACCTTGGTATTGCCATGGGCGCCGGCAGTGAAGCGACCAAAGCCGTCGCCCAGCTGATATTGGTGAAGGGGAACTTCGCTGCGCTGCCGGGCGTCGTGGCCGAAGGTCGACGGGTGATCGCCAACGTCGAGCGCGTGGCCAAGCTCTTCATCACGAAGACCGTGTACGCCGCCGCCCTCGCCATTGCCACCGGCATCGCCCGGCTGCCCTTCCCCTTCCTTCCACGCCAACTCACCTTAATAAGCTCACTTACCATAGGAATACCCGGGTTCTTTCTGGCCCTGGCACCCGAGGCCCCGATCACCCGACCGGGTTTCATGCGACGGGTCGCGGTCTTCGCAGTCCCGGCCGGGTTGATCGCGGCCATTGCGACCTTCATCGCATACCGCTTGGCGCTGATAAGCAGAGCGACATCGATAATCGAGGCGCGCACCACAGCCACACTCGTACTCGGTCTCACCGGCCTGTGGATCGTCGACGTGCTCGCCCGCCCCCATTCCAAATGGCGTACCTTGCTGATCGGTCTCGTTAGCGGCCTCGGCGTCATATCCGTCTCCGTTCCTTGGAGCAGGGCCTTCTGGAATCTCGAATTTCCCGATGTTGAGGTTCTGATTGAAGCCGGAGTCATAGCATTTGCTGCGGTCGCCACCATCGAGCTCGGCTGGCGCTTCGGGACCGGCTCCAAGCGGCACACGTCGGCGAAATCAAGCCGCTTACGGCGTCGTTAGCCGACGGTCATCGCCGCGTCGTCTGAGGTTCAAAGATAGCTGCGACACACGAGCACAAGTGTCACGTCGTCGATCGGACGAAGTGGACGAAAAGCGTGAAGGTCGTCGAGGCATACCTTGACCAGCGACTCCGCAGCGGCGTCGGTTCGTTCGGTCACGAGTCGGACGAGTCGTTCCACCCCGTAGAACTCACGGGCGTCGTTGCGGGCCTCCGTGAGCCCGTCGGTGTACACGACGAGCCGTGCACCGGCCTCCATCTGGAGCATCTGCGTAAACCATGATGCCGGAAAGACCCCAAGGAGCGGGCCGGTCGCTCCCAGTTCCGTTACCCGCCCGGCCGGTTGGACCAGCAACGGCGGAGGGTGTCCGGCGTTGGCATACCGGCATGCTCCGGTTGCCGTGTCGATGAGGGCGAGGAAGACAGTGACGAAGGAGGGCGAAAGCGAGCCGACCTGTTGCGCCAGCAACCCGAGTGCGTCACCAGGTTCCATTGCTGCCCGAAGCGCGGCGCGCAGGATCTCCTTGCAGCGCAACGCCATGATCGATTGCGCAGCCCCGTGACCGGAGATGTCGAGAACCAGCAAACCCATCATGTTTGGTGCAACGAGCGTCACGTCGTAACAGTCTCCGGCGGCCCAACCCTCAGCCGGCGTGAGGTCAGCTGCCGCAGTCCAGCCTGGCGGAAAACGACCGAGCGTGTTGGCCAACTCGCCTCGAACCTGCAAGGTCACGATAGCGCTCTGCTCGATGGTTTCTCGCTCGCTCTCGGCGGCCTCACGGAGGCGCTCTGATTCGTTCAGTCGCTGCTCAATCGTGATACGAAGCATGTCCACGCTTCGCCCGACCTCGGCTACGTCTGCTGCGCCGCCGACCGAGACGTTGGTCGACAGATCCCCCGAACTGATCGAGCGAACCGCGAGCAGCAATCGTCGCAAGGGGCGAACTATCCACCGGGCCATGAGCCAGCCTGACGCCAGGGTGAACGCTACAAGAATGGCTGGAAGGGCGAACAGCAACCAGGTCATTCGACCGGCTGTTCGTTCGCTTTCGGCCCTCGCCTCGCGTCGTTGGTCAAGCAGACGCGTGCTCAATCGAGCACTCAATAATCGCAGTGTGTCGAAGCGACGCTTCGGTCCCTGTCCTTCGATCACCGCTTCCGCGGCCGCGCGACCCTGCGAACGCCTCAGATCCACCACGTTCGCAATCAGGATCCGCCAGGTGCGGCCAGCATCAACTACCGCAGCGAGATCTGCGGCCGTCACCGGGTCGTCGGCATCAGTGCTCTTCACCAGTGAGGCTTGCAACTCGTCGATCTGCGTGGCACCGAGGCCATAGGGTTCGAGGAACGTTTCGGCCCCGACGATGACAAACCCGCGTGCACCGGTTTCCATATCGACGTATGCCGATTGGAGACGCAAGACCCTTTCGAGGGCTACCCCCGAGCGGTACTCCTTTCCGGAGGCCCGAGCGTTGGCGGCGGCTAGAAGGACCCCAAGAACTCCGACTGCGCCCAGAACCACGACGAAGGTTGCCGCAAGGGCCCCGAGCTTTCCTCGGAGCCTCACGGGTCAGGCGGGGCGAACGTGTACATCACCTTCGAAGGTGACTATGACACCCGTTATCGTGGCGCGTGCTTAGTACTCGTACGCAACCTTCGTGGTGACCTCGCACAAGGCCCATTCTTGCATACCCTGGCTGCAGCTAAAGGCAGCGCTAAAGGTGTTCCTCGACGAACGAGGTCAACCCAGAACTGCCGATCGTCATAGGCTCCCCCAGGAAACGCCCGTTCAATTGCCGTGCCTGCCGGCAACTGACCGAAGCGGCCACGCTCAAGCAAATCAGTCAGACTCGGGTTTGTCCCGAAGTTGCCCGACTTTTTCGTCCGCCTTCGCGCGAATATTTTCGACGGTGTCTTTGGCCTTGCCCACCACCTGGTCGACCTTTCCCTTGCGTTTCAAGTCCTTGTTCCCGGACAGCACGCCAATCGCTTCTTTGAGTCGACCCTTGGCAACGTCGATGGTACCCATTTGCTCTCCTTGGCTTTCGTGCCGGCCTTGCGCCGCCACTACTTCCCGGTACCCCCGATCGACGTGGTCGAAACACGAAACTTCTCATGCGCGCCAACAGGTCCGGGGGGATCGGTCTGATTACCGCACTTCAGCGCGAACGTCGGGCTCGGCGTCGACCGACGACACGCTGTTCCGAGTTGGACCTCCGACAACAGCAGAGCTTCGTGCCCGCTGACTCGTCAGACATTTGACTGGTCCATAAGTTGCCTGAGCTTTTGGAAGCTCGCCGCGAGAATCCGACCCACGTGAACCTGACTGGTTCCAATCGCCTCGGCAATCTGCGCTTGGCTGAGTTCCTCGTAAAACCGGAGAAAGATGACTTTGCGCTCTCGGGCCGGGAGCTGATCCAGCAACTTTCCCACGACGTCACGATTCATCCAGTTCTCGACTTCGGAATCCGAAGAAGCTATGTGCGCAGACCGAGCCGGATCGAGCGAGTGGGCCCGGTAGGCGGCGTTGGCATCCATGGCCTCAAGCACGGCCTCAACGGTGATGCCGAGGTGGGATGCAACCTCATCAACCTTAGGAGAACGCCCCGTCGATGCGGAGAGCTCCTGAATGGCCGTGTTTACCACCGGCCGGAGATCCTTGGCCCGGCGGGGAACATGCACACTCCAGGTGTGGTCGCGGAAATGGCGTCGTAGTTCGCCCAAAACGGTAGGAGTCGCATACGCACCGAACGGAACTCCCAGCAACGGATCAAAACGATCCAGAGCCTTGAAAAGCCCGAGTCTCGCAACCTGGACAAGATCATCGAAGGGCTCGCCGGAATCGGAAAATCGCCGAGCACCGCGCACCGCCAACCAGTCCGTCCGTTCAAGGATCTGATCCCGCAGCTTCAGATCGCGAGACTGTGCGTATTGCTTCAGGGCATCGTCGACCCAAACGTCTGGGGCCGTCTGTCCTGGTTGGCTCACGCAGGCTCTCCCGGAAGTACAACCCGAATTTCGGCACCGACGCCGGTTGAACTGATCGAGTATGAACGTGAGACACCCGTCAGGACGGCGTGACACAGGTCAAGTTCAGGACTGGTTGCGTCGAATTCCGCACAGGCGGTGCTTCCCATAACGACGAGCGACGGTGACGTGGCGCTTCCGTCTGACCCGTCGGAGCCACCCGGATCCGCATTGAACGTGAGCGAAATATCGTTTCCCTCACCATGTTCGATCAAGGCCAGGATGATTTCGCTGACCGCGATTTTCACATCTTCTATTTGATCGACATCAAGCGACTGCAACGAAGCGAGCCCACCAGCAGCAAGCCGGGCCACCCGTGACATCGCGGGATCAGCCGGAATTCGTAAGACGACAGATGCACTCATAGTTGCTCCCGGAGATTTTTGTCGGGAAACCGGTATGTCTTTTTGACAGCCATCGGTCGCTCGTCGAGTTGCGGACGGTCTTGGTTTACCGGCAAGTTGGCTCTACCCATTTCTTTCCTTGGCGAAACGTTGAAAACAAAGGTTGTGCACGAAGGTGGACTTCTCAGAGTACTTCTCACGGCCGACCTCCAACGGCCAGGTCTGCGGCATGTTTCAGGTCCAAGAGTGATTCGGATGAGCGTTTGCCGGTTGGAGAAAAAGGGTACAAGGACGAATGCGACAACCGCGCCTGGCGCAACCCGAAAGCGCGAACGATATGACTTCCACATCCTTGCTCCGCTATGCGGAACCAGACGCCGCCCTTCCAGACACCGCGGCCGCCCCGCCGAACATCACCCCGACGGATTCGCGGCCCGGAACGCCGGATGCTGTGACACGTGGACCCGACTCGGATTTAGGAGCCGCATCCCCGCGAAATCGACGCATACGATTTGGCACATCATTCACACTGACCGTGAGCCACCCCACACAGGCATTCTTTCGGGTACGTCCGGCGCAATCGATCTCGGTTCACGACCGGTTCCACATCGATCATGAGGACGTGTCGCTGTCGCTTCGACCCGACCTCGATCTGGTGGCAGCCGGTGCCCGAAGCCCTCAACTCATGGACCGCTTTGTGCTTCCGCCCGGCACCACACGAATAGCCTATTCGGGGGACTTGGTTGTTGACGGCTCCACCGACCCCATGCCGGCGACAGCCGAAGCACCCCGCCTTGGCGACCTGACGCCGGAGGATTGGTTGTGGTTGCAGCCTTCGCGGTACTGCCGACCCGACGAACTCGGCGAGGAGGCATGGTCGCAATTCGGTCGTTTCATTTCCGCCGACTGCCCCGCTACGGGGAAGACCGTACGGTCTATTTGCGGCTACGTGAACGATTACATGCATTTTGAGTACGGCACAACCTCCAACCTCACGACAGCCACGGACGCGTGGAAAGCGAAGCGAGGAGTATGTCGCGACTACAACCATATTGCGGTCAGCTTTTGTCGGGCACTGAACATTCCAACCCGATACGCCTTCGGTTACCTACCGGATATAGACGTCGAGCCGAGCGCAGCCGCGATGGACTTCTGTGCCTGGTTCCAAGTGTTCCTCGATGGGCGTTGGTGGACCTTCGACGCACGCGTGAACGAGCCGAGGATCGGGCGGATCGTTGTCGCTATCGGCCGGGACGCCGCAGACGTACCCCTCGTCTCCACGCTCGGTCCGGCCGTGCTTGAGAACTTCACAGTTGAGGCATCGGAATCGCGTATCCGTTGACAGTCGTCGGCTCCGACCCCGTGGCTTCATCCTTATCGGAAAACCCTTCGCCCATTCTGATCCGGTGGAGGGGTGCCGTAGTGGCCCGAACACGACGGGCTGTTCCCAAGCGGGTAGAGTTTGGGGATGGGCGAAATAAGCGAAACACTCACTATTTCGCAAACTTCTGGCGGACTCGTTGTGTCAGGCGAGATCGACTCGTCGACGGCGGACATGTTGACGGGCTTCCTCATTCCGACGCCGGGTGATTCCGGAGAGCTCGCAGTCGATATGGCAGAGGTCGCGTTCATCGACTCAAGCGGACTCAGGGTTCTGATTCAGGCACACCAACAGGCCGAGCAGTCGCAACGGAGACTGGTGATTATCAATCCATCCCCGATCGTTTCCCGACTGTTCGACGTGAGCGGACTCAACGAACTCTTCAACATCACCAACCGAGGATGATCGAACCGGACCATGGCTCATGCGGGTCAAGCACCGGTTAACCCGGAGGCCCGTCGACCGAAGGTTGCCGGGTTCCGGCCTCTATGTAGTGTCTCGTAAATATGTGGTGGTTGGGGAGTGTATGAATGCGTGCGACGAGTCCTGCGTAAGCAAGGCCAATTCCAAACCGTTCCAATGGACCGCCACAACCGAATCCACCCCCGACAAAACCCGTCAAGGCGCGTCACCCTCAACACAACCACCGCATAAATAAGAAACACACCATCTATGCGAACAGAGTTCGCGCCTGCGGGAATCCGGCGGCGGTGACAAGCTGGTGCGGTCGGATCACTTCGATGATCCGAACGCCCAGTTATCGAACACTCTGGGTAGTTGAATGCCGAAGAACCGTAAGCGGCAGATCGCCTACCGCAGACGGGAACACCAACGACATGACAACAACTCGATGGACCACGCTCGCTACCGCAACTGTCGTCGCCGTGGGGGTGGCCCTCGTATCCGTTGGGTCCCCCGCTGGAGCCACCACCAAGCGCACCAAACGGGCCACCACTACGACCGTAGAAAAGCGCCCGCTCCGAACCGACTCCAGACCTCCGACCTCGCGCCCCGAGACCACCCGTCCGGATACCACGGACCCTGACCGGACGAGCACCGAAGTACCGAAGAGCGAGACCTCGTCATCGATACCGGAGCCATCGAAACCGACCCGCCTTGAGCCGGTGAGCTCAACTCCCGCTCAGACCGAACCGCCCCGCACCAGCGTTCCGAAATCGGAACCCCCACGCACCGAACCACCAAAGACCGAACCACCAAAGACCGAACCACCCCGCACGGAACCACCCCGCACCGTTCCGACGTCACAGCCCCCGACGCAACAACCCAGCACGGAAATCCGGACACCGTCGACGATTGGACTCCGCTGCACGGTCGTTGAACGAAACGTCCGTTGCGAGTGGTCCGGAGAAGCCAACGGCGCCGTACGATATCTGCTGCTTCGAGGCCACTCGGGTGACACGGCCGGCCGGGTCATCGGGCCGTTTGACCTCTCCGTTCACAGCGCGATCGACATCGCTCCGACATCGAAGCTCACCTTCAACTATCTCCTTCTCGCACAAGACGCCAGCGGAAAGAACGCGGCACACTCCGACCCGGTTTCAGTCACGATCCCCTGAGTGCCCTACGGGGCTCCCGACTTTTGAACGGCGGTTGCCAGCGCTTAGTCTCTCAAGGCGGCTCTTCCACAGCCGAAGAGATCACGCTGACAGCCTAAGGACACCATGACGACACGAGTTGAAGCTATCGCCGCGCTCACTGCGCCCGGGCAACCGTTCGAACTTCGTGTGGCAGACAACCAAAACGGCCCGATCAGAGTGTTCACCAACGCCCCGCTGACGCTGCGTGATCTCTATAGCGGGAACATCAGCGACAAGACGTTCGTCGTCTTCGAAGACGA